>CATOKC010000147.1 GCA_951800675.1 uncultured Oscillibacter sp.
GCATTTCCTACTCCCTGCTGTGCCGCTGGTTCCGGGCGGCTGTCCTCCCGCTGGATGAAAGTCTGTGCGCCACCCTGCTCCATCATGAGAACAGAAAAAAGTGTGTCCGCTGTGGTGAATTGTACGTTCCAAAATCCAACCGGGCGAAATACTGCCCGAATTGCGCCAGGCAGGAGAAGCGGAAAAAGGCCCGTGACAGAGTGCGCCGACATAGGGCTGGTGTGTAACGCTTTAGGGGCAAAAAAGCCTTGGTATTTCAAGGCTTTCCGGGTGTGGTCGATAGGGGGGTAGATACTTTTATCAAATATCTGCTGAAACGGCGTTCTAAAGGCGTACAAATAGGCGCAAAAAAACCGGGGCGCGGGGGCCATCATTTCGGCTCCCGCGCCCCGGTTTATACTGGCAATCGGCTTTCAACTGTGATATGATACTGTCAAATCTGAATAGAGAGGTTTTCAGAATGGATAAGGAAAAGGAATTGATCGACTATCCCACCATCAAAGCCGCCGTCGCTGGCGAGGCGTGGGCGATTGAAAAGGTGGTGGCCCACTATGCAGACTACATTGAAGAAACCTGCACCGTAGAAGTCAAAGGGCCGGATGGTTCCGTCAAGCGGTATGTGGACGAGGACATGAAGCAGACTGTCACCCAGCACTTGATCGAGGAAATTCCAAACTTTCCGTTGGCCGGTCATGAGGACAACGTGTAGGGCTGCCCTGTCTGTCCTATCCCGGCCTTGCTTACCCTATACCCCCAGCGCCTACCGTTTACGCAAGCGCCCCACCTCCGGCGGGCCGCTCGCGGCACCTGCGGAAAAGGTACACCCGCGCTGCGTCTGTACCTTTTCCGCAGGTCTGTATTCCTATCCCTGTTGACTACCTGCTATCATCAGGCAGGCGGCTTCCCTGTTACTCGTCCGTAAAGAGAAAGCGCACGTCCTCAAAGTCGGCGTCCGTCATGGCCTCCAACTTCCTGATCGTCTGCCGGGCCAACGCCTGCATATCCCCGTCCATATCGGGGAGGGCGGCGGTCATGCGGCCCATCGTCCTGCGCCGGTCGGCCTTGTAGTAGACGCAGACCAGGTTTTCTTCCTCAACTGTGAAATGTACCATTATCCTACCTCCAATTCGTGATTTTTCGTTTTGGCCGGGGCCTTTTGGGGAGCGGCGGCACTCTTGGCCTCGGCAAGCTGTTTTCGGATAGAGGGCTTGCGGCCAATCTTGATCTTGAACGTGGCCGCACGGTTTTTCTGCCTGCCTTGGCGGGCGGCGGTCAGCAAGCCCCGCAAGGCGTCCTCGCTCTCCGGCTCATAGTGTCTGCTTACCACCTTGCCATGCTCCGAAACCATCCCATAGATGCCGTGATTGTACTGCTCATAGGGATAACGGCCCTCGGTTCCGTCCTCAAATTTCAGACTGACTTCCTGAATTGGAAGCGCCTGTTGTCCCAGCTTGGCGGCGTGCTGGCGGTAATCCAGCTCATAGAGATTGCCCATCACCTTGCCGTCCCGCAGGCCGGTGATCTCCACGGCGTAGGCCAAAATACTGTCCCCCGTGGTGGCGTGGAACGTCCAGGTATGGCTTGCTTGGCTCTCTTTCAGATAGGCGTCACGCTCCCGGAAGCACTCGGTTCCACAGCGGCGGGACAGCCACAGCAGATGTGTGTTTTCCTCGGTGGGATGCCGCGCCGCCTCCATGAACATTTTAATGTCATAGCTGAAATCGCTCTTGTAATGCTCGGTGTTCAGCTCCATCACCGCCCCCAGGGAGGCGATGATGTCCACATCCTCATATTTTCGCAATCGTCACACCTCCAAATCCTGCGATTTATCCTTGGTGGGGGCTTTCGGCTGCTGGCCCTCCTTGGCCGCTTTCAACTGCGCCCGGATAGAGGGCTTTTCCTGCTGGGCTTTCCGGGCCTTGGCCTGCAATTCGCTGGGCTTCTCGCCAGAGAGGGGCCGCAGGAACGAAATGCGGTCAACCACCCAAAAGGTGTTGTCGTTCAACTGCCGCTGCCATGCCCCGGCCTTGGGCGACCAGCGGAAGCTGTTTTCTTTCAGGATGTTCCGGGTGGCCTCGTCAGGCTTGCCCTCGAAGAAAACTTGCAGGCGGTTGGCCTCCCGGTTGATCTCCACCGTGCCGCCGGCGAACTCCCAGCCCACAAAGGCGGTTTCCCGCTGGCGGGTCAACTGCTCTATGCGGCTGCGTACCTGCCGGATATTGGCGTTGTTATTAGACAACTGCCAGGGCAAAAAGGGGCTTCCTCCGCCGCCCTCGGCCACGCCGGACTGGAACGCCTCAATGCTCTTTTGGGAGAGGTGGGGACAGCCCTCCAACGTCTTGTGCTTGCGGTAGTAGGCATTTACCGCTTTCATCATTTCCTGTGTGGCTTCCAGCTTTTCCAGCTTGGCTTGCAGTTTATCAATGGCGTTGGGGTCGTCGGCGCTGATGCCGCCCATACCGGTGCTGCGGATTTTATCAAGCAAGCCCTGAATATCCTGCCATTCCCGCATATTCTTATCATCGGCGGCGTTCTGCTTCTGCTTTTTCTTCACGGGGAAATTGGCAGGCCCGGCAATCATCACGGAGGGGACACGGGCGGCGATCTCATAGCCTTTATTCATGTTCTGTGCCAGCAGGCGGGCGTAGGTGTCAAGAAGCTGGTCTATCTTATCGTGAAATTCCGGGTCAACCCGCTTTTTCTGCCGCTGGGCGATCTCCACCGCCTTGTCCACCATGCGGCGATACTCCGCCGTGGCGCTGCCGGGCCGGTAGTCGTCAAAGCTGTTGGCTTCCTTGGCACGGCGGGCCGCTCCCTCGTTGATGGTGTAATAGCGGACGGGGGCCTGCTCCGGGGCCTCCGGCTGTTCCGGGGCGTCGGTCTGCGGCTGTTCGGCAACCGGCTCCCCGGCTTCCTCCTTGGCCTCCACCTCACCGGGGGACGGGGCATTATTCAGAACACCGTCGATCATGTTCTCGTTCTGTTCGGTGGACAACTCGGCGGTACGCAGAGGATTTTCCCGCAAGAACTCCGGCACTTCCCGGAACCCCACATCATCGCAAAAATGGGCCTCCTGCCGGTCGCCGTGGCGAAGCACCACCACGTCGGAAACGGAAAGGCTGTGTCCCTTGAAGTCGGCGGGGTGGTCGGTGTTGAATTGGCGGTAAATGCTTTCCAGCGTGTCAATGTCACGAAGCGGGGCAGTATACACCAGGTCATAATTCGCCGGGTCAACCGTTCGCCCGGTCGCCAGCAGGCGATAATACGGCTCAAAGCGGAAATCCCGCGTTTCCGGCCCGCCCCGTACCTGATAGATGGAAAAGGTGTTGTTCAGCTCCTTGTAGCGGTCGATGGTGTCCATCAGGGCGGCGGCGCGTTCCCGGAGGGCGGCGGGGGCCTGTTCGTCGTCCCGGATGCCCACAATCACCAGCTCAAAGGACGTGGGGCCAACCGCCTGCATTTCCCGGATAGTCCCGCCGATCTGATCTTCCCGGTTCTCGTAGCCTTTCATAAATTCCGGGTCATAGGCGCACATCAGGTCGTACAGCTCGGTGGAAATGCCCTCCGGCGTCGGCTCCACAGTGGGCAGGGCGGCTTGGGCCTCCCGTTCCGCCAGCGTCTTTTCCGCCCGCTCCCGCACATCGTCATGGAGGGGCAGCGAGTACAACCCGGAAGCAGAAGAAAAGCCCACGTTGTTCATCACATAGTCAACCTGATCGTCTTTCAAGGCCCCAGCGGTAAAATAATTTTCCCTTGTGGGGGTATCGCTCACCTTGCCGCCCATTATATCGAAATGCAGGCCGGTTTCTATGTGGGTACAGATTTTGCTGTCAACAGCCAGCGTTGCATAGTACCAGCCAATGTACCCGCTGCTCTGATCGTCCGTGCCGTCGTACAGCTCCACATTCAGGACAGAGTAGGGCTTCAAGCCCTTTTGGGCGGCGATGGCGTTGTCCTTTGCCTCTTTCCGCAGCAGAGCGGCAACAGCGGCCTCTTTCGTGGCCTGCACGATCTCCGGGTTGTAATGCACCAAGGCGGCGTTGACATACTCGCTCTGCACCTTGACCGTTTTGGCTTTCGGTGTCCTGCAATTTCCCAGGGCCAGGGATGTACCATTGTCAAAACGAATACAAATATCGCTTGTCCCCCGCCACTTGCCCCGGCAGGGGGAGGTTTCGATCTTGCCCGTGGTACAGCCGAACGTCCGGGCGATCACATCTATCCTGTCCTGCAAGGGCAGATTTTCATAGCCCTTGGCAATCTCAACGGCCTTTTTCTCCAACTCCGTGAGGACGGGGGCGGGCGGCTCCGCCTGCTCCGGCGGGGTCGCTTTTTCAGGAACAGAATTTTCCGGCTCTGTCGGCTCGGAGGGCGTTGCTTCCGACTCCGGCGCGACGGGGGACTCATAGCCAGCGGCGGCGTATTCCTCCACGGTCATACCGGCTGCGGCGGCTTCCTGTGCGATCTCGGCCTCCACCTGCTTTTTGTACTCCTGCAAATCAACATCGAAGTCGGCCAGATGGGGCGGCTCCGGCAAGGGGATTTCTCCCCGATTGAGCATGGGGCGGCACTCCCGCACATAATTCAGCACAGCGTTGAAGTAGGCGGTCTGCTCCGGGGTCAGCGTTTCCCCGGACTGTAAGGGCCGCTGGGCCTCCCGTTCCATCGCGGAGAGGTTACAGTGCAGTTTCAGATAGGGGATGAACTCACCCAAAATCATGTCTCGTTCGGCCTTGTCCTGCTCCCAGCCCTCTATGCCAGAGGTTTCAATGACGCTCTTTTTCCAATGCTCCGCCTGTGCGTAATACTCATGGTAGCCTTGGATATGCTCGATCAGGGAACCGTCCCCGTCGCCAAAGTCCTGCCGTCCCTCGTAGTTGTCCGCCTTGCCGTTCATGGTGAAGTCGATGCGGAACTTGGTCTTGTCATAGCCCGGCTTATCCCGCATGGCGTCGTCCAGGGCCTTGAAAACGACATCCGCTTGGGAAAGGGGCAACTGCTCCCCATCCCGCAGGTCGGCGCTCTCGCTCCAAATGACCGTTACCAGCGGCTCGGCGTCCGGGTCAAGGAGAAGCGGGGGTGCGTCCGCGATCTCACGCTCCACCCGCATTTTTACCGCAATATCCACGCCGCCGTGCTGTAACTCGTAGCCATCTTCGCACAACTCATTGATAAGGTCGGCAACCTTGTGATAGTCCCGGATAACATTGGCGTAGTCCACGATCAGGCGGCGTTCCCCGTTGCCCAACCGCTGGCCGTCACGCTCGGCAAAGTCGATCAGGGCGTTGGCCTGCTGCTCCGGGGTGGCCCCCGGCATGAAAGGCTTGTCGTTGATAAGCCCGTCCAGCCCGTTCCAGATGGGCGGGGCCTGCTCCTGCCGGGCCTGCCGCTCCTGCTGAAGCTGGGCAAGGTGGCCGTCGATTTTGGTTATCAGGTCGTTGGCCGTGGCCCGGATGGTTTCAAGGGAGGCTTTCAGCTCGGACAGCTCCTTGCCGGAACTCCAACCGGCCACATAGCCGAACGAGTAGTCCGACGTGTCCAGCCCGTAGTGCTGGCAGACGGCGTAGGCCACGCTCTCGGCCTGCACCTCACGGGTGCGGCGGTCGGGGCGGTCGGCCAATTCCTCCGGCGTGGCGTCCTTGTCAATGGCGTGGAGGGTGGCGTGGGCGATCTCATGGATGGCCGTTTTCAAGGTCTGCAATTCGCTCATGCCCTCGTCGATGGCGATGCGCTTTTCCTCCAGGTGGTAGTAGCCGTGCGCCCCGCTCTCGATGTCCTCAAAGGCGATGGGGACGGGGGAAGTCCGCTCCAGGGCGGCGAAGAAGTCCTGATACCGCTCCACGCTGCCGGTCAGCTCGTCCACGGCGATGTCGGGTATCTCCCGGCCTTCGGTCTGGGACACGTCGAACACCGACACCACCTTAAAGGCCGGGACAGTCACTTCCTGTTCCTCGGTCAGCGGCTTCCCGTCCGGGCCGGGGATGGGCCTGCCGCTGGCGTCCAGCTTTTCCACCTGCCGCCGCACCTTGTAGGGGGCCGGGGCAAGGATTTTAATAGCCTTTTCGCCCCGCTTCACTTGGCGTTCAAAGTCGTCCTTCCACTTGTTGTAGCCCGCCACCAAGGAGGCGTCCGGCTTCTGCATGGCGATCAGGAGAGTGTTGTTGAAGCTGTAATTGTGGAACTTGGACATGGCAGTGAGGTAGTTTTTGTACTGTTCACTCTCAAAAAGGGCCTGAATACCGGCTTCCAGCTTGTCGGTGATCTCTTTCATGCGCTCGGTGTTGTTTCTGCCGGTCAGCACAATGGGAATGACGGGCTGGGAGGCCGGGGCGATCTGCTCCCGCTGGGGCTGTGGGTGGCTGGCCTCGTCACGCTCCACCTGCGGGGGCGGAAAGGACAGAACACGGTATTCCTCCGGGATGATCTGGCCCTCGTAGACCTGCCGCCACTGGTCGCCGCTCTTGACGATATAGCCGTACTCGGTAAAGGCCCCCTGTTCCAGTCCGGCGATGTGCTTGCCCAGCGCAGCCGTATCGATGGCGGGCTTCCACTCGTCCGGCATATCCACCATCCCGGAACGGTTCAGGTAGTAGTCCCCCAGCGCCGCCACGGTATGGATGTCGGGGAGATTGACAAAATAATCCAGATTGTCGGGATAGTCGGTGATGCGGCTGATCGTCCGCAATTCGGTGTTCTTCTGCTGCAAGGCGGCGTTCAGTGTGCCGATCTCGTAGGCGTCCAGCTTTTCCAGCCGGGCGGCAAGGAAATTCAGCTCGTTTACGCCGGAGGCCAGGGCCAGGTCATAGGGAATAGCCAGGTGACGGCCCTCCGGGGAGGAAAAGCCGCTGATGAAATAGTCCCACGGATTATCCTGCGTGACGCCGATCTGCCCCATCGCCGCCGCCACCTGTTCCGCTGTGGCGGGCAAGTCCAGCCAGACGCCGGATTTGCCGTCCCGCTGGGTGGTATGGTTGCTCAACTGTATGGAAAATACTTCGCTCACTCGGTCGCTCCTTTCTGATTACAGCACAAGGCCCCATCCAATCGGACGGGGCCTTGCGTCTGAAAATGTTATTGCTTTTTCCACTCCATGCGGAAATTGACGTACTTCCCGCCGGTATCAGCCAGAAGCACCGTGCCGTCGTAGGTCTTGCCGGTCTTGGGGGAGAACAGGCCCTTGATCTTCACCTTTCCATGTTTGAGCAGGGCGGCGGCGATCTTCGGGGTGAACGCCTTTTTCCGTTCCTCAAAAAAGCGGTCATTCTTCCACATGACGAACTGACAGGCCCGGTTGCCGCAGTAATAATTTTTCTTGCCCTCGTAGACGGCTTCGCCGCACCGGGGACACGTCCCAATGGCGACACGCTCCGTCTGAAACAACTTCTGCTTGTCCTCGCTGATGCAGGAATAGGTTTTCACCAGGTCGCGGGCCTGCGCCTCGATACCGGCCATGAACTCGTCCGGGTCGGCCTCGCCCTTAGCGATCTCGGACAGACGGGTTTCCCATTCGGCGGTGAGGGCCGGGGATGTCAGGGCCTCCGGCAGAACCGCCGCCAAATTGATGCCGTCCTTGGTGGGAAGAAGCTGCTTGCCCTTGCGCTGGACAAAGCCCATCTGCACCAGCTTTTCCAGAATGGAAGCGCGGGTGGCGGGCGTACCCAGCCCGCGTCGGGACAAACTGCACTCCGCTACGCCTGCCTGTCGGCAGGCATTCGCTCCGTTCCGTTGCCCCTCCTTCTCCCCACGCAACCCGCTTCGCTGGGCTTGCGTGGGGTTCCCCTTTACTGCGTCGTCCGGCATATCT
>CATOKC010000148.1 GCA_951800675.1 uncultured Oscillibacter sp.
TCCCGCCCCTTTCGGGGCGGGAAGCGCAGCGGTAAGGGGAATTCCTGAGCTGGTGCGCCTGAAGGGACTCGAACCCACACGCTGAAAGCACGAGAACCTAAATCTCGCATGTCTACCAATTCCATCACAGGCGCGTATCAAAATCGAAGTTGATTATACCACACTCCCCCGCTCCCGTCCAGTCCCTTTTTTGCTCTTGCGCTTTTTCCCGTTCCGTTGTAAAATACCCCCATCACAACAACGAAAAGAGGACCCCGTTATGCCGACACCCCGCGCCGCCGTCATCCACGACCTCTCCGGCTTTGGCCGCTGCTCCCTCACCGAGGTCATCCCCATTCTCTCCGTCATGGGCGTCCAGTGCTGCCCCCTGCCCACCGCCTTCCTCTCCACCCACACCGGGGGCTTCACCGGCTTCACCTTCCTGGACATGACGGAGGAGCTGCCCAAGGTGGCGGAGCACTGGAGGTCCCTGGACCTCCGGTTTCAGGCCATCTACAGCGGCTTTTTGGGCAGCGAACGGCAGATCGGCATGGTGGCGGATTTCATCCAAACCTTCCGGGACCCGGACACCTTGGTGGTGGTGGACCCGGTTATGGGGGACGACGGAAAGCCCTATCAGACCTACACCCCCGCCATGTGCGCCGGAATGGCCCGCCTGGCGGAGCTGGCGGACGTGATTACCCCCAACCTCACGGAGGCCGCCTTTTTGCTGAACCGGGACTACGGGGACCTCCTGGAGGGAGGACGGGCCCTTCACGACGAAGCCGCTCTCCGGCGTCTCACGGAGGAGTTGAGCCTGGGGGGAAAGCGCTCCGTGGCCCTCACCGGGGCGGCGCTGTCCCCGGGGCAGACCGGGGCCATGTGCTTCGACGCCCGGACCGGCAGGGCGGAGGCGGTTCAAACGGAATTTGTGGCCCATCCCCTCCACGGCACCGGGGACGTGTTTGCCAGCGTCCTCACCGGCGGGCTGCTGCGGGGGGATTCCCTCCGGGACGCGGCGGCGCTGGCGGTGGAGTTTATCCACGCCTGCGCCGTGCGGACGGTGGAGCAGGGCCTCTCCCTCCAGGAAGGCGTGGATTTTGAGCCCCTGCTGGGGAAGCTGATTGACAGATAAAAGGACGCTCAGAGCTTTTGCTCTGAGCGCCTTTCGTATCAGGGGGGAAAATCCAAAGGCTTACGCCGCGGGGATCACCAGGACCTGACCGACCCGCAGGTCGTTGGGGTTCTTAATGGCGTCCTTATTGGCGTTGTAGATCACCTGCCACTGACGGCCGGTGCCGTAGGCTTCCTGGGCGATGCTCCACAGGCAGTCGCCGGACTTGACCACATAGTCGCCCTCCGCCACGGTGGGGGCGGGGGCGGGCTCGGGAGCCGGCTCCGGGGTGGGAGTGGGCTCGGGAACCGGCTCGGGAGCGGGGGCGGGCTCCTCCACAGGAGCGGGCTCTTCCACAGGCTCCTCGGCGGGGGCCTCCTCCACGGGAGCGGCCTCGATGGTGATGCGGCCCGCGGGCTCGCCGTAGGCTTCCTCGGTAACCACGCCCTTGAGCTCTTCCTTGATGTAGTCCATCAGAACCTCGTCCATGGGCAGGCCCAGATCGTAGTTCACGGAGGCGGAGGCGAAGGCGTAGTAGGTGTCGCCGCCGGCGGCCATGAAGTCGTTGGTGGCGATGGCGTAGGTGGCTTTTTCGTCGAAGTCCTTGCCGCCCACGGAGGTGATGGTGACCCGCTCGATGGAGGCGGGCTTGTGATAGGTGGAGCCGGGATACAGGTCCCCGGCCTTGAACTCGTTGCCGGTGGCTACGGTGAACTCAATGCCGCTGACCTGGGGGAAGCCGCCGATGGCGGTGGGGGTGCAGTGAGTGGAGGCTTCCAGGGCTTCCAGCAGCTCCGCGCCGGTGACCTTGACGATGCTCAGGGTGTTGCCGAAGGGCAGGACGGTGTTCACGTCTTTTTTCGTGATGTCCCCCGCCGCGATGGGGGCCCGGATGCCGCCGCCGTTGGTGACGGCCGCGTCCACTTCCTCGCCGTTTTTCTTGGCGCCCCAGACCAGGGCGTCGGTGATGAGGTCGCCCAGGTTGGTCTCTTCCGTGCGGTTGCCGGGGTCCTTGTCGCCGTTGAGCAGGACTTCGGTCTTGGCAAAGGCGGCGCCGTAGTCGTCGTCAATCTGCTTTTGGATGGCGGCGGCCCGGGCGGCGATGTCCTTGTCCTCCGCCAGTCCCTCGGTGGAGACGTTTTCCATGGCGATCTCGCCCTCGGCGGAGATGGTCACCACGCCCACGTTGGCCAGCTTCGTGCCGGTGGAGGTGATGGGCTTGTCCCCGGCGGCCTCTTTGACCTCTTCCAGGGTGGAGTGGGAGTGGCCGTCGATGAAGAGGTCGATGCCCTCCACGGCGTCCATCAGGTCGATGGAGCGGTTGCCCTTGGACTCGTCGTCAATGCCCAGGTGGCCCAGGCACACGATGTAGTCGCAGCCCTCGTCCTCCAGGGCCTTGACCTCGGCCTGGGCGATGGCGAACATGTCCTTGCCCGCGGGGAAGGTCACGCCCTGAATCTTGGCGGGGTGGGCCTTGGTGGCGGTCTCGGGGGTGCTCAGGCCGAAGACGCCGATTTTCTTGCCGCCCTCCTCGCCGAAAATCACATGGGTGTTTTCGGCCTTTCCGTTGACCAGCACGTTGGCGGCCACCACGGGGAATTTGGCGTCCTTGGTGATTTCCTTGAAGTTGGCGTAGCCGTAGTCGAATTCGTGGTTTCCGATGGTGGCCGCGTCATAGCCCGCCAGGTTCATCAGCTCGATGGCGGTTTTGCCTTGACTGACGCTGACGGTGGGGTCGCCCTGAATGTAGTCGCCCGCGTCCAGCAGCAGGGTGTAAGCGCCCTTGGCCTGGTATTCGGCCTTCAAGGCGGCCACCTTGGCGTATCCGGCGATGCCGCCGTGGACGTCGTTGGTGTGGAGGATGACGATGGAGCCTTCCAGGCTCTTGTCTTCCTCCGCCGCGGCGGCGGTGACGCTCAAAGAGAACATCATGGCCAGGGCCAGCAGCAGGGACAGGAACTTCTTGGTCTGCATTCTTTTACCTCCTCTTCTTTCGGGGCGGATTGGCCTCCGCCCTACCTGAGGCTATTATAGCACATTTTTTTTAAATAGAAAGCGCAAAATCCCCATACCAGGAATTTTTTTTCGGCAGGCGCCTCCGCCGCTGGAAATCCGGCGGGACCTATGGTATACTATCCCCATCAACACACCGAGAACGGAGGAAACGGATATGCGCACACTCTTCAAGGGCGGCAGCGTGGCTTCCGGCAAGGGCGTCCGGCGGGCGGATTTGCTGGTGGAGGGAGAAAAAGTGGTCTCCCTGGGCCGGGGGCTCAAGGCGGAGGCGGAGCGGATCATCGACGTGACGGGCTGCGTCCTCTTCCCCGGCTTCATCGACGCCCACACCCACTTCGACCTGGAGGTGGCGGGCACCGTCACCGCCGACGGCTTCGCCTCGGGAAGCCGGGCGGCCCTCCGGGGGGGCACCACCACCGTCATTGACTTCGCCTGCCCCAACAAGGGGGAGTCCCTGGCCTCGGGCTTAGGGCGCTGGCGGGAGAAGGCCGTGGGGAAGACCTTCTGCGACTACGGCTTCCACATGACCATCGACGACTGGAACGAGGGCGTCCGGGCGGAGCTGCCGGAGATGTTCGCCCAGGGCATTTCCTCCTTCAAGCTGTACATGACCTACCCCGCCATGCTGCTGGGGGACCGGGACCTCTACTGGGCGCTGAAGGAGCTGAAAACTCTGGGGGGAATCTGCGGCGTCCACTGTGAAAACGCCGGGGTCATCGACGGCATGATCGCGGAGAAAAAGGCCCTGGGGGAGCTCTCCCCCGCCAGTCACCCCCAGACCCGCCCGCCCTATCTGGAGGCGGAGGCGGTGGGGCGGCTTCTGCGCGTTGCCCAGGCGGCCCAGGCCCCGGTGATCATCGTCCACCTCACCAACGGCGAGGCGCTGGGCGAGGTCCTCCGGGCCCGGAAGCGGGGCCAGACGGTGTACGTGGAGACCTGCCCCCACTACCTGGCCCTGGACGAGAGCCTGTATTACCAGGAGAATTTCACCGACGCGGCCCGGTATGTCTGCGCCCCGCCCCTGCGGGAGAAGAAGGAGGCGGACGCGCTGTGGAAGGCCCTGCGCCGGGGGGAGATTCAGACCGTCTCCACGGACCACTGCTCCTTCACCCTGGAGCAGAAGGAGCTGGGCCGGGAGGATTTCACCAAGATTCCCGGCGGCCTCCCCGGGGTGGAGACCCGGGGGGAGCTGATGTGGTCCCTGGGCGTTGCCAAGCGGAAGCTGAGCGTGGCCCAGATGTGCCGCGTCCTCAGCGAGAACCCGGCGAAGCTGTACGGCCTCTTCCCCCGGAAGGGGACCCTCCAGCCGGGGGCCGACGCGGACATCGTGGTCTACGACCCCAGCGGCGGACATGTGATCCGGGCGGAGGACTGCGAGTCCGCCGCCGGGTACAGCCCCTATGAGGGCTTCGCTACCGACGGCGGCGTCCGGCAGGTGTGGCTCCGGGGGCGCCTGGCGGTGGAGAGCGGGAATGTGCTCCCCTCCCAGCCGGAGGGGAAATACCTGGCCCGGGGGAAGTGCATGCTGTAAAGCACCCACAGGGAGTTCTACCGGAGGAAGGCGGGCCCTGGAGGAATGGCCTGTGCAGGGGCACAGGCCCCACAAAGATGGATTTCGGTTCTACAGAAACACACAGCATCAATGAGTCCGAGCTGCTGCAACCCGGGCAGGAGCTTGCACTTTCCCTGTGGGGCCTGACCCCCTGGTCAGGCCATTTCCCGGGACCATGGCAGTCCCAAAGGAGCGAACAAAAGGCGGCGGACCCTCCCGGGCCCGCCGCTTGGTGTTATTTAAGACAGGGGCTCCTGACTGAACATCACCGTCAGGGCATAGACATGCTCATAGCCCAGCTTCTCATACTCCTCCAGCTGGAAGAAATACTCCGGGTTATAAGAGACCACCCCGTTTTTTGCCGTGTTGATCTGGACGGCAAGGGGAATCTCCTTTTCATAGATAATCTCCGTCCGGTTAGCCAGAAAGCTGGTCGTCCGGCTCATGCCCTCGGGGTCGTCCAGGTCCTCCGTGCCCTCCCAGCTGGTGGCCGTATAGCCTATTCCGTCAAATTGGGCCGCCTCCCGGAAGTCCTTCCGCAGGTCCTCAAAGCCGAAGCAGAGCCGGCCCTCCTTCGCCTTCTCATCCAGGGCCATTCCGGACCCGCCGCCGCCAATCCGGGGTTCCCATGTTCCGTCCGCCAGCTCATAGGCCGTCACGGACATTTTCTTCGCCGTGCCGTCCAGCACCACGTCAAAGAGGTGCTGGTCCATGTCCGCCCCCAGGAGCTTTGCCATGGCCTCTTCCTCCTCGCTGAGCTGGGCGGGCTCAATGTACATGGCCGGGGCCGCCTCGGCGGAGCACCCCGCCAGCAGGGCCAGCAAAACCAGAAGCATAAATATTCTCTTCATCGGATGTTCCTTTCCCGCAAATCTGCGTCGCCGTCGCTCCGGCCTGGTTTCCCACCAGACAACCAGAGCGAGCAAACGTTCTTTTTGCCTACTTTTTCTTGCAAGAAAAAGTAGGTCAGCCCCAGGTTACGTCCACTACTGTTCCGTTTTGGAATTCCACCGTCTCGCTCTTCATGATATAGTCCGTCTTTCCAATCCGGACCTCCTGCTCCCCGACTTTGGTGGTCATGACCTCCTCCTTGGGCACCGTGGCGGTGCAGGTAAAATAGAGGTTCACATGGTCCGGGTCCTCGTGCCACTGCCCGTCGGGCCCCAGCTCCAGCCAGGGGGTGGCCTCCACGGACTCAATGCGCCCGTTCAGCCGGGCCCCGGAGGCCATCAGCGGGGAGGGCAGATTCTCCTTGGAATTCTCGTACAGCTCCGCCGCCACGTTCTGCACCCGCACCACGTAGGTAATCTCCATGGTGGGCACCTCAATGGTCCCGCCCCGGTTCAGGATACGCACGGCGGCGTAAAGGGCTACCGCCAGAATCAAAGCCACGGCGATGATGTCGATGATGTTGAATTTGCCGATGCGAAACGCTTTCTTTTGTTCCATGCCAGACCTCCGTAACGGGCCCCGGGCCCGCCTTCTTTCAGATTGATGGAGCCTTTGGTAGACAAGGCCCGGAAAATATTATATAATACGTTACACAAAATCACAAGGGGATTTTTTATCATGAAGGTCATTCATCTCATCAGCGGCGGGGACTCCGGCGGGGCCAAGACCCATGTGCTGAGCCTCCTCCAGCACCTGAACAAGACCATCACCGCCCAGCTGGTCTGCTTCCGGGACGGCCCCTTTGCCGACGAGGCCCGGTCCCTGGGCATCCCGACCATGATTTGCGGCGGCAACCACATTTTCAAAATCCGCCGCCAGCTGGCGGAGTATATCCGCCGGGAGGGCTTCCAGCTCATCCACTGCCACGGCTCCCGAGCCAATATGATCGGCGCCCTCCTCCGCCGGCTCACGGGCCTTCCGGTGGTCACCACTATCCACAGCGATTATAAAATCGACTACATGGGCCGCCCCCTGGCCCGGTGCACCTTCGGGGTCATCAACACCTGGGCCCTGCGGCGGCTGGACTACCGCGTGGGCGTCTCCGACGCCATGGTGGACCTGCTCATCTCCCGGGGCTTCCCGGCGGACCGCTTCTACGCCATCTATAACGGCATCGACTTTACCCCCGCGCCGGACCAGGGGGACCGGCTTCCCTACCTCCGCTCCCTGGGGGCGGAGGTGGACGGGACTTGCGTGGTGGTGGGCATCGCCGCCCGGCTGAACCCGGTGAAAGACATGTCCACCCTCATCCGAGGCTTTGCCGAAGCGTATAAAACCTGTGATAAGCTACGGTTAGTAATCGCCGGAGACGGCGAGGAGCGGGAGAAGCTGGGGGCTCTTGCCCGGGAATTGGGGGTGGAGCGGCAGGTCACCTTCGCCGGGTGGATCAGCGGAGGCATGGACCGCTTCTACAGCGCCCTGGACGTCAACGTCCTCACCAGCCTGTCCGAGACCTTTTCCTACGCCCTGACGGAAGGGGCCCGGTTCCACCTCGCCACCATCTCCACCGCCGTGGGGGGCATCCCCTACCTCATTGACGACGGGGTCAACGGCTATCTGTTCACCCCCCGGGACTTCATGACCCTGGGCAAGCGCCTGGCGGCCCTGGGAACCGACGGGGCCTTGCGGCGGGAGATGGGGGAAAAGCTCTTTGAAAAGGCCTCCGCCCAGTTCTCCATTGAAAAGACCGTGGACACCCAGCTCCATATCTACGGGGAAATCCTCCGCCGCCACGCCCGTCCCCCGGCGGCCCGGGACGGCGCGGTGATCTGCGGGGCCTACGGCCGGGGCAACGCCGGGGACGACGCGATTCTGGAGGCCATTCTGGAAGAGATGCGGTCCATCGACCCGGACATGCCCGTGACGGTTATCTCCAAAAATCCCAGGGCCACCCGCCTTTCCTAC
>CATOKC010000149.1 GCA_951800675.1 uncultured Oscillibacter sp.
CCCCGCCGCTGCCAAGGTCTACACCGACTACCGCGGGCCTTTCCTGGAGCAGATCCCCGGCGCGCTCACCAAGGATTTGTTGATCCGGGAGGAGGACGTCCAGGTCCTGCACGGCTTCGACAGCGTGGAACACGCCCAGGCGTACCTGACCAGCGAGATGTTCCAGAACGATGTATTTGTGGGACTCAAGCCCCTGTGGGATGCTGATCCTGATGTGAAAATCTACGCAGTGGCATAACACGCACGAATCAGCCCAGCCCCATCAGCTCCCGGATGAGCCGGTCGCTCATTTTGATGGCTCCTACCAGGACGAGCATATTGAACACCAATTCGCCCACATAGTTCCACACGATAGTCGCAGCCGCGAGGCTGGTATCCGACAGCGCGGGCGGCGTGGAAGCAAACGCCGAGAAGATCACACAGGCCAGCACGATCACACAGCCCTCCATGCAAATAGCGGCATAGCTTTTCAGAAAGGCTATACCGATGCTGCTGGAGGGCTGTCCCGCGAAGCTGGCCAGGGGAACGGGCGCAATAGCGGTTGCCATATAGAGCTTGAAAAAGCGGGAATAGACAGTTAAAATCATTACCAAGGACAGCACCCAAATGAACAGGGAGCCTAACAGTGTGATCGCCCACAGGGGGATGCTGTCCAGAAAGCCCACATCTTCTATGATGGTGACCATTTCGTCCGGCAGCGCGGAGGCAGACAATGCCGTCAGGCCGGAGGTATCCATGATGGTTGTTACCATCCCCTGGCCCACGCTGAACAGCGCCGTCATCAGCTCCATGCCGTGGGATACAGCCGCTTCGGCCAAGGCGAAGCGAACAAAGCATTTGAGGACTTGCTCGGGTTTCCGAAGCTCTGTGAAACTGCCGCACGTTTTGACCACACCCATCACGAAAAAAATCACCAGGAGGGCGTAGCCAATCGCTTTCAGTCCCTCGTTGATATTGAGGATCACCGTCCAGACACTGCCGCCCTTGAACTCCTCCGGGCTGGTGGAGAGCAGGGTCCAAATCTCCGCCAGCTTTTCGTTCCAGGTCCCCAGGGCGGAGTTGAGATTGTCCACGATCCAGTTTCCACTACCCATTGGCACACCTTCTTTCCGACACAAAGCATTGGAGGGCGCGGACGCGCCCTCCGGTTTTGTTTTCCCTCATCATCCGGTGATTAAGGTAAGGATTTCCTTCGTAAAAGTTATAACAATGCCGCCTGCGATGGTGAGGATGCCGTTGGATCGCTGGGAGGGGTCATGGGACTGGAAGGACAGGCCCACCTGGAGGATGCCGTAGCCCAGCAGGATCAGGCCCACGGCGCGGATGAGGGAGAAGATGAAGTCGGACAGCTTCTGCACCACCGCCAGCGGGTCGTCAGCGGCGAAGGCGGGGACGATCATGGCGGTCATGGCCAGCAGCAGACAGACGGCCAGGGCGTACAGCCGCTTGGCCCGGCGTTCAATCCTCGTCTGCTCTCTCGTCAGGGTGTTCTTCGGTTTCTTCATAGTCGGTAATCTCCTTTTCATTGTTAAAAATATCGGCCCCCAGGACAAACAGCGGTTTGCCTGAGAGCCAGGTTTCGGGTTTCTTCTGATGGTGGATGTAGGGCGGTCCGCCGCCGTCGATGGTGTGGCGGATGGCGGGGTGCTTGGTCAGCTCGTACTTCAGGTCCATAACGGGCTTGGCGCCCCGGATGAATAAAATGGCGTAGCGGTTGTCCAGCTGACGAACCTCATCGGGGGTCAAAAGCTCACGACCGCTCTGCTGAAAATTGGTGGAGTAGGAGCCGGAGCGGCCCTTGGTTTGACCGTGGGTTCGGGTATCAATCGTGGACTTTCCAAGAGCCTCTGAAATGTACTTATGGGTTGCCGCTTCATTACCGCCCAGGTACAAAATTGTATCGCAATTCCCCGGAATTGTTTCCCAACTGTTCTTATAAAGTTCCTTAATTTGCGCCATATTTTGTATGATGACGCTTGCGGAAATGTTCCGGGAGCGCATGGTGGCCAGCTCACGGGTGAAGCCCGGCAGGGGCATGGCGGCGAACTCGTCCAGGACGAAATGGACATGGCAGGGCAAGGCCCCATGGTGGATCTGGTCGGCACTGTAATAGAGGGCCTGGAAAGCCTGGGCATAAAGCAGGCTCACTAAAAAATTGAACGTGCCGTCGTTATCCGGAATGACGGCATAGAGCGCGCACTTCTTCTCTCCCAGCGTGTACAGGTCCATGTCATCTCTGTTTGTAATGGCCTGGATCTGCGGCAGATTGAAGGGGGCCAGCCGGACAGCGGTGGACACTAATATGCTTTTAGCTGTCTTGCCAGCGGCTAATTTGAAGACGTGATATTGCCTCACCGCGACGCTGTTCGGATTCTCCCGCTCCATAGCCTGGAACAGCAAATCAAGGGGAGATACAAACTCTTCGTCCTCCTCCCGAACCTCGGCGTACTCCAGGACTCGCATAACCATAGAGAAGTTCTGTTCGTACTCCGGGGCCTCCTGATACAACATGAGAATGATAGCTTGCAGCAGGGCTGTTTCTGATTTGGTCCAAAATGGATCACTTTCATGGCTGTCCTTGGGTGTGGTGGCCTGGATGAGATTGTTCACCAGCCGGAGGGCGTCCTTCTCATCTCGGATATAGCGAAAAGGATTGTAGCCGTCGCTCTCCTCCAAATTCACAAGGTTCAGTACTCGGATGTCGTAACCCTTTTCCCTCAGCCAGCCGCCCGTGGCAAGCAAAACTTCACTTTTGGGGTCCGTGATGACATAATTGGTATTGGCCTCTAAGATGTTTGGCTTTACATAGGATCTCGATTTACCAGCGCCGGAGCCGCCGATGACCAACACATTGAGGGAGCGTCGGTGCTTGTGGGTATCCAGCCCCAGGCGAACGTTGCGGGTGAGGAGCTTATTTTCCTTTTGAGCGAACTGCGCGTTCACTTCGCGGGCCGAGGCCCAGGTGGCGGAGCCATGCTCCTCGCCCTCCCGCGTCCGGCCCTGGTTGGCGGAGCGGTAAAGGAGGGCTAGGATATAAACGCCTGTGCAGGCTAGAATAGACAGGCCGCTGTAGGGCGTCCAGTGAACGTCAAAAGGGTTTTCCAGCGCCGCCGTTAGCTTGGCCACGATGTCCGGCAGCCCTCCGCCCAGGGATTGAGCGATCAGCAGCGCGGCCCAGACCACCGGAATGTACAGAAACAGGCAGACAGCGAGACGGCCTGTTTTGGTTGTTTGTTTTATCAGGATCACCCCCTAAGATCAGGCGGGCTTCCGGTCATATCGGAAGCCCGCCTTTTGTTGACAGCATATCACAATGTGCCTATAATTGACTCAAAAATTAGCGGGAACGGGAGAGGACAATGAAATCGAATCACAATTCCCTAGCCTATAAAATGCGGACACAACCGAACAAAACCGATAAAGACCTTCGGCAGAAACAGAAGGGAAAAATTTCGGACTGGATATTTCAGGCCGTCTGCAAGTATTACCGGGAGCATGGGAAAATGCCGGAGGGCGAGGACGCATCAAAAATAGCTGTCAGGGTTTATGAAAAAGTAAAGTCCACTGCCATATGGGTTCCTTATGAAGAGTTTTACAAAGTGTTCCTGTACAAACTCCCCCGATATGAAGCCCGCATTGCGGAACAGGGCCTTCCGGAACCTAAGCCGCAAAAACCGCCGAAGAGTGAGCACCCACCAAAGAAGCGCGATAACAGTAATAAAATCTGCCCGGAATGCGGCAGGAAAATGCACCAGCAGTTCATTGGACTTCAGCACTGTAACTGTGGCATGAGCTGGCTCAGGGGAGAGGGATTTTTTGAGCGCACCAGTGATATGGTGTTCGCTTTGGAACGGAGGAAAATCGGAAAGAAATATAAGCAGTGCCCGGTTATCCGCTTCAAGGAATAGCCACTGCCCTTACCTACTCTTAGGCTTGACTTTGCCCTTCGTTTTTGCCTTGGTCGGAACAGCCGCCCGTTCCTGATCCAGCTGAGTTCGAAACGCCTTTAGCCGCCCCTCTACGGAAGGGCGGTCACTCGTCATCCTCGTAACCGGAGCTTTTTTGGGTGTAGAGGAGCTGGGTTTTGTAGCGGGCGAGTCTTGTTCCGACCGAGAACCTTTTTTTGGCGGAATCGCCTCCCGCCAGCTCTTGTCCTTCGGTTCCTGTTCTTTCGGGGCCTTCTGGGGCTGTTCACGGCCCTCTTGTGGTTCTGCGGCTTCTCCTGCCGCCCTTCCTGTGCCTTCTGGGGGGCGGAACGCTCCTGCTGGAATACCTCCCGCCCCTGCTGGAGTTTCCGCTTCGGCTGTCTTTCCGGCTCCGGCGGAATCGTGTACAGGATACGCTCAAAAATGGCGTTGGCCCGGTCCAGCTCCGTCACGGGCAGAATGACGTCCATCAGCTTGCCATGGTCGTCCTTGTCGCGGATCACCGAATATAACAGCTTGTGTTTTTTAGCCAGCTTCCGGAACTCTTTGTACTGCTCGGGCGTCATGGGGAACCGCCGAAGGTCCTGCGTCTCCCGCAGCATCTTTCCCAGGTTGATTTTTCCGGAAACCTTTTTGTTGTTCTTTGCCAGCGCCATGGTCAGCGCCAGCATATTTTTGAGGGCCGAGCCGCCCAGCCGGACGGCCACCTCCGAGCCGGAGAGCATCATGCGCACCAGCTGATCGGCGGCTTCACCGCCTCCGATAGTCATCACGAATCACTTCCTTCATTTCAAGTTTTTCAATAGAACTTTGCATTTTGGGCAAACTGTCTTGTATCTCCCGGCAGAGGGCCAGCTTCTTCCGCTGGTCACGAATCTGGCGGTTGACTTCTGCCAACTCCTGATACACCTGCGCCTTTTCCGCCAGCAGACGTTCTCTGGGAATGCCGCAGGTATCCAGCAGGGCAACAGCGTCTATGTAGCGGGCGTATTCCTCCTCCATGCCGGGCAGCCCTTCCTCGTAGAGCCGTCGGGTTTCCGCCAGCGCTTCGGCGTCGGCGAGAGCATTGTACAGGGTGCGGCGCTTCTTCTTTTGCACGTTCAGGATGGTTCGCTGCTTCATCAACCCGGACAGTGTTTCCTCCGCATGGGTCTGAAACGAAGTCATATCCTTAGAGGTGGCGATATTGTTTTCTCGAAGGAAGTCGAACTGCTCCCGGCACCGCTCGAACCGCAGGACTTCCTTGCGGAGCTGGGGCGTCATCCGGGGAGGATACTGCCGCTTCTCAATCTTGCCCAGGACATACAGGTAGTGAACGTACAACGCCAGGAAGCCTGTGTATTTCGGGTGCTTTTTATAAGGCCGGTAGGGAATGCGATGTGCCGCCGCTGGCCTTTGGCCCGCCTCGATAGCCGACAGATTTCCTTGAATCGCCGCCCGGATGCCGTCCTCCGTGAACAGCGGATTCTTTCGGCCTGGGACCATGAACCGCTCCTGGCCCCGCAGCCGGAAGCCGAGACGGTTCCCGTGGCTGATCTCCCAGCCCATGTGCTCCATGAGCATAAAGAAGTGTCCCGGGTCGTTGGCGTCCTCGATGGCGGTCCGCAGGTCTGCCTCCAGCATGGAGCGGAAGGTGGGCTGGCCCTTGCTCTGCCGCAGCCATTCGATGTAGCTGACGGCCTTGGCAGACTCAGCCTGCATGATGACGGACAGGCCATGCTCCCGGCAGAGCCGGTCTGAGGTGGCGCGGATCTGGCTGTAGTAGCTCTGAGCGTTGCTGTGGTATTTTTGCCCGGTATCCGCGTTCACGGAGTTGAAAACCAGATGGGCGTGGATATGCTCTCGGTCCACATGGACGGCGATCACCGTTTCGTAGCCATCCAGGTGCTCCCGCGCAAACTCCGTGGCGATCTCCAGCGCCAGTTCCGGCGTGACTTCTCCAGGCTTGAAGGACTGAATCACATGGTAATACTGCACACCGTCCATCTTGCCATGAACGCCTGCCGCCTGCTTCGTCTCCAGCATCTGACGGATCTCTCGGCCAGGGTCGCAGTTCAGGTGGACGGTGAGGACCTGTTCCTCGGTTTTTTCCTTGTTGAGAATGTAATCGACGCCAGCGTCCAAGGGACCTTTCCGGGCCAGGATTTTTGTGACGGCCACAGCCTGCCTCCTCATAGGCCAAGGGGCGGACTCCCGCGAGTCCGCCCCTTGGAATCTGTATTTCAAATCACTCCCGCACCACGGAAATGCGCTGCTGGATATGTCCGCCGCTGACCGCCTCGTCCACCAGGGCGATGGCGTAGTCCGCATAGCTGATGACACTTTCGTTCCGGCTGTTCAGGGTCAGCTCCTCGCCGCCCAAAATATATTTTCCGGTACGCTCACCCTCGGCCTGGAAATCACCGGCAGGGCTGATGTAGGTCCAACGGACGTCCTTCCGCTTCCGCAGTTCCCCCAGGGCCTTCGCCATGGCGGCGGCCAGGGGCTTGAACATATCCGGAAAGTCGGGGCCATCGGAGACGGTAGCGGTGTGCTCCGGGTCGACGTACAGGCTTCCGGCGCCGCCCACCACCAGCAGGCGGGTATCGCTGCCGCTGAGCATGTCGCACAGATGCTTGAGGGTAGAGCTGTGCTGATCCAGGGCATCGGGAGTCCAGGCGCCGAAGGCGTCCACCACCACGTCGAACCCGGCGAGGTCGGCGGCGGTCAGGTCAAACAGGTCCTTCCGGATCACCTGCTTGGCGGCGGTCTTGTTTTCACTCCGGACGACGGCGGTGACGTCCAGCCCGCGGTTCAGGGCTTCGGCGGTGATGAGGGTTCCGGCCTTTCCATTGGCGCAGACGATAGCGATTTTCATGATGTGTTCCTCCTTGGGATGCTTGAGTTTTCCGGGGCGTTCCCCGTCCTTGTGTCTGTATCATAGCGCGGGAAAACGGGTTTGAAAAGTACGCACAATTTTGTGGCATAGTTTCCACGAGGTAACGATTGGACGGTTACCCGGAGGAAACGATTGCGCCATCGCAAGGGTTTCCGGCGCTTTCCTTTCTTCAAAATTTTTTTCAAAAAACGGGAAAGCCTTGACGCTGTTTCGGTACATACGGTATGATAGAGCTGTAACATCCGAAAAGAAACCATTTCATATTGGAGGAAACAGCATGGCAGTCACATTGAAGGAACTCCCGGCTTGCCCGGTGGAAACGACGCTGACGCTGATCAGCGACAAGTGGAAGGTGTTGATCCTGCGGGATCTGATGCCTGGGACAAAGCGGTTTGGAGAGTTGCGGAAGTCCATTGGCACCGTGACGCAGAAGGTGTTGACCTCCCAGCTGAGACAGATGGAGGAAAGCGGTTTGGTGATCCGCACCGTGTATCCCGAAGTGCCGCCCAGGGTAGAGTATACGCTGACGGACTTGGGCCGCAGTCTGGACCCTGTTTTGGATGCTATGCGGAATTGGGGTGAGGAATACAAAGCGGCCCTTGGTTCCGGGAAAGCGTAAGCGTTT
>CATOKC010000150.1 GCA_951800675.1 uncultured Oscillibacter sp.
CATTCCGGCTCCGCCGATCATTCAGCCGCGCCCCTGTCCCTCGTCCCCCCGCAGGAACGATACTTCTTTTTCGCTTTTGGACCGTGCACGGCCCGTTTTCTCTTTTCTTCTGGAAGAAAAAGAGAAAACGGGGGTGCAATGAACCAGCCATCATCATGGCTGAAATTCCCCCCCGCCCGAAGGGCGAGTACACCCCTCCCCTCTGGGGAGCCTCCAAGGAGCGCCTATGCAAGAATTCCCCGCCGGAACCTTCGACATCGCCGTCATCGGCGCCGGCCACGCCGGCATCGAGGCCGCCCTGGCCTCCGCCCGTCTGGGGCTGGAAACCATCGTTTTCACCATCAATTTAGACGCCGTAGGTAACATGCCCTGCAACCCCGCCATCGGCGGCACCGGCAAGGGCCACCTGGTCCGGGAGCTGGACGCCCTGGGGGGCGAAATGGCCCGGGCCGCCGACGAGTGCTGCATCCAATACCGCCTTCTAAACAAGGGCAAGGGCCCCGCTGTCTGGTCCCTCCGGGCCCAGGCGGACCGCCGGAAGTACCAGGGCCGCATGAAGCACGCCCTGGAGCGCCAGGCGCGCCTCACCGTCCGCCAGGGGGAGGTGGTGGAGGTCCGCACCGGCGAGGACGGCGGCGTCTCCGCCGTGGTCCTGGCCACCGGGGCGGTGTTCGCCGTCCGGGCCGTCATTTTGGCTACGGGAACCTATCTCACCGGCCGGACCATCGTGGGCGAGTGGGTGGAGGACTCCGGCCCCGACGGCATGCACGCCGCCACCCGGCTGACGGAATCCCTCTTGAAATTGGGCCTCCCTCTCCGCCGCTTCAAAACCGGCACGCCTCCCCGGGTCAATGCCCGGACCGTGGACTTTGAGGAAATGGAGGTCCAGCCCGGCGACGCGCTGCCCGTCCCCTTCTCCTATTCCACCCGGGAGGCCCCGGAAAACCGGGCGGTCTGCTATCTCACCTGGACCACGGAGGAGACCAAGCGCATCATCCAGGAGAACCTGGACCGGGCCCCTATGTACTCCGGCCTCATCGAGGGCGTGGGGCCCCGGTACTGCCCCTCCTTTGAGACGAAAATCGTCCGTTTCCCGGACAAGCTCCGCCACCAGCTCTTTGTGGAGCCCATGGGTCTGGACACCGAGGAGCTTTACATTCAGGGCTTCTCCTCCTCCATGCCGGAGGACGTGCAGATTCAAATGCTTCACAGCGTCCCGGGCCTCCGCCGGGCCGTCATGACCCGGCCCGCCTACGCCATTGAGTACGACTGCGTCGACCCCCTGGCCCTGGCGCCCACCCTGGAGGTGAAGACCGTCCCCCGTCTCTATGGCGCGGGGCAGTTCAACGGCTCCTCCGGCTATGAGGAGGCGGCGGTCCAGGGCCTCGTGGCGGGAGTCAACGCCGCCCGGAAGCTCCGGGGTCAGGACGAATTTGTCCTCTCCCGGGCGGAGAGCTACATCGGCACCCTGGTTGACGATCTGGTGACCAAGGGCACGGAAGAGCCCTATCGGATCATGACCTCCCGGAGCGAGTACCGGCTTTTGCTTCGGCAGGACAACGCGGACCTGCGCCTTACCAAACGGGGCTATGAGATCGGCCTGGTCCCGGAGGAACGCCTCCGGGCCGTGGAGAAAAAATACGCCGCCGTGGAGCGGGAGATCAAGCGCCTGCGCCACACCGGGGCCTCTCCCTCGCCGGAGCTGGCGGCTTTCCTGGCCTCCAAGGACACGGCGGACGCCCCGGGGGGCTGTCCCCTGGACGCGCTTTTGCGGCGGCCCCGGATTCACTATGACGAGCTGGCTCCCTTCGACCCGGGCAGGCCGGACCTGCCGCCGGACGTGGCGGAGCAGGTGGAAATCTCCGTAAAGTACGAGGGCTATATCCGCCGCCAGGAAAAGCAAGTGGAGGATTTTCAGAAGATGGCCTCCCACGCTCTGCCGCCGAATTTGGACTACGGCTCCATCCAGGGTCTCCGGCTGGAGGCCAGGGAGAAGCTGGCGGCAGTGCGTCCCCTGGACTTGGGACAGGCGTCCCGAATTTCCGGCGTGTCCCCGGCGGACGTGGCCGCCCTGATGATTTTTTTGGAAAAATAGGAACCGCTGTTTTCAGACGGCAGGAACCGTCAATACTGATAGGAAAGGAAGCGCTTCCCATGCTGATCGACATGACCCACACCATCACCCCGGAGATCCCCGTCTACCCCGGCACGCCGGTCCCCAGTCTCACCCCCGCCTGTACCTTCACCCGGGACGGCTTCCGGGAGACCCTGCTGACCTTCTCCTCCCATACCGGCACCCATATGGACGCTCCCGCCCACCTGTTCCAGGACGGGCGGACCCTGGACCAAATGCCCATGTCCCAGTTCTCCGGCCGGGCCACGGTGCTGGACGTGTCCCAGGAGGGTCCGGTCATTACGGAGGAGTTCCTCCGGTCTAACTACGAGGCCATCCACTGTGCCGATTACATCTTGTTCTACACCGGCTGGGAGGATCGCTGGGGCACGGAGCGCTTTTTGGAGGACACCTTCCCCGTTCCCGACGAGGACGCGGCCCGGTATCTGGTCTCCCGGGGGCTCAAGGGCCTGGGCACCGACGCTATCAGCATTGACCGGATGGGAGACAGCAAGCTCCCGATCCACCACATCCTTTTGAAGGACAGCATTTTGAGCATTGAAAACCTGTGCCTGAAAAAGGTCCGGGGGCGGAAGGACTTTTTGTTCTTCGCCCTGCCCATGAAATTCCAGGACACCGACGGCGCTCCCGTCCGCGCGTTCGCGGAGCTGCGGGAAGCGTTTGAGGGAGAGAGGAGAAAACGGTGAAAAAACTTCTGGCTATTACCGTCTGTAAGCTGGGGCGCTTTGTGGGAAAGCTCATCGGCAAGGGCAGCTCCATGCCCGGGAAGTTTGCCCTGAAAATCTGCCCGGACATTCTTCGACGGGTGGAGCTGCCGGAGCATATCATCGCCGTCACCGGCTCCAACGGGAAAACCTCCACCGTGGAGATGATCGCCGCCATCCTCCGGGCGGACGGAAAAACCGTGGTCTACAACGAAGAGGGCTCCAACCAAATCGAGGGCGTGACCACCCTGGTGCTGACCCACGCCACCCTGGGGGGCAAGGTCCGGGCGGATGTGCTCCTCATCGAGTCCGACGAACGCTACGCCGCCCACACCTTCCAATTCTTCCACCCCACGGAGTTTGTAGTGACCAACCTCTACCGGGACCAGCTCACCCGAAACGGCCACCCGGAATGGGTCTATGACTCCATCCTCCCGGCCCTCCACCCCGAGACGGAGCTGCTTTTAAACGCCGACGATCCCCTGTCCTCCTGCTTCGCCCAGGGGCGGGAGAAGGTGAAATGGTTTGGCCTGAACCAGTGCTCCATCTCCACGGATACCCCCACCGGGGTCTATCACGACGGGGCCTTCTGCCCCCTCTGCCACGCTCCCATGGAGTATGACTACGTGCACTACAACCACATTGGAGCCTATCGCTGCACGAAATGCGGACACAAAAAGCCTGCCGCAGATTACGCCGTCACGTCGGTGGACCTGGAAAATGCCCGGATCACCATTGACGGCAAGGTCCAAATTACCCTGGCCTTCCGGAGCATCTACAACATTTACAACATTCTGGCGGCCTATGCCGCCTGCCGGGAGTGCGGCGTGTCCGGCGAAACCGCCGCCGCCGTCCTCAGCAATTATCTGCTGAAAAACGGCCGGATGCAGACCTTCCGTCTGGGGGCCCGCCACGGCACGCTGCTGACCAGCAAGCACGAAAACTCCATCGCCTACGACACGAACCTCCGCTATATCGCCGCCTCGGAGAAGGACTGCACAGTGCTGGTCATCGTGGACGCGGTGAGCCGGAAGTACTTCACCAGCGAAACCAGCTGGCTATGGGACATCGACTTTGACCAGCTGAATGCCCCCCATGTAAAGCGGGTGGTGCTGGCGGGCCGGTACTGCAACGACTTGGCAGAGCGGTTCTCCTACACGGAGGTGGAGAACTGGTCCGTGGAGCCGGATATCGCCGCGGCGGCGTCGGAGCTGAAAAACAGCGGGGACGAGGAGCTGTTCGTCGTCACCTGCTTCTCCGACCGGGACAAGATTCTCAGCCGCGTGGAAAAGGAGGCGTGAGGCATGGACGTGCGGATCATCCACTTTTACCCGGACCTGATGGACCTCTACGGAAGCCGGGCCAACCTGCTGGCCTTGCGGCGCTATCTGGAGCACCTGGACTGTACGGTCACGGTGGAGACCGTCCTCCCCGGCGGCGGGGCGGACGTCTCCCGAGGGGACTTCTTCTTTATGGGCGCGGGAACGGAGCGCGCCGCCCGGGCCGCTATGGCGGACTTCTCCCGCTATGGGGAGCCCTTGAAGGCCGCCGCCCTGGACAGCGCCGCCATGCTCTTCGCCGGAACGGCCATGGACCTGCTGGGCAAATCCGTCCAGGAGGCGGATGGCAGCTCCTATGAGGGCCTTGGGCTGGCCTCCTTCGCCGTGGAGCACGGCAAAAAACGCATTGTCGGGGATGTGTACGGACACACGGACCTCTATCCGGAGGCGGTGGTGGGCTTTCTGAACAAGTGCGGCGTGGTCTCCGGCGTGGAGACGCCGCTTTTGACAGGGCTGGACCTGGGCTTTGGCAATGAGAAGGTGCGGGGGCCGGAGGGCTTCCATTGGAAAAACGTCTTTGCCTCCCAGCTGACGGGCCCCCTGCTTGTGAAAAACCCCAAGCTGCTGGAGACCGTGGCCGCCGCCATCTATGCCCGCCGGGGCAAACCCCTGCCGGTGGACCGGCCCGTAGACCGCTGGGCGGAAAAAGCCTATGCCGTCACGGAGGAGCAGCTCCGGTTGCGGGCACAGGCAAACTAGAGCGGTTCCCAGAAATAACGAAAAAAGGAGGCGGTGACAGAGGCCGCGGAGCAAGGCGAAGGACGCGGACGGGCTGACGCCCGTCAAGGACGGCAACGCGGCTATGCGGCCTCTGGACTGCCGCACTTTTCTCAGTATTTTGGGGAACTGCTCCAGGCAGTCAGCTCCAGCGTTCTGTCCAGAATGAACGCCCTCTACCTTTCCCTGGCGGAGGACGGTAAGCAGCCTTTTCACAGTCCTTCCCTGCCGGCGGATTTCGCATATTCTTTCATTCAAGGCCGGCCGCTGAACAGCAGCCCCTTCCAATTCCTCCCTTCCTCTCCAGATTTTGAGGGTTGCCCCCGGCCGCCGTTTCCGGTATCCTTGTCTGTGAACTCCACACAAGAAAGGAAACGTAAGGAAACCTATGAAACGAACACTCTTATGCGGACTTCTCGCTGTCGCGGCCCTCTGCCTCCCAGTCCAGGCCGCCCGGCCCGCCAATCTCCAGGTGGACGGGGAACTTTTAAACGCCCCCGCCTACGTGGAGGCGGGCACCACCTACGCTCCCCTCCGGGAGCTGCTGGAGTCTCTGGGAGATTGGAACGTCTGGTGGGACGGCTCCGCCGCCCGCGCGGTCTCCGAGGACGCCTCTTTATCGGCAGACCCTGACGGCGGCTTTCTGACCGTCAACGGCCAGCGCTATCCCTGCGTGGTAGACGTGGTGGAAGGCCGGACCTACGTGCCTCTGCGCCTGACCGCGGAGGCCCTGGGCGGAAGCGTCCGGTGGGACCCCTGGCTGGACGGGGCAGCCGTGACCTCCCCCGGCGCGGAGCACGACGCCATGGACTACTACTGGCTCTCCCGCATCATCCACGCCGAAAGCGGCGGCGAGGCTCTGGAGGGCCAGATCGCCGTAGGCAACGTGGTGCTGAACCGGGTCTCCAGTGAGGACTTCCCTGACAGCATTCCCGGCGTCATCTTCGACGACGAGAACGGCGTGCAGTTTGAGCCGGTGTCCAACGGCGCCGTGACCAAGGCGCCCACAGAGCTGTCCCTAGAGGCCGCCCGGCGGGCCCTGTCCGGGGAGAACACCGCCGGGGACGCGCTCTACTTCTTCGCTCCGGCCCTGTCGCAGGGAAGCTGGATCGACTCCAGCCGCGCCTACCGGCAGACCATCGGCTGTCACCGCTTTTACAGCTGACACACGTGGCGCTTTCAAGCCCCGGCGGACCACTCCGCCGGGGTCTTTTGTGATATTCGCTTTAAATCGGCGAAAAATTTCCTTGGAATTTTAGGAAATTTATTTCTTGTGCATCCTCCCCGTTTTCCTATATTCTATAGACAGGTAAATTCCCGACCCACTTTCACGCCGAAAGTCCTAAAAAATGGCATATCTGTCCCAGAATGGGGCACTCTGTAAGAAGCGGCGAACGGGCCGGACAAAGGGGCGATCTTTCATGTTAAAGAGCGAGTATTTGCAGCGTGTTTACACCCAGGTAGTCACCAGGGACCCGGACCAGCGGGAGTTTCACCAGGCGGTGCTGGAGTTTCTGGAGAGCCTGGACCAAATCATCGACCGGCATCCCGAATATGAGAAGAAGGGCATTGTGGACACCTTTGTGGAGCCCGAGCGGGTCATCACCTTCCGGGTGCCCTGGGTGGACGACCGGGGGAAGGTCCAGGTGAACCGGGGCTACCGGGTCCAGTTCAACTCCTCCATCGGCCCCTACAAGGGCGGGCTCCGGTTCCACCCCACGGTGAACCTCTCCATCCTGAAGTTCCTGGGCTTCGAGCAGATTTTGAAAAACAGCCTCACCACCCTGCCCATGGGCGGAGCCAAGGGCGGCAGCGACTTTGACCCCAAGGGCAAGAGCGACGAGGAGGTCATGCGCTTTTGCCAGAGCTTCATGACGGAGCTCCAGCGGCACATCGGCCAGTTTGTGGACGTGCCCGCCGGGGACATCGGCGTGGGCGCCCGGGAAATCGGCTACCTCTTCGGCCAGTACCGCCGGGTCCGGGGGACCTACGCCGCCGGTGTGCTGACGGGCAAGGGCCTCTCCTTCGGCGGCTCCCTGGTCCGCACGGAGGCCACGGGCTATGGATTATGCTATTTGACCCAGGAGATGCTGTCCAAGATGAAAAACGACAGCTTCCAGGGCAAGACGGTGGTCATCTCCGGCAGCGGCAACGTGGCCATCTTCGCCTGCCAGAAGGCCACGGAGCTGGGGGCAACGGTCGTGGCCCTCAGCGACTCCAACGGCTATATCCACGACCCCAAGGGCATCGACCTGGACGTGGTGAAGGACATCAAGCTGGGCCACCGGGGCCGCATCAAGGAGTACGCGGACCGGGTCCCCGGCAGCACCTATACCGAGGGCTTCCGGGGCATCTGGACCATCCCCTGCGATATCGCCCTGC
>CATOKC010000151.1 GCA_951800675.1 uncultured Oscillibacter sp.
CCGCGGATCTGCACATCCTGAAGCTCTTCTTTCCGCCGGGCCAGCGCCTGGTCCATCAGTTCGGGAAAGCCTGCTCCGAACCCGTAGTCCACCCAGTCTCCGGAGCGGACCAATTTGGCGGCCTCTTCCGGTGTGGCAAATTTGCTTCTGTAGTTTTCTAACATAGTCCACCTCTTAGCTGCGGATCGCATAAATTTTTGGACGCGCCGCGGCCCTCACGCTCCCGCCGCCTGTTTTAACGCGTACAGTCGGAAAGCATCTCTTATTATATCAGAGATCCGGCTGTATGCAAGGCCTTTTGGCAGGAAGGCGCGCGGCCGCGGCACATCCGTCAAGAGAAAGAGAACGGTCAGCTGCTCAGGGCCAGGCCGGCATCCAGGGCCTGGATATTGATGTCGATGACTTTGGGCTTGGCGGCAAAGTATTCCCTGATCGCTGCCGCCACACTTTCCCGCTGGAGCATGCCCGTATGTTTCAGCATGGCGCCCAGGGCGATGGTATTGGCCACCGCCATATTGCCTATGTCAATCCCCATCTGCTTAAAGGGGTGGCCGATGTGGATGCCTTTGACCCCCTGTCCGGGTCTGACCAGCTCAGTGTCATAAAATACCAGGGTTTGGTCCGACAGTCTGTCTGAATAACGGTCGTAGGCCACTTGGGCCAGACAGAGGATCACGTCGGGGACCTCGATGTTGGGGTAGCTGATGGGCTGATCGCTGACGATGACATCAGATTTGGTGAATGTCCCTCTGGTTTCCGAGCCATAGGAGGCCGCCAGGGTCGCATACACGTTTTCGTGGATCGAGGCGGCTTCTCCAATAATCTCTCCAGTGGAAATCAGGCCCTGGCCCCCTACACCGCTCAGTACGATCTGCAGTTTCATCCCTGCGCCGCCTCCTCTCCGCCCAGCTTTTTAATAATCTGATGGTAGCGGGTATAGTAATCCTCTCTGGGTCTGTTTACCAGAACACCGGTAAGGAATTTGCCCTCCAACTCCTCCTGACTCATGGAGCCGGCCCGTTCCACAGGGACCGTCATGCTGTTGAGCTTTTCCAGCATTTGAGCCGCGCCGCCGAACTTGTTCAGCCGGCCGTAGTGGGTGGGGCAGGTGTCCATGATCTCAATCAGAGCGAAGCCCCTGGTCTGCATACCCTGTCTGATCAAGCTGCGGATCTGGACCGGATTATAGGGAGTAGAACGGGCTACAAAGGGAGCTCCAGCCGCCTCAGCCAGCCTGCAGATATCAAAACCAGGTTCTACATGTCCATAGACAGAGGTGGAAGTGATGCTTCCCTCCGGAGTGGTGGCGGAGTACTGACCGCCGGTCTGCCCATAGTTGTAGTTGTTGGCAATGATGGCGGTGAGGTTGACGTTCCGGCGGGCACAGTGGATCAGGTGGTTTCCGCCGATGGTGGTGCCGTCCCCGTCGCCCATGGTGACCAAAACGTTCAAATCGGGGTTGGCCAGCGCCACGCCGGTGGCGGCAGCCAGGGCCCGGCCGTGGGTGACGTGCATACAGTTGATATCCAGATAGTCATCCACCCGGCCGAAGCAGCCGATGCCGCTGACCAGGGCGATGTCGTGTTTGTCCAGCTCCTGCTGGGCCAGGGCGTCGGCAATGGCCTGGAGGATGATGCCGTGGCCGCAGCCGGCGCACCAGGTATGAGGCAGCTTGTCAAAAAGCATGTAGTCCTTGTAGTTGGCCACGTCAGAGCGCCTCCTTCCATGCGGAAATGATCTGAGAGGGGGAGATCAGGATACCGTCCACCCGGTTGGCCTGCACCACCTTACAGCCGTAATCGTTCAGCTTGCGGACTTCGCCGGCGATCTGGCCCAGGTTCAGCTCAGGGACCACAACTGTCTCCGCGGAGGAGAGTACCGCCCGGATTTCCTTCTCAGGCAGAGGCCACACCGTCTGAAGCTGGAGGATGCCGACCTTTTCCCCCTGCGCCCGGAGCTGCTCCATGGCCCCCAGCGCGCTTCTGGTGGAGCAGCCGTAGGTGATAAACACAGTTTCAGCGTCCTCCAGGTGGTACCGCTTTGTCATGCAGATGTCGTCTGCGTTCTTCTCAATCTTGTCGGTGAGATAGTGGGTCACCCGATGGATGTTCTCAGGGGTTGGACGGAACTCTCCCTTCTCGTCGTGGGTGGAGCCGGTGGTGCGGGAGAGATATCTGTCCGAACCAAAGGGGGGCATGGCGGCTGGCATGACGCCGTCGTATTGATAGGGGCGGAAGTCCTTCTGCTCAATGCCCGCTTCGGGCTGCTTCCGGTCGATGACCTCGCCGGGCTCCAGTGCCCGGATGGTGACCGTCTCCCGCAGGTGGCCGATGGTCTCGTCCGCCAGCAGGTACACGGGGGTGCGGTACTTCTCCGCCAGGTTGAAGGCCTGGACTGTGAGGTCAAAGCACTCCTGCACCGAGGCGGGGGACAGAGCGATGATGCTGTGGTCGCCATGCGTCCCCCAGCGGGCCTGCATCACATCTCCCTGAGCGGGCTTGGTGGCCGCGCCGGTGGAAGGCCCGCTGCGCTGTACGTCAATGATAACGCAGGGGATCTCCGACATGATCCCAAGCCCCAGGTTTTCCTGCATCAGCGAGACGCCGGGCCCGCTGGTGGCGGTGTAGGCTTTTTTGCCCGCCACTGAGGCCCCCAGCAGAGCGGCCATGGAGCTGATCTCATCCTCCATCTGAACATACAGGCCGCCGACCCTGGGCAGCATCTGGGAGGAGTACTCCGCGATTTCAGAGCTGGGGGAGATGGGATAACCGGCGTAGAAGCGGGCTCCGGCAGCCAGAGCGCCCTCCACTATGGCAATATTGCCCTCGATAAATCGTTTTTCTTCCTTCATTCCTGAACCGCCTCCACTTCGATCGCAAAGTCCGGACAGCGCATCTCACACAACCGGCAGCCGATACAGGCCGCTGAGTCTGCCGCCTCGGGGCAGTGGCCTACGGCCTGGGTCAACACCTTTCTGGGGCAGAAGTGAACACAGATGCCGCACTGTTTGCAGTGTCCCTCCCGGATGATAATATTGAATTTCCTGGCCATTGTCTCATCATACCTCCTTGGTCCGCCTGAACGATAAGGTTGGTTTCCTCTTGCTGTATTTCCCATCATACACAAAAAGAGATTCACAATCTACATCTATTTTGTCAAAGAATTTGCTAATATTGTTTATACGTCTTGGCAGTGGGAGGCCGGCCGCGAAAGTGGATTCCAAACAGAAAGGCACCGTGAGCGTTCACGGCGCCTTCATGCGCAATCAAATCTCTTTCTGAATACTAGCGATAACGGAGGGATTTTACATATTTTCCCGGAGAGACTCCAATGATCTGGCCAAAGCTCCGAATAAAGTGGGCGTTGTTTTTAAAGCCTACCCGCTCTCCCGCCTCCTGTACGCTCGTCCCGCCCCGCAGCAGGACACAGGCCTGGCGGATCCGGTAATTGACCAGATAAGCGCCTACGCCGAAACCGGTCAGTTCCTTGAATTGGTGGCAGAGATAATATTTGCTGATAAAAAACTGCTGGCTGAGCATATCCAGAGTAATTTCTTCTGTATAGTGGTCGTGGATATACTCGATCAGCGGCATGATCCGGGCAAATTTCTTGGATGGATGGGGCGGAGGCTGAGGGATCGCTTTTTGTATGATACGGCCTATTTTTAATATTATCTCCATAAAAACGATGTTTCTTTGCAAATCGCTCCCGAATTCCGTGGTTTCCTCCCGGCATTTTTCCATCAGAGCGCTCAATTCTTCAAACTGCTCCGGAGAGAGAACAGAATAATAATTGCAGCTGTCGAAGAGCGGCTGCAAATGGGTCTGAGAACTGGAGAGCATCCACAGTGCCTCCGCGGAGAAATGAAGAATATAGCGCTCGTAGGATGCGATATCCACAATACAGCGATGGGTCACTTTAGGCGGCAGAAGGAACAGCATTCCACGGCACAGGGGGTACTCGTTGTCCTGAATGTGAAACCTCCCCCCATCCGAAAGGCACAGCAACACCTCGTAACTGTCATGAAAGTGAGGCTCGCTGATCTGCTGAAAAGAGTGAATATTTTTTTCCAACTCATAATTCAGCTGCATAAGAATACCTCCTTCTAAAGGGATGCTTTTATGATAACACAAAAAAGCAATTTTTGCAAACTTTATTTTATATAGGTCAATACTTCCGCCTTAGCCGGAGATAAAGTCCCTCTGTTCTTTGTTCCCACCCGGCGCGGCGGCGTCTTTGCGCTGGCGCCGGGGATTACGGAGGTTTGCAGGAAATCAACAAGAAGAGGCCAGGAACACTTGCATGACGGCGCAGGATTTGATATACTGTCCGGGAAGCCTCTCTGAGAAGAGGCGTCCTGCCGCCGGACACAGCGGGAAAAAGGGGGAAATAAATATGTATTCCATAGACTTTCAAAAGAAAAAGGGCTTTATCTGCGATATGGACGGTGTCATCTACCATGGAAACCAGCTCCTGCCCGGCGTTCCGGAGTTCCTTCGCTGGCTGCATGAGGAGAACAAGTCCTACCTCTTTTTGACCAATAACAGCGGTTCCACTCCCCGGGAACTCCAGCAGAAGCTGGGCCGCATGGGGCTGGATGTCCCTGAGGAACACTTTTACACCAGCGCCCTGGCCACGGCGGCTTTTTTGAAGACTCAGGCCCCGGGCTGCTCCGCCTATGTGATCGGCGAGGCCGGGCTGCTCAACGCCCTTTACGACGTGGGCATCACCATGAATGACGTGGACCCGGACTACGTGGTGGTGGGGGAGAGCAAGTCCTATTCCCTGGAGACGGTGACGAAAGCCATCAATCTGGTCCTGGGCGGGGCGAAGCTGATCGGAGCCAACTCCGACGTCTCCGCCCCGGGCGAAAACAGCACTGTCCCGGCCTGCGGCGCACTGGTGGCCCCCATCGAGATGGCCACCGGCGCCAAAGCCTACTTCTGCGGCAAGCCCAATCCGCTGATGATCCGCACCGGCCTGCGTCTGCTGAAATGCCACTCGGAGGACGCGGTGATGGTGGGCGACCGGATGGACACCGATGTGATTTCCGGCCTGGAGAGCGGCATGTCCACCGTGTTGGTCCTCTCGGGCATCTCCACGCCGGAGACGCTGAAAACCTTCTCCTACCGTCCCTCCATGATCCTGAACGGCGTGGGGGATATCGTCCGCACAGCCCGGGGAGAGGCCTGATTGCCAAGACGGCCGCCGATTCCACGACGCACTTCAAAAGTCAGGGCCACCCGTAAAACGGGTGGCCCCGACTTTTGGCAATCCTCATTCAGAAACATGGCTTTGACTGCCACCTCGACGTACTCCTCCTGTTCCGCCTGGACACTGGCGTTCAGGGCTCTCAGGTCCGGCTTTACCGCCTCCGGTATCTCTCGCAATTCGTTCAGTGTCTGTTCTACGCTGCCACGGACCAGTTCCTTCAGTTCCCCTTTGATTACTTCCTCGCTTAGCTGTACAATCTTCTCGGCCATGGTTTGCTCTCTCCTCTCAGGATGATGTCACTCAGCCTCATTCTGCCAGAGACTTGCAAACCTTGTCCTTTTCTATTTGCATATTTTGTTGTACCTTATCCGTTTTCCCCCAACAGGGCCATCGTTTCATTTCGTTAAAAATATCCCCCGGCATAGCCGGGGGGGCGAATTACAAGAAAACCGGCGTATCGATCCTTCCGATACGCCGGTTTGATGCGCGAAAAAACGGAAATTCTGGAGTTTAGCCGCCGAACACCTTGATCATGAAACCGGCTGCGCAGGCGGAACCGATTACGCCGGCCACGTTGGGGCCCATGGCGTGCATGAGCAGGAAGTTGGAGGGATTCTCCTTCTGGCCCACGGTCTGGGACACGCGGGCGGCCATGGGCACGGCGGACACGCCGGCGGAGCCAATCAGCGGATTGACCTTGCCCTTGGTTACCACATACATCACGTTGCCCAGAATCAGGCCGCCGGCCGTGGACAGCAGGAAGGCGGTGAGGCCCAGGACGATGATGAACAGGGTCTCGCCCTTCAGGAAGTTGGCCGCGTCGGCCTTGAAGCCCACGGACAGACCCAGGGGGATGGTGACAATGTTGATGAGGGCGTTCTGGGCAGTGTCAGACAGGCGCTCGGTGACGCCGCACTCACGGAACAGGTTGCCCAGCATGAGCATACCGATCAGAGGAGCGGTGTCGGGGATAAGCAGCACCACGAAGATGGTTACAGCGATGGGGAAGATGATCTTCTCGGTCTGAGACACCTTGCGCAGCTGGCTCATCTTGACGGAGCGGGACTCCTTGGTGGTCAGCAGCTTCATCAGAGGCGGCTGAATCAGGGGGATCAGGGCCATGTAGGAGTAGGCTGCGATGGCGATAGCGGGCAGCAGGCCTACAGCCAGCTTGGAGGCCGTCAGAATGGCCGTCGGGCCGTCGGCGCCTCCGATGACACCGATGGCGGCCGCGTCAGCGGGCGTAAAGGTGATGACGGGGATGAAGGGCATCACATTGTGCAGGGCGCTGGTGATGGGGTCCACGCACAGGGCCATCAGGAAGGCGGCGAAGATGCCCAACTGGGCGGCGGCGCCCAGCAGCAGAGAGGTGGGGTTGGCCAGCAGGGGGCCAAAGTCGGTCATAGCCCCGATGCCCATAAAGATAATCGACGGGTAGATGGCGTACTGAACACCCTGATAGAGGGTCCACATGAAGCCCACGGTTCCGCTGTGGGTAGCGGCGTCATACACCGGCTCGTTCATCAGGCCGGTGATGGGCAGGTTGGCCAGCAGCATACCGAAGGCGATGGGGACCAGCAGCAGGGGCTCAAAACCCTTGCCGATGCCCATGTACAGCAGCACACAGGCGATGAACAGCATGAGCACGGTCTTAAAATCCAGAGCGGCAAAGCCGGAGCCGGACGCGATGGCAGCGATTACACGAGTGAAAAATTCCATACTTTACCCCTCCTTTCAACCGATGGTGACCAGCAGGTCATCGGTGTTGACAGCGGTGCCCACAGAAGCGGCAACCGCCTTGACGGTGCCGGCCACAGGGGCGGAGACCTCGATCTCCATCTTCATGGCCTCCAGCACCACCAGCACGTCGCCGGCATTGACAGCCTGGCCCACGGAGCACTCCACCTTGAAGATGTTGCCCGGCATGGGGCTCTTCACGGCGGTCTCTCCGGCGGCGGGAGCAGCGGCAGGAGCCGCAGCGGGGGCCGGGGCGGGCGCAGGCGCAGGA
>CATOKC010000152.1 GCA_951800675.1 uncultured Oscillibacter sp.
ACGGTCTGGGCTTTGGCGGCGCGGTGCTGGACAGCCTCTCCCTGGTGCCGGAGCTGACCACGGAGGACGGGAAGACCATCTGCTTCTACATGCTGATTCCCGCCTACAAGGAGGAGATCGAATACAAGCTGAAATACGGCATGGAGGGCCTGAGCCAGCGCTTTGCGGAGGGGAAGCTCCCCGTGGTGCTGGACGTGCGCCGGCCCAACCTCTGCGCGGACTTTAAGGAGATTTTGGATTAGACCATGGACTATGAGAAGCTGCTGAACATGGCGGCGGAGCTGGGCTATCAGCTGATGTACAGCGGCGCGGAGATCTATCGGGTGGAGGAGTCCGCCCGGCGGCTCCTCTGCGCCTACGGGCTGGAGACCCCGGAGGTCTTTGCCATTCCCAACTGCCTGATTGTCAGCGTATCCACGCCCCAGGGCCACCCCGTCACCCGGATGCGCCGGGTCCCCCTCCACGGCACGGACATTGAACTGCTGGAGCGGTGCAACAACCTCTGCCGCCGCCTCTGTACGGAGAAGCCGCCTCTGGACGAGGCCCTGTCCGCCGTGGCGGCCCTGGGGGCAGACATCCCCCGGTACTCCCCCCGGATGGTACTGCTGGGCTATGGTACGGCTCCCGCCTTTTTTGCCCCGCTTTTTGGCGGAGGGCCGCGGGACATGATGTGTGCCTTTCTTAGCGGGCTGGCGGTGGGGGTGTGCCTCCTCTACGGGGGGAAATTCATCGGGGCCAACGGCTTTTTCCGCACGGCGGTGTGCAGCGCCCTGGCGGCCTTTCTGGCGCTGGCGCTGGTGGAGACGGGGCTGGGGGAGAGCGTGGACGTGGTAACCATCTCCACGCTGATGGTCCTGGTCCCCGGCGTGGCCCTGACCAACGCCATGCGGGAGATTATGGCCGGAGACACCTTCTCCGCCCTGAGCCGCACGGCGGACGCCATCCTGGCGGCCTCGGCCATCGCCCTGGGGGCGGCGGCGGGACAGGCTCTGGGCGGATTTTTGTAAGGAGGGCGGCATGGAGACGGTTTGCTTTGACTACGCCCTGCCCTGCCTATGCGCCTTTTGGGCCTGTGTGGGCTTTACGCTGATGTTCAACATCCACGGCTATGGAAAGCTTATCGCCGGGGTGGGCGGGGCCCTGGGCTGGCTGGTGTATCTGCTGGGGGGAAAGACCATCTTCGCGGCTTTCCTGGCGGCGGCGGCAATCGGCGTGTTTGCCGAGGTGATGAGCCGGGTCCGGCGCTGCCCGGTGACGGGCTATGTGCTGGTGGCTCTGCTGCCCCTGGTGCCCGGCGGAGGGATTTATTACGCCATGCGCCACGGCGTGGCGGGGGAGACGGACGCGTTCCTCAGCGCTCTGCTGCACACCTTTGGCATGGCGGCGGCGCTGGCGGTGGGGGCTATGCTGGCCTCGTCGGTGTTTCGGGCCGTGTTTCCCCGGCTCCACCCGCCGAAGAAGTGAACAACGGAGGATGGAATTTCACTATGGAAAGCTTCAAACAAGAATTATATGAAAACGGCTATTTCCGCCAGGAGGAGCTGGTATTCTGGGACTGTGACCGGGAGCGGCGGGTCCGCCTGGCGGCGCTCCTCAGCCGCCTGGGGGCCTTCGCCGGGTACGACTACGACGCCCGGGGCCTGACCCACGAGGTGCTGTGGGCCAACCGGGAGGTTTTCCTCCTGTCCCGGGCGTCGATTAAAATTCAGGACTGTCCCCACGCGGGGGACGTGCTGGACATCACCACCTGGGAGGCGGGGGCCAAAGCCGCCCACATGGGGCGGAACTACGAGATGCGGGACCGGCAGGGCCGCCTCCGGGTCTCCGCCCGGACAGACTGGATTCTGGTGGACCCCCTCACCCGGAAGATTCTGCGGCCCTCGGCCTTCACGGCCAAGCCCCTGCTGTCCTCGGACCGGTCCCTAGACTGTCCGGAGACGCAGAAGATTGTTCTTCCCAAGGAGGGACGGGAGGACCTGGGGACCCGGACGGTCCGCTGGTCCGACCTGGACGGCAACGGGCACCTGTTCAGCGGAAACTACGGCGACATCATCTGGGACGCCCTGCCGGAGGACCTGCAAGTCCGGGTCCCCCGGGAGTTCCAGATCAACTACAGCCGGGAAGCCGTCCTGGGGGATACCCTCCGTTTGGAGGGTTGCCGGGGAGAGACGGGTTATTTCGTGGAGGGCCTGGGGCCCCGCGGGTCCTGCTTCACAGCCCTGTGCGTGTTCTGAAAAGACTTCCCAAAAACTGTACTTGACGGCGGATTTTCCCAGGTATACAATGGAAGTATGTACTGTTCCGGCGGTTTTCCGCCGGAGAAGAGAGGAGATTTTCTATGAAACGCTTTCTAACCATCCTGCTGACTACCCTGGCGCTGGCGGGGCTGCTGTGCGTCAGCGCCTCCGCCTCCAGCTTTGACGGCCCGGCGGCGGAGCTGGCCGCCATCGGCATGCTCAAGGGCGGTCCCGGCGGCTTTGACCTGGAGAAGGTCCCCACCCGGGCCCAAGCCGCCATCATGCTGGTCCGGCTCTACGGCGCGGAGGAGGAGGCGAAGGCCGCCTACGCCGCCGGGGACCTCAAGTGCCCCTTCACCGACGTGAACGAGACCGCCGCCCCCCATGTGGCCTGGCTGGCGGGCAAGGGTCTTGCCAACGGGACCTCTGAATCCACCTTCGGCGCGTCCAACCCCTGCACCGCCAAGGCGTATACCATCTTCCTCCTCCGGGCCCTGGGCTATCAGGACAATGTGGACTTCACCGGCGCCAACGCCCAGGAGTTTGCCCTGAGCCTGGGCCTGCTGGACACCTCCTTGTTCACCGGGGCCTTCCTCCGGGACGACTTGGTGTCCATGACCTATCAGGCCCTAGGCGCGGACCTCAAGGACGACGATACCTACCTGCTGGCCAGCCTCATTGAGAGCGGGGCCGTGGGCGCGGCGGCCGCCAAGCCCATGACGGACAAGATCGAGGCCTATCGGGCCCTCCAGACCTCCGGCGCGGCGGCGGCCCAGGGGCTGGATACCACTGTGGACGCGAAAATGGCTATGAGCTTCAGCGTCAAGGGCACCGACGGCGGGACCTCCCTGGACATGACCCAGAAGGCGGACGCCACGGTTAAGGGCCGCATCCAGATGGTCCTGGACAAGGACCTCCAGATGGCCATGGACATGACCGTCACCGCGACAGACGGGGAGATCACCGAGACCGAAAAAATGGAGTACTGGCTGAAAGACGGTGTGGCCTATGTCCGCTCCGGCGAGGACGCCTACCAGATGCCCATGGGCATGGGTGTGGACGTAGAGAGCCTTACGGCCCTGATGGAGCAGGCCACCGGGAAAACCTACGCCGCCATGCTGCCCTTCATCGACTCCATCACCGCGAAAGCCTCCGGGGAAAACACGGTCTACACTCTGAAATTGAATAACGCCTTCGCCGGGATGATCAACGGCCTGACGAGCCAGATCTTGGGTGTGCTGGAGGCCGAGGCGGACCTGGACATGGAGATGTCCCTCTCCCTGGACGGCGGTACCATCACCTACACCGTGGGCAAAGATGGGACCCTGAAAAACGCCGCCGCCGACCTGGCCCTGAAAGCGGGCGTGAAAGCCTCCGACGGCAAGGACAGCCTGACGGCAAACGTCTCCGTGAACCTGGACATGACCATGGAGATCCAGGCCATGGGCAAGGCCGTGAAAATCAGCTTCCCCGATTTCTCGGACTTTGAGGATATTCTCGGCGGAGCAGACGGCCCCACCAGCATCTTCGCCGCCGTTTAAGCACCCTTCCCGCAAAAAGAGCCGCCCGGCAAAGCCGGGCGGCTGTTACAGTTCCCCGTCCTCCTGGGCCAGCTCGTCTCTGGCTTCCTGGAGGACTTTTTTTTCCGCCTTGGTGGTCAATTGGCTCTCGTCAAACTTCGCGAACAGGTCCGGGCGGCGGCGCATGGTCCGCTTGTAGCTCTCCTTCTTCCGCCATGCCGCCACCTTCCCGTGGTCCCCGGAGAGTAAAATCTCCGGCACCGCCCGCTCGTGCCACACGGCGGGCCGGGAGTACTGGGGGTACTCCAGAAGGCCGCTCCAGTGGGACTCCTCCTGGAAGCACTCCTCGTCCGGCAGGACCCCGGGCACCATGCGGCACACCGCGTCCGCCACCGCCATGGCGGGAATTTCCCCCCCGGTGAGAACGAAGTCCCCCATGGAGATTTCCTCGTCCACGCACTCGTCCAAAAACCGCTGGTCCACGCCCTCATAGTGCCCACAGACCAGAATCAGGTGTTCATAGTTCTCTTTCAGCTCCCGGGCCAGACCTTGGGTAAAGGTCCGCCCGCAAGGGGAGAGGAAAATGGTCCGCCCCGGCCCATGGGCCTCCACCACATGGGCCCAGCAGCGGTACAGCGGGTCCGCCTGCATGACGGCCCCCCGGCCTCCGCCGTAGGGGTAGTCGTCCACCTGCATCTGCTTGTTGGTGGTGTACTCCCGAATCTGGTGGGTCCGAATGGCGATGTACCCCCGCTCCTGGGCCCTGCCCAGGATGCTGACATTCAGCATGGCGTCCACGGAATCCGGGAACAGGGTCAAAATGTCGATGTTCACTCCAGCAGCCCCTCCCAGATTCGAATGTCCATCCGGTTGGTTTCCAGGTCCACGTTCAGAATAAAGGCGTCCTTCACCGCCGGGACCAGAAATTCCTTCACTCCCCGGACGGTATAGACCTTGCTGGCGGGATAGCGATCCACTCGGACCAGCTCCCCCACACACGCCCCGGTCTCCCCGTCGTAGACGTCCAGGCCAATGAGCTCGCCGTCGAAATACTCCCCCTCCGGGAGGCGGGCGTCCGCCCGGCGGACCAGCAGCTCCTTCCCCCGGAGCCCTTCCGCGGCGGAACGGTCCTCCACCCCCTCCAGCTTGAGGAGGGCCATGCCCTTGTGGACCCGGCAGGCGGCGGGGGTGACGGCCTGTCCCTCCAGATAGAAGGTTTGAAAGCCGGTGAGGAAGTCCGCCTCCCCCTCCAGGGGCAGGACCCGCAGCTCTCCCCGGATGCCGTGAACGCTTACAATCCGGCCCACGGGAACAAAATCCAATTTCATAAAGGACGCTCCTTTGCTCTCAATCAATTCCGGGGCAGGAAGAGGGAAAATCTGGTCCCCTTCCCGGGCTGGGAGAAAGCCTTCACATAGCCCCCCTGGCCCTGGGCGATCTGCTGGACCAGATAGAGCCCCACGCCCACGCCCTCCGCGCCGGAGGAGGCCCCGCCCCGGTAGAATCGCTGGAAGAGCTTCCCCAGCTCCTCCTCCTTCACGCCCGGTCCGGTGTCCGCCACGTCGATGCGGGCGAAAAGCTCATAGGCCCGGGCGCTGACGGTGACGCGGCCCGACGGGGTGTATTTCACGGCGTTGTCAATGAGGTTGCACACCGCCTCCGCCGTCCACCTGGGGTCGAAAACCGCCTCCGCGTCTGTGGGCTTTACCACCAGCTCCAGGCCCTTTTCCGCCACCCGGGGGGCGAACTGACCGGCGGCCTCCTCCAGCATGGGCCCCAGGGGCCCGGGCCGGGGACGGAGGACCAGCACCCCGGCTTCCAGGCGGGAGGTTTTTACCAGCGCCTCAATGAGGGCCTGGAGCTTTCTCGCCTGTCCTCCCAGGGCGGCGGTGCAGGCCCGGCAATCCTCCGGGGCCTGCTCCTCCAGAAGCTGGGTGTAGAGCAGCACGTTGGCGATGGGAGTTTTCGTCTGGTGGGAGATATCGGCAATGAGGGACTTGATCTTGTCCCGCTCTTCCCGGAGATGGACGGCGGAAATGGCGGAGGCGCTGAGGTAGTGGGCCAGCTTCGTCTCCACGGCGGAGAGCAGGGTTTCGTCAAAAGTCTCCTCCCGAAAGTCTCCCCGGATGGCCTCGTCCAGCATCCGGTCCAGGCGGCGAAGCAGACGGCGCATCCGCCAGCGGTCCCAGAGGAACAGCGCCGCCAGCGCCAGAAGCAAAACGGCAAGAAAGCCGTATCCCGCTCTCGTCACGCCTCAGCCCTCGGTTTCCCCGGAGGACCAGACATAGCCGATGCCATAGACGGTTTTTAGAAACTGGGGCTTGGAGGGGTTCTCCTCCAGCTTCCCTCGAAGGCGCTTCACCGTCACGGACAGGGCGTTTTCGTCCACGTACTCCGCCCCGTCGGTCCAAACCCGGTCCACCAGCAGCTCCCGGGGCAGAGTCCGGCCCCGGTTTTCCACCAGAATGCGGAGGAGCTTCTGCTCCGTCTTGCTCAGGTCGATGAGCCGTCCGCCCCGGCGGAACTCCATGCGGTCAAAATCGAAGGCAAACGCTCCCAGGACCAGCGGTCCCTCTCCGCCCCGGCAGACGGCCCCCGTCCGGCGGAGCTGGGCGTTGACCCGGGCCCGGAGCACCGCCAGGGAGAAGGGCTTTGTCACATAGTCGTCGGCCCCGGATTCCAGGCCCGCCACGATATCCGTCTCCATATCGTTGGCGGTAAGCAGGATGACGGGGACATAGCCGGACCCGGCCCGGAACTTCCGGAGGAAGTCCAGTCCGCTGCCGTCGGGGAGGTTCACGTCCAGCACCAGCAGGTCAAAGCCCCCCGCCTCCAGGGCGGCCCGGGCGGCAGAGAGCGTCCGGCACAGGACCAGCTCCGCCTCCGGGCTCCGCAGGGCCAGGCACAGCCCGTCTCCTAAAGCCTGGTCATCCTCCACAATCAGAATTCGCTTCACGCCGCCCCTCCTTTCCGCCGCCCGGTCTCCGGCTTTTTTAAGACACGCTCAAAGCGTCCTCCAGCACCAAGCCGGGGTTGTGCTTGGTCAAAAAGCCCACGGACCACTCGCCGCCAAAGGCCACCAGCAGCCGGTCCTTGAAATCCTCCAGCACCGCCGCACCGGTGCACAGGACCAGCTCGTCGGGCTTCACGGGGCACTCGGTGATGAGCCGCAGGTGGTCGTAGGGCAGACCCTCCATGTAGAGCTCCACGCCGTACTCCGCCTTCATGCGGTATTGGAACACGTCGAACTGCAAGGTGCCCACGACTCCCACCACGACCTCCTCCATGCCGCCGCCGGGGCGCTTGAAGATCTGGATGGCGCCCTCCTGGGCAATCTGCTCCGTGCCCTTGATGAACTGCTTGCGCTTCATGGTGTCCTTGGGGCTGACCCGCATAAAGTGCTCC
>CATOKC010000153.1 GCA_951800675.1 uncultured Oscillibacter sp.
TGAAATCCGGAGCCTGTATTTCGACGATCCCCGGGACACGGCCCTGCGGGAAAAAATTGACGGCGTTGCCAAACGGGAAAAATTCCGAATACGGTACTACAGCGGCGACGCGTCCTACATCTGCCTGGAGAAAAAGAGCAAGTGGGACGGCCTGTGCGGCAAGCGTTCCGTTCTTCTCAGCACCCAGGAGGTTCAGGCCCTTCTGGAGGGAGACCTGGACTGGATGCCCGGCGGCGGAAGGCCCCTGATTCAAGAACTCTATTGGAAAATGAAATCCAACGGCCTCCGGCCCAAGACGATTGTGGACTACACCCGGGACGCTTTCATCTTCCCCGCCGGGAACGTGCGTGTCACTCTGGACTACAACATCCGCACCGGCCTTGGGTCCACAGATTTCCTGAATCCCCGCTCCGTTACCGTCCCCGCCGGGGACGCCCCCACCATCCTGGAGGTAAAGTGGGATGAATTTCTCCCCGATGTCATCCGGAACGCAGTACAACTCCCCGGACGACATACCTCCGCCTTTTCCAAATACGCGGCTTGCCGCGTTTACGGATAATCAAGAAAGGAACGATTTTGTATGACTTTTCAAGACATCTTCAAATCCAGCTTTCTGGAGAATGTCACCAGCGTCAGTCTCCTGGACATGAGCTTAGCCTTGATCCTGGCTTTCGGCCTGGGACTGTTCATCTTCCTGGTCTATAAGAAAACCTTCACCGGCGTTATGTACTCCTCTGGTTTTGGCGTAACCCTAGTGGCACTGACGATGATCACTACCATGGTGATTTTGGCCGTTACCAGCAACGTGGTGCTGTCTCTGGGCATGGTGGGCGCGCTGTCCATTGTCCGGTTCCGCACCGCCATTAAGGAGCCTCTGGACATTGCCTTTCTCTTCTGGTCCATTGCCGTGGGCATCGTTTTGGCGGCGGGGCTGATTCCGTTGGCGGTCTTTGGCAGTATGGTGATCGGGTTCATGCTGTTGGTTTTTGTCAACCGGAAATCCCGCTGTGACCCCTACATGGCTGTGCTCCAGTGTGACGGCCAGGAAAGCGAAACCCAGGCGACGGACTTTCTCCGGCAGAACACCCGCCGCTGTGTGGTAAAGAGCAAGACGGTTCAGAAGGACGCCGTGGAGCTGAATCTGGAAATCCGGTTAAAGGACGACAACACCGGCTTTATCAACGCCCTGGCGGACCTTCCTGGCATCCGCAGCGCGGTGTTGGTAAGCTACAACGGAGATTACATGGGGTAAAGGAGGTCCTCCATGTCGACCCATAAATACGTAGACAAACTCTGCGCCGCCGCCCTGGTCCTCTGCCTGCTGCTCACATTTGGATTTATGAACGGCGAAGCTCTGGGCATCCGGCCCGCCGCCTCTGTCATGGGCTATGAGACCCGGCTGTTCGACACGGAGCGGGTCCATACCATCGATATTGCGATGGACGATTGGGAGGGCTTCCTGGAGACCTGCGAAAACGAGGAATACGCCCAGTGCGCGGTCATCATCGACGGTGAAGCCTACCAAAATACCGCCATTCGGGCTAAGGGAAACACCTCCCTTACCATGGTTTCCGCCATGGACAGCGACCGCTACAGCTTCAAGCTGGAATTTGACCACTATGACAGCGGCAGGACCTACTACGGCCTGGATAAGCTGAGCCTGAACAACATCATTCAAGATACCACCTATATGAAGGACTACCTTACCTATCAAATGATGGGAGCCTTCGGTGTGGACGCCCCCCTTTGCAGCTACGTCTATATTACCGTCAATGGCCAGGATTGGGGGCTGTATCTGGCAGTGGAGGGCGTGGAGGACGGTTTTCTCCAGCGGAACTACGGCAGAAATCCTGGTGCGCTCTACAAGCCGGACAGCATGGACTTTGGCGGAGGCCGGGGAAATGGCCGGGAATTTGATATGAAGAATGTCATGGACCTTGGCGAAAACGGCGCATTCCCCTCTCCGCCCGAGGCTCAGCCATTTGATGGCTCACAGGATACTTCCGAAGGCCAACGCCAGCGCGGCGGAGGTCCCGATAGATTCGGAGACGGTCCTGGCGGCGGCATAGGCGGTGACGATGTGAAGCTCCGGTACATTGACGACGACCCGGACAGCTACTCCAACATCTTCCAAAACGCCAAAACGGACGTCACCAAGGCGGACCAGACCCGGCTCATTGCCTCGTTGAAGGCCCTCGGCGAGGGAGAGAGCTTGGAGGACGTTCTGGACATCGACGAGGTTCTCCGCTATTTTGTGGTCCATAATTTTGTCCGCAACGGCGACAGCTATACTGGCTCAATGGTTCACAATTACTACCTTTACGAAGAAAACGGCCTTCTCTCCATGATTCCCTGGGACTATAACCTGGCCTATGGCACCTTCCAAGGCAGCGATGCAGGAAGCGAGGTCAACGCTCCCATTGACTCCCCGGTTTCCGGCGGAGACAGCCGGCCGATGGTGGATTGGATTTTCGACAATCCTACGTATACAGACCTGTACCACCAGTATTTCCAGGCGTTCCTGGAAACCGTGGACCCGGCGGCGTTGATCGACAGCGCGGCAGAACAGATCGCCCCTTACGTGGAAAAAGACCCCACCCGGTTTTATACCTTTGAGGAGTTTGAAGCCGGCGTGGAAACCCTCCGCACCTTCTGCCGCCTCCGGACAGAGAGCATCGCCGGGCAGTTGGCGGGAACCATCCCCGCCACAGAGGAAGGACAGGCGGCCGACGCCTCCGCCCTGGTGGATGCCTCTTCCATCACCCTCTCGGACATGGGCACCATGAACCGGGGAGGCTTTGGCGGAGGGGAAAGGCCCTCCCCTTCCAGCGGCCAAGGGCAACTGGACTCGCAGCCCCCGGCGGAAGGGCCTCCCGGCCAATCGCAGGAAAACCCGGCCATACCGGCAATGGAAGCCCAATCCGTGGAAATTCTCCGGCAAGGCCCATCGGAATGGCCCAGAGGCGCCTTCCACGGTGGAGAACTTCCGGGAGGAGGGTCCGCTCCCCTCAGTGGAGGCACCCTGCTCTTGATCGCGGCATCCCTGGCCGCCCTCCTGGCAGGGCTTTTGGCCGCCCTCCTCTACCAGCGCAGAAAAGGATGAAAAAGGACCGCTGTCCTGTTATGGATAGCGGTCCCTTTTACATCTCAATTATTAAACAAAACTTAAGTTTTGTTTAATAATAAGACTTAAAAGCGGGACAGGCCCTCTCCGGCCCGGCCCGCTTCTCATCGTCAATCGTTGTCCCAGTTATGCCAGACGTTTTGCACGTCGTCACTGTCCTCCAGCATGTCAATGAGCTTTTGCATGTTTTTCACATCGCCCTCTCCGCTGAGCGTGATGTAGTTCTGCGGCACCATCTCCACCTCGGCGTTGACGAAACTGTACCCCTTCTCTTCCAGGGCCTTCACCACGCCGTTGAACGCGTCGGGATCGCAGGTGATTTCCAGGGCGGGGCCGTCGGCCTCAAAGTCGGCGGCGCCAGCGTCTAGTGCGTCCATCATGACGGTTTCCTCGTCCAACTCCCCATCTTCGTTGTCAATGACAATGACACCCTTTTTGTCGAAGGACCAGGACACGCAGCCGATGGCTCCCAGGTTGCCGTTGCATTTATCAAAGGCATGGCGGACCTCCGGTGCGGTACGCTGACGGTTGTCGGTCAGGGCCTCCACGATGACGGCCACACCGCCGGGGCCGTAGCCCTCGTAGGTGACGGCCTCATAGCTGTCGGTATTTCCCGCTCCCAGGGCCTTGTCGATGGTCCGTTTGATGTTGTCGTTGGGCATGTTAACCGCTTTTGCTTTGGCAATAACGGTGGCCAGCCGGGAATTGTTGTTGGGGTCGCCGGATCCACCCTCTTTGACGGCAACGATGATTTCACGGGCGATCTTGGTGAAGGCGGCAGAGCGCTTGGCATCCGCCGCACCCTTGGTTTTCTGGATATTATGCCACTTGGAATGTCCTGACATGGTGTTTATTCTCCTTCCGCATAGTACTGAATCGCTTCCTTATGGGAAGCGGATTTTTGAATTTGCAGGTCTGGAAACCGTCCGGTCAAAAAGGCAATCACCTTCTCACAGACCGGGTCCTCCGTGGGGAAGTGTCCCGCGTCGACGAGGTTGATGCCCTTCACCTTCGCGTCCACAAACTGGTGATAGCCCAAATCAGAGGTGACAAAGGTATCGCACCCGGCCGCGATGGCGGCATCCTCAAACTCCCCGCAGGATCCGCCGCCCACGGCCACCCGGTGAACGGGTTTCCCGGCGTCAGCATAACGTACGCCGTTGCAACCCAGGGCCTTAGAGACAAAACGGACAAACTCCCGCAGCGCCATAGGCTCCGCCCGCCAGCCGCAGCGACACACTCCCTCCTTGGTGAAGCACTCCAGATTCTGGAGGCCGAGAGCCTGGGCCAACACATCGTTGACGCCGCCTTCCGCAATGTCCAGATTGGTGTGCATGCAGATGGCGGACACATTGGCCCGCAGCAACCTCGTCAACAAGCTGCCCTGGAAGGTATCATCCCGTACCGTCTGCACCTGGGACCATTTGCAATTCATAATGGGATGGTGGGCGACAATCAGCTGGCAGCCCGCCGCGATGGCCTCCTCCGCCACCGCATGGGTGATATCCAGCGCCACCATGCAGCGGTCGACCTCCTGACAGGGGTCCCCCAGCAGATGCCCCACGTTATCCCACTCCATCGTCCCCTCCCGGGGCGCCAGCTCAAAAAGAGCCGCCTCGATTTCACGAACCGTTGGCACGCCGCCACTCCTCTCTCATAGACAGCAGCGCGGTGATGATCTCCCGCAGTCTGTCCGCTTTTTCCCGCCCTTTGCCGGAGCGGTTGATTCCCACCACCGCCGTTTGCAGGCGGATGATTTTTTGAATGATGTACCGCTCTCCCAGCGGGTCGTGCAGCAGGGCCGCCCCGCCGTAAAGCTGCCCAAGGGTCAGGAACATCTCCCCTCCCCCGGCCTCCATCACCGGGTAAAGGACACCCCTGTCCTCCACCAGGGCCTCCCGGCGGATGGCGTAGCCGTTCTCGGCCAGAAAGGCCCGGAGGGTTTCCGCCCGGGTCTGGGGCTGGAGCAACAGCGTGTGCCTCTCCCTGGCGGTCCAAAGAGCCCGCGCCAGAATGGCGGCAATGTTCTCGCCCCCCATTCCGGCGATGACGATGGTGTCCACCTCTTCCGGCGAGACCACCGCCAAGCCGTTCCCAAGCCGGTAGTCGATGCCGTCCGCGCCCCAGGTTCTCCCGGTCTCACGGGCCCGGGCCAGGGGTCCCTCCCGCAGATCGCAGGCAATGGCAGAGACCACGCGCCCGTGGAGCCGAAGCCACACGGGCAGGTAAGCGTGATCTGTGCCAACATCGGCGAGCCACGCGCCGGGGGGCACCCAGTCCGCCAGCAGCTGGAGACGGGGTGTTAGTTCCAAGTCCCGCAAGGCGGCGTCACTCCGCCTTTTTGTTGGCCTCTTCGTTCACCAGGGCCAGCAGCTTTTCCACGTCGATGCCGTGGACCATGCAGGCCTCCTCCACGGTCTCTCCCCGGGAGGAGGGGCAGCCCAGGCAGTGCATGCCGATGGACAGGAAGATGGGTGCGGTGTGGGGGGCGATGTCCAGGATATCGCCGATGATGGTGTCTTTTGTAATCTCGATCATTTCTGGATTCCTCCGTGTTGAAATAGGTTTCGGCGTTCGGCTGCCCATTCCTTTGGAACAAATTTCCGCGGACAGCCATCGTTCCGCTATTATACTCTATTATTTGCCCGAATTCAATAGAAAATCCGACAAAAGCCGAAAGCGGTCCCTATGCTTTTCTTTCCTCCCGATAACTCTCCGCCGCCTCGTCCAGTACAGCCATCAGCCTCCGCTCGGTCTCCGTTCCCACCAGCGCCTTTGGGTAGATCAGGCAGAGCCCTTGGTTTTCAAAATAACCCTCACAGCAATCCATTCCGTAAAAGTACATTAGGTGTTCATAATACCTGATTCTCGCTTTGAAGTAAAAGGTCCCGGAAAGCGGTGTGTACTCCAGCGCCCCTTTGACAATGCCCGTTTCTTTAAACTTCTCCACGGCGGTGTAAACCACATCGTCGCTCAAAATCGCCAGGCAGGGATATGCGCCTTCCTCCCCGTACTCGTCATTCGGCGCGTAGGTGTGGAGCATGTCCACCTCCCCGGCGTGAGATTTCGCCGGCTTGAAGGCGTCGTTCACCCGGAAGGTGGTCCGGTATTCGCCTTCTCCATAGAAAACCTCCTCCGCGATGTGGGACGAGGGCGCAAGGACAATCTCTTCTTCGGGCAACGGGTTTTGGAGCCCATCCGCCCTCTTGGCCTGCTTCCCTGATGGAACACGGAACTTGAATCTCTCTGTAATCTTATCAAACGCTTCCATTTCGAGCCCTCCCTTTTTTGTTCGCTCCCCTCCATTCTGATTTTAGCATACCTCCGCAGCTCTTTCAAGGTAAACCATGGAACGGCCTATAAACTTAAAGGTGATTTACCAATTGCAGATTTCGTCCATTTCCATAGATCAAATTGCCTTCTACAGCCGCTCGTGGTATACTCAAAACAGCAAACCAACAAGAAAAAGGAGGCGCAGCTGTGAAAAAATATGTATATGTAAACGTTCATATTGGAAAGTTTTGTGGAGCAAAATCAGAGGAACACCGGAGTATCATTGACGAATACGCAGCCAAGGGCTACCATTATGTCGGGTATATCCCTACGAATATCAGCGATTACGGAAAGATAACGGATATGGATTTGGTCTTTGAGACTGACCTTTGATTCTCTGGGCCCGAAAAACGTCCCCACGCAAAAGCGTGGGGACGTTTTCAGTGACTTGGCACAAGAGACGAAAACCGGAAAAGCCGATTAGCGCTGCTCCTCGCGCATCTTAGCGAAGCACTCGCTGCAATAGACCGGACGGTCAGAGCGGGGCTCAAAAGGCACGCGGGCCTCGCCGCCGCAGGCGGCGCAGACAGCGGTGAAATACTCACGGGGACCGCGGGCGGCGTTCTTGCGGGCGTCGCGGCAGGTCTTGCAGCGCTGGGGCTCGTTCTGGAAGCCGCGCTCGGCATAGAACTCCTGCTCACCAGCGGTGAACACGAACTCCTGACCAC
>CATOKC010000154.1 GCA_951800675.1 uncultured Oscillibacter sp.
AACCTATCATCCGGGATTTGGTGCTGGCAGATGTGGCCTATCAAAACGCCTGCAAGAACAGCGATAAAGATACCGCCCTGTTAGAAGGAAACGAAGCGGTCAAACGGGCGGCATCCGCTATTATGGGGCCGGACTATAATCTGGCCCCGGATTTCATGCGGCTGTATTTTGATATGGCAGACTTCCATAACCGGCTGCATCGGGAGATCATAGATGAGACATACCCCGTCCTCTCCCAGCTCCAGCAGGAGCAAAATGACGCTCCAGACATAACTGGATATGAGGATGAAATGCCGCCCTGGGGCACAGAAATAGGCAGTCATTCCCCTTGGGGCAAAGTGCAGATGAGCGATCAGTTTGCGGACGGCGTGTATGAGATCAGCACCGCCAGTCATGGCGGGATTATGATACGGGAAACAGAGGCGAAAGAACTGCTTTCGCCTGAAACCTTAGCCGCTGGCGGCACTGAATATGGATGGTGCTACTATGAGGAAGATGAGGCCGCATCCGTAGTCATTCGTGAATTGCTGGACAGGGGCATACCCGCAGCACCGCCGTTTGTGCGCTGTGAGCACAGCGAAACTCACGCTTTCTTTCAAGAAAACAAAATCTATTCTGTCGCTGAATTTGACCGGCTGATGAAGCAGGCGGATGACAGGCGTGTAGCGGGCAGAGAAGCCGCCATAAAGAAGTATGGGACGGAACAGAGATGGATTGAATCCAAAGACCCGGAGTTTGATGAATTTTTCGCTATGACAAGGTTTCGTTCGTCATTGTTTTGCCGGATGGCGTAAGGGTTTGGGGCCGTCAGGATGTAGGCGCTGGCTACGGCGGACTGCTGGACTACCTCCGTCAAAATGAAAAATATCGCGATATTGTTCCCATTTTGCAGCAGGCCACAGAGCGGGAACAGGCGGCGGCGCTGCCCCCGGACCTCTCTGACCGGCCCGTTACCCGCGAGGGGAACACCATCACCATCGGGAGCGGAGACGCTGCCCATGAGGTTGACATCACCGTTTCTGACGAGGACTGGCAAACCATCCAGGAGGTTGTCGGCGCAACAGGTCAGCCGCCCCACGACCCTCTGGCCCCGCCTTACAAACCCGGCGATATAGTCTATCTACAAAATACAGCCTTTGAAATTGAGGAAATTGGCATATTTGACGTGCAGCTCCGGGATCCGTCCCTGCCGATACCACTCCTGCGGACTGAAAACAAGCAGAATTTTGAACGGCTGCTGCATCTGGACACGCGGAATGGCCGAATTACCAGCTATCTGCCTGCCGATATGAGCCGTGTCAACGATGATTTCCGGGAAGTGCTGACAAGGCATCTGCTGACAGACCGGGACAAGGGGTACATTTCCCAATGGCTGCGCTCCGGCGAGAACAACCGGGGAATCGCCCATCGGCTGTCCCTTGCTTTCGCCAGCCGCGCCGAGACGGTCACGCTGGAGACCGGGGATATAGCGGACTATTTTACCTCTACCGTCAGTATGGCGGTGGAAATCCAGGACAAATTCGGCACAAAGCTGTCCCTGTCCTGGGAGGCTGTCGCGCCTATCCTCCGCGCCCTCTGGCTGCAAGAGCTGGATGGTTTTTCCCATGAGCCGGTCCAGCGGGAGAGTGTGGAGCTGACAGGCCAGCTCCGCTATCAGGTGGGTGACAAGGTGGCTTTTGCCTACGGCGATCACGATGTCAGCGGAACCATTGAGGGTATCGGTGATTTGGATGTTATCATTCATACCGGCCCTTATGCCTGGAGCCATCAGACTGTTACCAAAGACTTTTTCGAGGACGCTGTGCGCCATGACGAGCGCAACGCCGCCCTGTTTACCCCGGAGGCCCCCGCCGCTGAGGTTCAGCCACCGCCGACACCGCCCCAGGAGGAACAGCCGGAGGCCCCGCCCCCGGCTGGCGGCACCACAGCAACACCAGGGACCGCGACCCTCTATCCCGGCGATAAGAACGGCCTGCCCTATGATGTTGTTGTTCAGACCCTACATTTTGACGAGCCGGAACACGCGCAGCCGGAGCAGGCCCCCGCCGCTGAACAGGACGCTGCCACTGAAAATTTCCGCATCACCGATGACAACCTGGGCGTAGGCGGGCCAAGGGTCAAATACCGCATGAATGTGGAGGCCATCCGCACCTTGAAGCAGATCGAGGACGAGGGCCGGTCCGCCACCGAAGCAGAGCAGGAAATCCTGTCCCGCTATGTAGGCTGGGGCGGCATCCCGGACGCCTTTGACCCGGACAAGGCCGAGTGGTCCGCCGAGTATCAGGAGCTGAAAAGCCTGCTGACGGACAGCGAGTACAAATCGGCGCGGGCATCCACCCTCAATGCCCATTACACCAGCCCCCTGGTCATCAAGGCCATCTATGAGGCCATCGGGAGCATGGGCTTTGAAAAGGGAAATATTCTGGAGCCGTCCTGCGGCGTGGGAAATTTCTTCGGCCTGCTGCCTGAAAGCATGGCCGCGTCCAAGCTGTACGGCGTGGAACTGGACAGCATCACCGGGCGTATCGCCCAGCAGCTCTACCCCAAAGCCCGGATCACAGTACGCGGCTACGAAAAAACAGACTTCCCGGACAGCTTTTTCGACCTCGCTATTGGTAACGTACCCTTTGGCAATTATCCCGTGGTGGACCAGCGGTATGACCGGGAGAGGCTTCTGATCCATGACTATTTCTTTGCCAAAACGATTGATAAGGTCCGGGCGGGCGGCGTGATCGCGTTCATCACCTCCAACGGCATCAGCGGCGGCACAATGGACAAAAAGGATGATCGGGCGCGGCGGTACATGGCGCGGCGCTGCGATCTGCTGGGCGCGGTCCGCCTGCCGGACGGTGTGTTCCAGGCCAACGCCGGGACAGAAACCTCTATGTCCATCATGTTCCTCCAGAAGCGGGAAATTCCCTTACGGGAGAATGAGCCTTTGCCGGAGTGGGTGGAGGCGGAGATTATTGAGCGCCATACCTATATCGGGCAGGACGGCGAGGAACGCCCCGGCTTCGTAAGTATGAACCGCTATTTCCAGACCCACCCCGAAATGGTGCTGGGCGACTTGGAGATCACCTCCGGCCCCTATGGACCGCAGTTGGCGTGTAAGCCCCGGAAGGGCCAGGACTTTGCCCAGCAGCTCCGCACCGCCCTGTCCCACATCCACGGCGAAATCAAGCGGGTGGAGCTGTCCGAACTGGATGAGGAAATCGAGACGGATTCCTTGATTCCAGCGGACCCAGGCATTGAACGATATTCCTTCGGCATCATTGACGGAGAGGTGTATTACCGAGAAACCTCCATGATGGCAAAGCCTGATTTGAGCGCCACAGCCAAGGCCCGCGTCAAGGGCATGGTGGAGCTGCGGGACTGTGTGCATCGGCTGATAAACCTTCAGATGGAGGACGCCGATGAAATCTCCGTCCAAAAGGAGCGGCAGGCCCTCAACAGTCTGTATGACGCTTTCTCCAAAAAATACGGCCTGCTCAACAGCCGGGAAAACGCGCTGGCCTTTTCTGCGGACAACTCCTATTTTCTGCTCTGCTCATTGGAGATGCTGGACAATGACGGGCGGCTGGAGCGCAAAGCGGATATGTTCACCAAGCGGACCATCAAGCCCCACAGGGCGGTCACTCATGTGGACACCGCCAGCGAAGCCTTGGCTGTCTCTATCGGGGAGAAGGCGCGGGTGGATATGCCCTATATGGCCCAACTCACCGGGAAAACAGAGGAAGAATTGGAATCGGAGCTGTCCGGCGTGATCTTCCGGGCTATTCAATGTGAGGGAGACCCCAGCCGGAAAGACTGGTCCTCCGTTGATCTGAACAGTTTCCCCCTCGTTGCCGCCGATGAATACCTTTCCGGGAACGTGCGGCAGAAGCTGCGCATCGCCAAAGCGATGTATGATGCTCTGCCTGACGGGGAGAAGTACCGGCTGCGTCCCAACCTGGAGGCGCTGGAGACCGCCCAGCCCAAAGACCTGACCGCCTCGGAGATCGACCTTCGTCTGGGGGCTACCTGGCTGGATAAGCGGTATGTTCAGCAGTTCATGTATGAGCTGTTCAAAACGCCGCCGGTACAACAGAAAAAAATCCATGTGAATTTCTCGGAATATACCGGGGAATGGAACATCACCGGCAAAAATACTGTGACCGGCTATGATGTTGCCGCCAACACCACCTATGGCACGGACCGGCTCAACGCCTATCATATTCTGGAGGACACCTTAAACCTCCGCGATGTACGAATCTATGACACCATCAAGGACCCGGACGGCAAGGAACGCCGCGTTCTGAACCACAATGCCACCACCTTGGCTGCACAGAAGCAGCAGGCCATCAAGGACGCTTTTCGGGACTGGATATGGAAAGACCCCCAGCGGCGTCAGACCTTGGAGAAGCAGTACAATGAACTGTTCAACTCCATCCGGCCCCGTGAGTATGATGGGCGGCATATCGTGTTCGGCGGCATCAACCCGGAAATCACCCTGCGGGAGCATCAGCTCAACGCCATCGCCCATGTGCTGTACGGCGGAAATACGCTGCTGGCCCATGAGGTGGGCGCGGGCAAGACCTTTGAAATGACCGCCGCCGCGATGGAGAGCAAACGCCTGGGGCTGTGCCAAAAATCTCTGTTCGCCGTCCCCAACCACCTGATCGAACAGTGGGCCAGCGAGTTCCTGCGGCTGTACCCCACTGCCAATATCCTTGTTGCCTCCAAAAAGGACTTTGAGGGCAGGAACCGCAAAAAGTTCTGTTCCCGAATCGCTACCGGGAATTATGACGCGATCATCATGGGACACTCGCAGTTTGAACGGCTCCCCGTTTCCTATGAGCGGCGGGAGCAGTTGCTCCAGGAGCAGATTCTGAAGATTGAACAGGGCATTGAGGAATTGGAGGACAGCGGAGCGGAGCGATTCAGCGTCAAGCAGTTGGAGCGCACAAAGCGTTCCCTGGAGGCCCGCCTGGAAAAGCTCAACAACACCAGCCGGAAGGACAGCTCCGTGACATTTGAGCAGCTGGGCGTGGACCGCCTCTTTATTGACGAAGCACATTCCTACAAAAATTTGTTCCTCTACACGAAAATGCGGAACGTGGCGGGGCTTTCCACCACCGATGCACAGAAGTCCAGCGATATGCTGCTGAAATGCCGCTACATGGACGAGATCACCGGCGGGCGCGGCGTGGTGTTCGCCACTGGAACACCTATTTACACACTTTAGCTATTATTTTGGATTCCCTAAACTTGCAATCTCAAAAGATGATTATTTCACGGTGTTCAATCATTTTTCGTCACAAATTCAAGGAACCCCTTCACGGTTAAATACTAAAATCAATGCTGATTCCGTCCTTGTCTGACACATATACCACGTTAATCATCGTAGCGGCCAGGGTGTGCTTTTCCTCAGTGGAGAGAGTATCCCAACGGCTCATCGGGTCAGCTAATGGGGCGGTGTCAATCTCCTTGTGCTTTCTGGCCTTGGACTGACATTCCAATTCCAGGGCCGATTTCCTCTCATGAAGTTCATTTACGCGGTCCTGGATATACCGAAAAAGTGTAGCGTCTGCATCGGCAATCTTGTCCATCAGCTTTCGGATTTCCCCGTCAATACGGATAATCTCCGCCTTGATGGATTCAGCCGCAGCGTCAGGCTCGCGCTTTTCCGTTTTGGCAATCGTCAGTTCTTCTAAACGCTTTTTCATAGCCGCAAATACAAGCGATTCAACATCATCCGGCCTTGTCCGGAGCCGCTTTTGAATACACCCGTTAGCCTTATACGCCCCGCTGCAATCGTAGTATCTCCACCGTTTTGTCCTGGAGGCGTTCCACGAATAAATGAGAGCCAGGGCATAGTGGCAATGACTGCATTTTGCAAGTCCCGTCAACCATGAATTACGGGCGTTTCCGTTGTTGCGAAACTTTGAATTGCGGGATTTCTTATCCTGCACCATCAACCATGTTTCCGCGTCCACAAGCCCCTCGTGATACCCTATTTTGATATAATTGATACCATCCGCCTGTTTATGCCGGAAACAGCCGTGAACGCCGTCAAAAGCCTCCACATCGTCAATAATGCGATAACCCTTTGACACAAAATACTGATATACCTCTTTGTCCGCACGAACATAAAGCGGACTTTTGAGAATTTGCGATAAATGGCTCCTGTCCATGTTCTTTTTGGGGTCAATATTGACCTCAATGCCATTTTGGATGAAGTACGAAAGTACATTGCTGAGTGAAATATCCGGGTTTTTGTAGAGAGTGTAAGCGGTTCGGACCACATCAGCCCTGTCGGACGGCACCAGCACAGAACCCGTCTTGCCGTTGACTGTCCGCCGCTCCGGCTCATATCCATAGTAGACCTTTCCACCCTGATAAAACCCGGTTTCCGCTGCCCTGGTTCCGTATGCGTCCGCAACTCTGCCCGCGATTGTCTCGCGCTCAAATTCCGCAAAATTCAGCAGATTGTTGCGCATGAGCCGCCCTTCTTTTGTCTCCGTGTTAAACGGCTCTGTCAATGAAATTACGCTCACTCCATAACGGTCCAGTACGTCAGTTACATTGAGATATTCCCGCAGATTTCGGCTGAAACGGTCATACTTTTTTACAACAATGCGGCTAATCAATCCAGCTTTTGCGTCATCCATCATCCGTTGAAATTCGGGCCTGTGCGCAATGTCCTTTCCGCTCTTGCCATCATCACAGTAAAGACGGTATTTCTCCCCCTTTTTGAGTTGCTTCATGCAGTCCGCTTTTTGGCTGTCAATGGACAAGGAGTTGTTGCCCTTGTCCCTGTCGCTTACCGAGCGGCGCACATAAATCGCCACATATTTTTCCATATTATCAGTCTCCTTAAAATAACAGGCCGATAAATGCTACCTACTACATTAGTATAGCACTATCGGCCTGTTTTGGCAACGATCTTATGCTGATTTAGGGGTTAAAATGTCATAAATCAGATTTATTTTCTCCCGACGGACGCTTTCGCTGATTTTGTCAGGGATATGTACAGTTACTTTTATATCATCAACGCAAATGCGCTTGCTTTTTGCCTTTTTCTCGTTACTTTTCATTCGTTTCCCCTCCTTCTTCAAATTCCTTTGCACT
>CATOKC010000155.1 GCA_951800675.1 uncultured Oscillibacter sp.
CTCCGCTGGCTTCCCGCTCGGGCTGGCCGGGCCATGGCGGAGCGAATCCAGGTCCTCTTCTCCGGGGATGCCGCCGGATTTTTGACGGCCATCCTCACCGGCGATCGGGGCGAGGTCTCCGATGGGGCATATCTGGCGCTTACAGAGGCGGGATTGAACCATATTCTGGCGGTGTCCGGCATGCACTGCGGCTTTCTCATGGCCCTGGCCGGGTTTCTGCTGCAAAGCCGGAAGCTCCAGGCGCTGCTGGGTATTCCTCTGCTGGCCTTCTACGCCGCCCTCACCGGCGGAAGTCCCTCCATTCTCCGGGCCTGCGTGATGCTGTCTTTGCCCCTGCTGGCGATTTTGGTCCGCCGGGAGAGCGACGGGCCCACCTCTTTGCTGACGGCGCTGTTTTTGATTCTGCTGGCGAACCCCTTTGCCGCCGCCTCCGTGGGATTGCAGCTATCCTTTGCCGCCATGGCGGGCATCCTCTGGCTGACGCCCAAACTCCACAAAGGGTTGATCGGAGAGAAGAAACGGGGAAAGGCGTTCCGCTTTCTGGCAGTCACCTTTTCCGCCTCCATGGGAGCCATGGTGTTCACCCTGCCCCTGACGGCTTACTACTTCGGCGCCTTGGTGCTGATCGCCCCCCTGAGCAGCGCCCTCTGCCTCTGGGCGGCCACGTGGGCGTTCAGCTGCGGACTGCTGTCGGTATCTGTCAGCTTCTTCTGTCCGCCCCTGGGGACGATGCTGGCCCTCCCGGCCCGGCTGGCGGCGGAGTATATCCTTTTTGCCGCCAAGTATCTTTCGGCCATTCCCTGCCACGCGGTTTACACCGTCAATCCCTATTTGAAGTATTGGATTGCCTATGCCTATCTTCTCTTCGCGGCCGCGTATTTCTCCCGGGGCGCGGGGCGGCGGAAGTACCTGTTGGCCTCCGTCCTGGCGGCGCTGACCCTGGCTTTGACCGTCCGGCTGGGTGAGGCACGGTACAGGAACGGTTTGGACGCTCTGATTCTGGACGTAGGACAGGGGCAGAGCATAGTCCTGGCCTCCGATAGGGCCTTCGCTCTGGTGGACTGCGGCAGCGCCAACCGCTGGAAGAACCCCGGTGAGACCGCCGCCCGGCAGCTGGCGGCTATGGGCTGTAAACGTTTGGACTATCTGGTGCTCACCCACTACGACAAGGACCACGTTTCCGGTGTGGCGAGCCTGCTGGCCCGACTGCCGGTGGACACGCTGCTGGTCCCGGAGGGGGAGGACGGAGCGGGAGCGCAAGCGGCGGTTCTCTCCGCCGCGGAGAAATGCGGCGCGGCCGTTCGCTTCATCACGGCGGAGGAATGTCTAAGCTTTGGAGAGGGGACCTTGACGGTTTACCCGCCCCTGGGAAACGAGGGGGACAACGAGCGGGGGCTGAGTATTTTGGCCTCCGCCGGGGAGAAGGACCTTCTTATCACCGGCGACATGGACGCCGCCACGGAGGAGAAGCTTTTGGAAGCCTACGACCTGCCGGACCTTGAGGCGCTGATTGCGGGACACCACGGCTCCAAATACGCCACATCGCAAAAGCTGCTGGAGACCCTGGAGCCGGAGACGGCCTGCATCAGCGTAGGCTCCAACCGCTACGGCCACCCCACGGAGGAAACCCTGCTCCGTTTGGCCCGGCAGGGCTGTGAGGTCTACCGGACAGACCTGCACGGGACCATTCATCTTGCCTGGAATCAGGAGGACAGCCATGGCTGATAAGAAAAAGGCCCCCCGGAAGGGGGCGGCCCTGCAAAAGCTGAAAGAGGACCTGGCCGCCGGGACCATCGGTCCCGCCTATGTATTTTTCGGAGAGGAGAGCTATCTCCGGGAGTACTATTTGAGGGAGCTTCGGAAAAAGCTGATTCCCCCGGGCTTTGAGACCTTTAACTGCCATTCCCTGGAGGGAAAGGACCTGACGGCCCAGGCCCTGGCGGAGACCGTGGAGGCCATGCCCATGATGGCGGAGCGGACGCTGACCGCCGTCACGGATTGGGACCTCTTCAAGCTGGGGGAGGACCAGCGGGAAAAGCTCATCGCCCTGCTGGAGGACCTGCCGCCTTACGGCTGTCTCGTCTTTGTCTACGATACCCTGGAGTATAAGCCCAACAAAACCATGAAGAAGCTCTGCAAGGCCCTGGAGGCCCATGTGGAGGCGGTGGAGTTCCCGGCGGTGTCTAACGCGGACCTTCTGCCCTGGATTTCCCGGCGGTTCAAGGCTCTGGGGAAGGAGATCGACCGGACGGCGGCGGAGTATCTGGTATTCACCTGCGGCGCCTTGATGACGGGCTTGGTGCCGGAGATTGAGAAAATCGCCGCCTATGCCAAGGGCAAAACCGTCACCCAGGCGGACATCGACGCCGTGGCGGACCCGGTGCTGTCGGCGGAGGTGTTCAAGCTGTCCGACGCGGTGCTCCAGGGACACTATGATCAGGCGGCCTCCATTCTGGGGGACCTCTTGAAAATGCAGACGGAGCCCATCATGATCCTGGCGGCCCTTGGGAGCCAGCTCCGGCGCATCTGGACCGCCCGGCTGGCTCTGGACAGCGGGAAGGACCGCTATTGGCTGATGGAGCTATGGGGCATGAAGTCCGACTACCCCGCTAAGCTGTTGCTGAACGCCGCCAAGCGGACCACGGCGGAGTGGTGCGCCCAGGCGGTGCGCCGGTGCCAGGAGCTGGACCGCCGGATGAAAAGCGAGCGGGGCGTGGACAGCGCCGGGGAACTGAAGTTACTGCTGGTGCGGCTGGCGGCAGAGAGGAGCTGAGGGGATGGAGCGTATCCGGGAGGTCATTGTGGTGGAGGGCCGCTATGACAAAAATACCCTCTCCCAGGTGGTGGAGGCCACGGTGGTGACGCTGGGGGGCTTTGCCGTGTTCAACGACAAGGAGAAGCTGGCCTTCCTCCGCCGTCTGGCGGAGAAGCGGGGGCTCATTGTCCTGACGGACAGCGACGGGGCGGGCTTCGTGCTGCGGAACTATCTGAAAGGGGCCCTGCCCAAGGACAGAGTGAAGCAGGCCTATATCCCCGACGTGAAGGGAAAGGAACGCCGCAAGCGCAAGGGCGGCAAAGAAGGCAAGCTGGGAGTGGAGGGCATGTCTCCTGCCGTGCTGCTGGAGGCCCTCCGCCGGGCCGGGGCCACCTTTGAGGATGAAGCTCCGTCGGAGCGGCGGGAGGCTCTCACCAAGGCGGACCTCTTTGCCCTGGGCCTCACCGGAGGGGAGGGAAGCGCGGAGCGGCGGCGGCTCCTTTTGAAGCGTCTGGACCTTCCCGAGCATCTCACGGCCAACGGCATGCTGGAGGCGCTGAACCTCCTGCTTGACCGGGAGGCGCTGGAGGCGCTGTTGGCGCAAACGTAGACCTTCGACAAAATCCGACGGGGTTCACCAGACCAGATATGCTATGCTGGAACTGGAAAACACCCGCGAGCTCCAGGGAGAGAGCGGGTTCAATAAGGAGGCGGCGGAATGCGCAAGCTGTTTATGGGAGAGGCCCAGTGCCGGGCGTTTCAGGCGCGTTATTACCTGCTGGAGGAGGAGTTGGAGAACCCCGGGGCCTTCGGTGTTCAGATTGAGATGGAGGATGAGGAGGCGTCGGCGCGGGACCTCAGCCCCTCCCGGCAGAGGGTGGAGGCCCTGGCGGAGTCGCTGGTCCGGGGAGCTGTGACGCCGGTGGCCCTGCGGGACGTGGTGGACGACTGGCTGCTGGAATAGGGGAATTCTTCCAAACTCCGGCAGTTCCGGCAACATTTACAAATTCTTCATAACTTTTGAGAAAAATCCCCTTTACAAATGGGGGCGGCTGTACTATGATAATCACTGTTAGCACTCCGGGTATTTGAGTGCTAACAGTGATTACGTTTTTTAATTTTTAATATTTTAAGGAGGAACCTGATATGAAACTCACCCCGCTTGCAGACCGTGTCATCCTGAAAATGGTGGAAACCGAGGAGACCACTAAGGGCGGCATCATCCTCACCGGCTCCGCGAAGGAGAAGCCCTCCGTGGCCGAGGTCATCTCCGTGGGCCCCGGCGGCACCGTGGAGGGCAAGGAAGTCACCATGACCGTAAAGCCCGGAGACAAGGTGATCACCAGCCAGTACGCCGGAACCAAGGTGAAGCTGGAGGACGTGGAGTACACGGTGGTCCGGCAGAACGACATTCTGGCGATTGTCGACTAAGCACAAACATCAATTGATTTAAAAAATCGGGAGGTAACGATTTATTATGTCTAAGCTCATCAAGCGCGGCGAGGACGCCCGCAAGGCCCTGGAAACCGGCGTCAACACCCTGGCCGATACCGTAAAAATCACCCTGGGCCCCAAGGGCCGGAACGTGGTTCTGGACAAGAAATACGGCGCTCCCCTCATCACCAACGACGGCGTGACCATCGCCAAGGAAATCGAGCTGGACGATCCCTTTGAGAACATGGGCGCCCAGCTGGTGAAGGAAGTCTCCACCAAAACCAACGACGTGGCCGGCGACGGAACCACCACCGCGACCCTGCTGGCTCAGGCCATGATCGGTGAGGGATTGAAGAACCTGGCCGCCGGGGCCAACCCCATCGTGGTCAAAAAGGGCATGGCCAAGGCCGTGGAAGCCGCTGTGGCGGAAGTTAAGAAGCAGGCCAAGACCGTGGACGGCTCCAAGGACATCGCCCGGGTAGGCGCGGTCTCCTCCGGCGACGAGGAAATCGGCAAGCTGATTGCCGACGCCATGGAGAAAGTCTCCGCCGACGGCGTCATCACCATTGAGGAATCCAAGACCGCCGAGACCTACAGCGAGGTGGTCGAGGGCATGCAGTTCGACCGGGGCTATATCACGCCCTACATGGCCACCGATATGGAGAAAATGGAGGCCATTGTCGATGACGCCTATATTCTCATCACCGATAAGAAAATCTCCGTTATCTCCGACATCCTGCCCCTGCTGGAGCAGCTGGTGCAGTCCGGCAAGAAGCTGCTGATCATCGCCGAGGACGTGGAGGGCGAGGCCCTCAGCACCCTGATCGTCAACCGCCTCCGGGGCACTCTCAATGTGGTCTGCGTCAAGGCTCCCGGCTTCGGCGACCGCCGCAAGGAGATGCTTCAGGATATCGCCGTCCTCACCGGCGGCACCGTGGTCAGCGAGGAAGTCGGCCTGGAGCTCAAGACCGCCGACATCTCCCTGCTGGGCCGTGCCCGCCAGGTGAAGGTCACCAAGGAAAACACCACCATCGTGGACGGCGCCGGCGACTCCCAGGCCATCAAGGACCGGGTCACGCAGATCCGCTCCCAGATTGCCAACACCACCAGCGACTATGACAAGGAAAAGCTCCAGGAGCGCCTGGCCAAGCTGGCCGGCGGCGTGGCCGTCATCAAGGTGGGCGCGGCCACGGAGACCGAGATGAAGGAGAAAAAGCTCCGCATCGAGGACGCGCTGAACGCCACCCGCGCCGCGGTGGAAGAGGGCGTGGTAGCCGGCGGCGGCACCATCTTTGTCAACGTCATCCCCGCCGTGGAAGCCCTGGTGGACGGCGTAGAGGGCGACGAAAAGACCGGCGTGCGCATCGTGGCCAAGGCCCTGGAGGCCCCCATCCGCCAGATTGCCGCCAATGCGGGCCTGGACGGCTCCGTCATCCTGGAGAAGGTCCGCTCCGCCGAGAAGGGCCACGGCTTCGACGCCTACAAGGAGGAGTACTGCGACATGGTGGCCTCCGGCATCATCGACCCCGCCAAGGTGACCCGCAGCGCCCTGGAGAACGCCGCTTCCGTGGCGGGCATGGTGCTGACCACCGAGTCCCTGGTGGCCGACAAGCCCGAGCCCCCCGCTCCCGCTCCCGCCGCGCCCGACATGGGCGGCATGTACTAAGACGCCAACGGCGCCCGCGCGAGCGGGCGCCGTTTTCTTAGGTCCGGGGAAGGGGAGCGAGGGCATGGACCGCCTCCGCGCAGGCCCGGAACTCCGCCTCGTCCGTCCGCCACAGCTCATACTCCGGCAGGGAGGGCAGGCCCATGGACACCGTGGGCTTGCGGTAGATCATGCCGCTGTCCACGGGGCCCCGCCGCCCGGAGGTGTGGAACACATGCACCCCGGTCCGCCGGTGGATGTCCCGGATGTTCCCCGCCCGGACGCCGCAGCCCGCCATGATCGCTACCCGCCCCGCCGCCTTCTGCCGGAGGGCCCCCAGGGTCTTGGCCCCGGCCAGGGCGTCTTTCTCCTGGCCGGAGGTGAGGATGGTCCGGCAGCCCAGGGCAATGGCCGTCTCCAGGGTCTCCAGGGGGTCCCGGGTCATGTCGAAGGCCCGGTGGAGGGTGATCTCCATGTCCCCGGCGGCCTCCGCCAGACGGGCCATGGCCCCCTGATCCAGCCGCCCCTCCGGGGTCAGGGCCCCCAGGACCACGCCGTTGGCCCCCAGGTCCCGGAACTGACGGACGCAGCGTTCCATCTCCTCCAGATCCGCCGGGTCGTAGAGGAAGTCCCCGAAGCGGGGGCGGATGAGGACGTTGACGGGGACGGCGCAGTCCCGCCGGACCAGCTGGAAGAGGGCGGGGGAGGGGGTGGTGCCCCCGATGGAGAGATTCGCGCACAGCTCCAGCCGGTCCGCTCCGCCCCGGCAGGCGGCCAGGGCGGAGGCGTGGGAGTCCACGCAGCCCTCGATGAATCCATAGCCCATGACAATGCTCCTTTCTGGTAATTGGAACCATGGGGACATTATAGCAGTCCCCCTGCCGGGGCGCAAGGGGCGGGAGAAAGGCGGCGAATAACGCTTGTATTTTCCATGTAAAAGTGGTAGAGTAGGGAATAAGGGACAATCCCTGAAAACTTAAGAGGAAAGGACACTGGATACATCATGAAACGAAAGAGTCAATTTTTAGCTTTGCTGATGGCGCTCTGCCTGTTGGCAAGCCTGGCCGTTGTGCCTGCGGCGGCGGAGGATGAAACCAATAGCGGCAATCCTCCTACCGAAGGTTCAAGTGGAAATGAGAATCCCGAAGAGAAGCCCGAGGAGAAACCCGAAGAGAAGCCCGAGGAGAAGCCCGAGGA
>CATOKC010000156.1 GCA_951800675.1 uncultured Oscillibacter sp.
ACCGAATATACAGCACGGACGCCAAGAGTTGCGCCATAAAGTCGCAGGGTGGAGGGATGGGCGGGCATGGTCAAGGGCTTTATGCAATACCGGCAGACAAAGGTGTCCTGCTACGGAACATTTTGGAAAGAAGTGTGGAAGCAAAGACCGGGCGTTATACTGTCCCTACCGCCTGCCCCGCCCTGCGGGTGACAGAGGCCACCGCCAAGGGCTACACCGACATTCTCCCCGGCGAGTGCGTTGACTTGACCATGCCTAACAGTAAGACCCGCAGGGGCCGCGCCATGAGGGAAAAGGCGAACTGCCTGACCACCTCCTGCCAGTATTATCAGTATTGCGGAACGCTGGACAGGCCCATCTACGAAGTCCGGGACGGCCAGATCACAATAAAGGGCCAGCAGTACCCAATCAAGCTGATGGACGGCTACTATATCATCCGCAAGCTGACGGTGCGGGAGTGTATGCGGCTCCAGACCGTGCCGGAGGGCTTTGTGTTCCCGGTCAGCAACACCCAGGCGTATAAAATGCTGGGCAACGGCTGGACGGTGGACGTGATCGCCCACATCCTGTCCTACTGTCCCGGCATCACCACCGAACCGCTGGAAGTGCTGTCCATGTATGATGGCATGAGCTGCGGCCACCTGGCCCTGGATAAGCTGGGGGCCACCATCCTCCGCTACTACGCCACCGAGATCGACAAATACGCCATAAAGACCACCCAAACAAACTTCCCCGACACCATCCAATTAGGCGATGCTTTTCATGTGCGGGAGGATGAATGGTGGTCTTTTTTTGAGCATGAAAAAGGAGTGTGACATTGATGGAATTGACGTTTCAGGCCGCTGCCCCCGCCGAGCGGCTTTATACCGAGGGTCAAAGTACGCAGATCGCGGGTCAGACCGGGTACATCGGCCACCTGCGGGCCGACATGGGCGCTGACGGCAAGGGCTTTTTTCAGACGTGGCGGTGCCACCGAGGGGATATGGACACCAAGGAATTTCACCAGGAGCTTGAAAGTGTCCTCAACGCCTTGGTGGGCGACGGGCAGTACGGCGGCTTTTTGAAAAGCCGTGACGCCATGCGGGACTTCTGCCAGGAACACCCGGAGAGCGGCTTCAACGAGGGCTTTGATTTTGGTTTCCGGGCGGACACGGCGCAGTATTCCTACCTGATCCGGCTAAACCCCTATTCTGACGAAAAGAACCTGTCTATCTGCTGCTACCGCCGGAACTCGCTTGACCGCCACATGAAACAGGCTGAAAAGGGTATCCGCTTCATCACTCCGCACTATGAGGAAAAATTCAGGATCGCAGATGGCGACATGGTGCGGATCAAATGCTGGGACGGGCGGGAGCTTGACCATGTATGCCGCTATATCGACGACTGCCATGTGGAAATCGGCAAGGGCTGGGATAACCTTTTCCACATCTGCCAGTTTGCCGAGATGATGGAGCGCAACGGCAACTCTGTGATTCCCCTCAGAAATTCGCTGCCGCTGGTGTGCTACGGCAAAGTGCCCGAAAAAAAGGCCATCGTTATGTTTGTGCGAGGCTCTGACAACTGGCGTTCCGCATCCCATGTGACAAAGGGCCGCACCAGCCAGAAGCTGGTAGACGAGCTGAACAGCGAGATGGGCGTGAGCAAGGCACAGGCGGCGGCGATGTTGGCCGGGGCCACCCAGGGCTGGGCTGCTCCCGCCGCCGACCCGAAGAACTATGACGAACAGGGCCAGCCCATCAAATCCCGCCGCCCGGACAGGGGTGATGCTCGGTGACGGAACAAAAGCACCTTATCTGGAGCGACTTCACGCTGGATTACGAGGATTGGCGTGAGTTTTTAGAGAATGAGTACCCAGAACTGACTGAGGACGAGCGCATGATGCTGATGTACGACATCAACAACGGCTACCTGGATGACGAGCGTGTGAACCTGAACATCCAGCTTGACCAGCCCATCCTTATTATTGCCGACCTGGGCCTCTGGACGGGGCGGCACATGGGCTACAAGGAGATCGCCAGCGGCAACATCCGAGACTGCCTTTACAGCGACCGGGGCATTGACTATTCCACCTGGTTTGTAGACAAGCTGGGCGACCTGCGCTGTGACGCTATCCACCATGACGGCACAAACCGTCTGCTGTACCGCACCTATAAGCCCGGAGTACGAGAATCTCAAATTGACCTGCTGAAAGAAAAATTGTATTACGGCACAGTGACCCGCGCCGACATTACCCGGATCACCCGCAGACTGGGGGACGAGATCGGCAAGGTCTACGGCTGGGACTTTCCCCAGCGTGGGCGGCAGGCTGTGTCCGTGGAAAGGTAGGAGCATCATGGCACAATTACCGAATGTCAGATTGAACGTACACCCCTCCATGTTTGACCTGATGATGGCCGTTCTGGAGCGCAACACCACCGCCGAGGATGTGCCCACCCGCAACAGCGCCCAGGACTTGATGGAAAAACGTGTGCGGTTTTCCCGACGCTGCTGCGGTGTGGGCGGTAAGCCCTATGTCAGTATGTGGATGTATGAGAGCGAAGCCTCCGAGCTGATCTGGCAGCTTCTCTACGCCTGCATCGGGGCTTACGAGGTGGAAAAGGAGTACAGCGCGGAGCTGAAAGATGGCGGCGAGGGTGATACTCGGTGAAAGGCGCATCCATCGACAAAGCACTGTGCGAGTATCTGAAAGAATACCGCCGTGGACAAGAGAGCGCGGCCTCCAGCAAAGAGCTGGAGGCCGCGTTCCATGTTAAGGGGACGGAGCTGCGGCGAGCCGTCAACCGCCTGCGCTGTGACGGCTGGCCCATTTGCAGCGACGCCACCGGCTACTTTTATGCGGCGCGGCAGTCGGAGATACAGGCCACCGTCGCCCAGCTCACGGGGCGTATCTCCAAAATCGCCGCCGCTACAAAGGGGCTGCTGAAATCTTACGAGGAAAAGGAGGGATAGATCGTGGCAAAGAAACCTGGACCCATTGTCCGGCTTGCGGCGCAGACGGCCCGTCAGATTTTTGCCAACAGCGGGAATTATATGGCGTTCCTGACCACCGCCGCCCACAATTTCAAATACAGCTTCCGCGACCAGCTTTTGATCTACGCCCAAAAGCCGGACGCCACCGCCTGCGCCCAAACCGACTTCTGGAACAAGCATGGCCGGTGGGTGAACAAGGGCACCACGGGGATCGCCCTGCTGGTGGATACCAAACAGGGCTATAAACTGCGGCACGTCTTTGATATGTCCGACACCAACAGCCGTGTGGGGCGCACCGTCCCCGTCTGGCAGATGAGGCCGCAGTATGAGGGGGCGGCGGTGGAGGCGCTGGAAAACAGCTATGGCGAATTTTCCGATAAGACCGACTTTGCCGCCTGTCTGCTGGAAACGGCAAAGGTCATCGTAGAGGACAACTTTGGCGACTACTACACCGAACTGTGCCGTTTCAAAGCGGGCAGTCTGCTGGAAGAACTGGACGATCTCAACACCGAAGTGTGGTTTAAGCGCCTGCTGGAGAACAGCGTGGCCTATATCATGCTGACCCGGTGCGGCATCGACCCCCAGGAGTATTTCAGCGGCGAGGACTTTGCCCGTGTCTTTGACTTCAACACCCTGGAAACCCTGTCTATCCTGGGGGGCGCTGTCAGCGATATTTCCGAAATGCCCCTGCGGGAGATCGCCAGCACCGTGTTACCCCTCTATTGGGAGGAAGAAAAACAAAATCGCACATTTGCCGGGAATCCTGACAGGCAGTATAATGACGGCAGAGTAAAACGTGAAAGGAGCGTTGGACATGGAACTGACGTACCGAATGGAGAACGGCTACCGCCTGCCCAACCTGGACGTGCCGGAGGCACCGAAGGTCGGAAAATATGGGATGCTGCGGCGCAGCTACCTCAAAAACCACAGGAGCGCCTACTACACGGGGATGCTTCTCAGCGGCAGACTGGACGCCCATCTGGAGAAGATCGACCGGGAGGCCACCGAGATGGTGGAACGGCTGACAGCGCAGATAGCGCGGGAGCAGGGCGTGACGGAGGAACTGAAAGCGTCCGACGAGATGAAGTGGGTGGGCCTGATGAACAACATCCAGGCAGCGGCGGAGGAAGCAACGCTGGCGGAGCTGATCTACACCGACGTGTAAGCGACCCGCTTCCCACCGAGGAAGAGCAGAAAGCGGCTATCCAAGCGGCGGAGGATGAACAGTCCTCCGCTTTCGCTATCTCCCAGGAGGACATTGACGCTATTCTCCTGCATGGCAGCGGTATAGCCGATGGAAAGTTCCGTATTTTTGAGCAGTTTGAAACGGCTCATAGCTCCACCGAAAACACATCTTTCCTCAAAGAAGAACACAAATCGACCGCTTATTTTACGGTTTCCACAGACAAGAAGATACGCGCATGGTTTGACCGTAGTGGTGTGAAAATCTCCATCGGTGATCTGTCCAAGCCAGATGCCGAGGTCACGTTGACGTGGAAAAAGGCGGCGAAACGCATTGGGCAGCTTGTGGAGGCGGGCCGTTACCTGTCACCGGCTGAAAAGGAAAAATACCTGGAGTATCAACGTCAGGAGAGTGTTCCCGGCCCCGTGGCCGCAACGCCGGAGCCGGAGCATGACGAGCTGAACCCGCCCCCGGCACCGCCGAAAGAGTACCGGCTGACCCTGGGTGCTACGGTCTACCTGGGAGTGCAGGGGTATGAACTGCTGGCCTTTGACGAGCAGACTGTCCGGCTCTTTGACCCGGCGTTTCCCATCATCAACAAGGAACTGCCCCGCAAGGAATTTGATCGTCTGCTGGCGGAGAATCCCATGAACGACGGTCTGCTTCAGGAGATGGAGGACGTATTGCCCGCCGAACCTGCGGAGCCTGACACCCCCGGTTATGACCTGGGCTTTGGGCACCTGGGCAGCGGCGTGACAGTGTGGAACCGGCTGGAACTGCGATACGGCGATTACAAGACTATCGCCCATATCGCCCCCGACCGAACCGTGACCTATTATGAGGACGGTCTGCCGGAGGATGTTCGGGCGCAAATCGAAGAATTTGCCGCCACCTCCACCATGACCATCTCCGCCACCCAGGACGCCCCTGTGTTCTCTACCCCGCCGCTGGTACGGGAACCTGCCGTGGCCCCCGCCGAGGCCGGTGAGCCGACTTACCCGCCTCGTGAGCTTCCCTATATTTTCTGCGAGTGGAGCGAGAGCGTTGTATTTCAGGATAAGACGGCCTACTCCCTCCAAGAGTTTGACCGGCTGATGAAACAGGCGGATGATGAATATATCGCTGGGAGAACGGCTGCTATGGCAAAATACGGGACGTGGCAGAAATGGTATGATGCCAACGACCCGGAATATAACGCATTTTTAGGCTATGACAAGGTGAAATTCACCCTTGTCATGCCCGATGGACGGACGTTTACCGAACGTCAGGACATCGGGGATGGCGTCGGCGGTGTGCTGGATTTTCTCGGCATATACGACAAATACCGCGAGATCGTCCCCGTTCTGCGTGAGACTGTCCGCAAAGAGGAAGAAGCGGCACAGAGCGGCCCCGTCCCACAGCCGGAGCTTGCCAGCGGCAGGTTTTGGGACGCCTACAACTCCATCAAGGAGCATAACCCCGACAGTCTGGTGCTGTATCAGGTAGGCGATTTCTTTGAGTTATATGGAGGTCTTGAGGGCGAGGACGCAAGAAGTGCGGCGGTGGCCCTTGATCTGACCCTGACCATCCGCAATATCCCCGAATATGGGCGTGTGTCCATGTGCGGCTTTCCCGCTCACAAGCTGGAGGACTATGTAAAACGGTTGAATGGCAAGGGCTTTGATGTGGTGGTGGCGGCGCTGGAACACAATCGTCATGTGCCCGTTGTGTTCCCCGCACAGCCCAGCGAAAAGGCCGAACAGAAGGCGGATAATTTTTCCGACATTGACCCCGCCGCCGACACGCCTCCGGCTCCTGAACGCTTTTCCCTCATTGAAACGGAAAGAGGGTACGCCGTATGGGATGATGTTCAGGGCGGGATATATGTGGACAGCGAGGGCGTCCAGGAGGAATTTACCAGCGAATGGCAGGCCGAGGACTATCTGAAGCAGATCAAACAGGCCGAAGCGGAAAGGAGCGCCGGAAGTTCAGCGGACGGCCGCAGCTCTAACAGAGATATACCCTCACCGCAGACACAGCCCCGCCGTTATCAGGTGGTGGTTTACCACCACATCGAAAACGGCATGGACGAGAAGCGGGAATATGAAACACTGCAAGAAGCGGAAAAAGTGGCGAGGGGCTACGTTGACGGCACGTTGGAGGACGACGGCTTTGCCTATGAGGGCGCGGCTGTGTACGACCTGCTGGAAAGGAAATGGCTCTCCGTCATTGGGAATTTCCCGGTGCCGGAAACCCCTGCCGAAAAAGAGGAAGTCCTGCCGCCGTCCACGGCTCAACACAAGGGTGTGGAGAAGGTAGCGGAGTATCAGTTCGACCAGGATCGCATTGTTATCTTCCAATACCCCAACGGCCAATTTTATAACCATTACGGCTTTGATGAACAGTGCGGTTTTTCCCAAACGACAGCGGGCGGCTTTGATACCTTTGAAGAAGCTGAAAAAGCATTGTACTCCCACCGGCCCAAGGCAGAGAAGGTTTTGGAACCTGATGAAAAAGCAACAGATACAGAAAAGGGCGCGGAAAGTTTAGCGGATGGGCACGGCCAGGACGGTGATGTGCCAATCCAGCCCCCACCTGCACCCCGGCACAGGGCCAAGGTGTCCTCCTTTGTCCTCCATCCCGAAGTCCCCAACGCAGACCGGCATGAGTACCGTATCACCGATGACGCCATCGGCGTGGGGACACCAGGGACACGGTTTAACAACAATGTCCGGGCCATCCGTCTGCTGAAAAAGCTGGAAAGAGAGAACCGCTTTGCCACCCAGGAGGAACAGGCGGTATTGGCGCAGTATGTGGGC
>CATOKC010000157.1 GCA_951800675.1 uncultured Oscillibacter sp.
CACGAGATGGCGGAGTTTGTAGAGATATTTGTCGTATTCCCGCAGATGTTTTCGGTTCTTGGCCGCCTCCTTCAGCTTCATTTCCCGCGGCTGGGCCACCACGGCCGTAGCTTTCTCACGGGATGCTTTTTGCTCTCCTGGGCGTGGATCGCCTTAAGCATTTTAGCCACCAGTTTCGCCTTGGAACGGGGAACCACAGAAAACACATTGCGGTAGAAGTGGACGGCGCGGCGCTGGTACTTGGCTTCAGGGAACATCTCACCCGCCGCCTCCGGCAAGGCCCTCCCATACCCCCGGCCCATGTATTCCGGCAGCAAAGAGAGACACCACCTCCCCGAAGCCCGACCAGCCGCTCCCCCTCGCTCAGGACGAGGGTATCCCATCCGGGCCGATTCAGGGCCTCCGCCCAGCGCCCGGTGGGGATGCCGTCCAAGTATGCCTGGGGGACAATGCCCAGGTAGGCGGACTTCCAGCTCTCCTCATAAATCCGGCTGACCTCCAGGCGGCTGTCCGTCTCCCGCGGCGGCCGAATCTCCATCCTGCCCCTCCTTTTCCCCAATCAGCGCCAGCTTTTTCCGGCGGTCCAAGCGCTTGATGGCCGCCTCCCGCCGGAGGGCGGCGGATTTGTCCGCCGCTTCCTCCCGGTAAACCGGCTCCACCGGCAGGCGGCTCCGGGTGTACTTGGCGCCCCTGCCGCTCCGGTGGGCTGCCAGCCGCCGGGGCAGATCGTTGGTGCAGCCGGTGTAGAGCGTCCCGTCCCCGCAGCGGAGGATGTACACCGTCCAGCCCATGCCGCCGCCTCCTTTCGTTCTCTGGAGGATATTCTATCATACCCGCGCTTCAAATGCAAAGGCCGCATAGGGACTTCCCCGGTTTTCATAGGGTAAGGAAAGAGGGCGGGCACCCGCCCCCAAATTCGGTCCGCCGCCAGCCGGGAAAGCGGCAGCCGGGGCCCGATGCTCCGGTGAGGAGGTCTTATGCTGTCTGCCGCGCTGCTGCTGTTTGCCAACACGCTGCTGTTTTCCCTGCGCCTTTCCGGCGGCGGGTCCTTTCCCAAACCCCTGACCGCCGCTGAGGAGCGGGAGTGGCTGGAGAAGTACGCCGGGGGGGATTTGGAGGCCAGGCAGGTGCTGATTGAGCGGAATCTGAGGCTGGTGGCGCATATTATTAAGAAGGGGTGAAGCGGAAGGAAAGAAAATTTGGCAGGATATGGGACAGGCTGTATTTCGGAGGCAGGGGAAAGCAACGAACATTTGTTGGCGCGTAATTGTATAAATATGTTGTATCAACAGTCAAATGTAGTATAATGCAGAATATAATTACAAATACACAACCCTGGTACTCCTATGTCGAATTGAGTGGGGAGGGTATTTATGCCGCAATGAGAGTTTGACGCCGCCAGCCAATCCAAGAGGGAGTCGATTGAGTCTGTCATTGAGTTTTGTAAACCGTTTTTTGATGAGGCGCTTGGTTTCAATTTCTCCAAAAATGACTGTCTCCAGGAAGAGCGCGGCAATTTAGCTCACAAACACTCGGTAGAAATTCCCCAAAGGCGTATTGATGCCCATATCGCAGGTCTTGTCGAAGATCAGCATATTCACATTTCGGATAACTTAGCTGATTACTATACATTTTCCGGCCTTCTACGCAAAGCAACCGTCGAAGATAATGATATCTGAGATATACTGGAAACAGATATCGTTGCGGTTCCCACTGGAGAGCAAAAAGCCCAATGGATTCCCAAGCCCATCCGTTTCCGCATGGACTTTCGCGGTCAAGCCTCCCCCGCTCCGTCCGGTTTCCTCGCGATATCCTCTTTTTTAGCCCCACTGGCGTGTTGGTGGACTTTGACCGTGGTGCTGTCCAGCATGAACCTTGTCTCGTCCACCAAATCCTGCTCAATTAGGGCTGTGAGGATATTTTCCCATGCGCCGGCTTTTGTCCGTGCCCGGAACCGGCTGTATACCCTTTGCCAGGGCCCGAACCGCTCCGGCAAATCCCTCCATGGTATTCCGGTGCTCAGCCAATACAGAATTGCGCTGAGCATTTCCAGGTTGCTTTTTCCTGGCCGCCCTCCTTGCGGCTTCTTTTCGGGCGGAAACTTATCCTTGATCCTTTTCCATTGTTTTTCACTGATTTCATGTCTTTTCAGGTGCTTCATTTTTCCGTGTTACCTCTTTGCGCACAATATCCAGGTTTTAAAACAAGCCCTAGCCAACTCTGCGGCTATGAAGTCCAACAGAACGAACTCAGTCTGTCAAGAGGTTTTTGAAAAACGCGTAAATTTTTCCTGTTGGCGAAAGTGGCTGGCAATATAGAAAGAAAGGGAAAATAAGTAAATGGTTACTGACAAAATGCTGGAAAATCTTAATAAAGTATAAATTTGCCGCACGACTTCTTGCAAAATGGGAAGGACTTCACTATACTGATGTTTACTATTCGACAGAGGAAGCGGGAAGCGTCCCGCTGGAAACGGAAGAGAGGAGCGCCGTTATGAAAGTGCTGGTCCTGTCCGATTCCCATGGGAATATTTTTAATATGATCCAGGCCGTGGAGCGGGAGGCGCCCCGGATGATTTTCCACCTGGGGGACTGCTGGCGGGACGGGGAGCGGCTCCACGACCGCTTCCCGGAGCTGCCCTTCGAGCAGGTGTACGGCAACTGCGACTATTTCCGAGGCTCCCGGGAGGCGGAAAAGCTGCTGTACCTGGAGGACAAGCGGGTGCTGCTGTGCCACGGGCATACCTACGGCGTGAAGCAGTCTTTGCTGGCGGCGGGCCTGGCGGCGGATGAGAAGGATTTGGACCTCTTTTTGTTCGGGCATACCCACAAGCCCCTGGTGGACATGCGGGGGAAAACGCTGTTTTTAAACCCCGGCAGTATCGGGGACTACGCCCGGCCTACCTACGGCGTCGTGACGTTGGAGAATGGGAAGCTGGACGCCCGGACGGCGCTGCTGCGGGGATAGAGCGGCGGGTTTGCCCTTTCACGGTGTTAGAAACGTGCTTTAAAATTGAAGGGAGTGGGAGCGGGTGAGGCGCTGCATTGCCTGAGCCGGAATCGTCCAAACTAACGTCAAATGAAAAAGGAGAAGATTCCATGACGATTCCGGCTTCCACGAAGCTGTACCCCAGGACGGGGGACAGCCAAACCATCTATCTGAAAAACGCCGTCCAGAATCCAAGAATTGAAATTGGCGATTTTACAATCTACAACGATTTTGCCCGCGATCCCAGGGACTTTCAAAAGAACAACGTGCTGTACCACTACCCCGTCAACGGCGACCGGCTGGTGATTGGGAAATTCTGCTCCATCGCCTGCGGGGCGCGGTTTTTGATGAACAGCGCCAACCATGCCCTGGGTTCCCTGTCCACCTATGTGTTTCCCATCTTCTACGAGGAGTGGGACCACGGGATGGAGGTGACGGAGGCCTGGGACCACCGGGGGGATATCGTAATCGGGAACGACGTGTGGATCGGCTATGAAGCGGTGATCCTCTCCGGCGTCACCATTGGGGACGGGGCCATCGTGGCCGCCCGGTCTGTGGTGACCAAGGATGTGCCGCCTTATACGGTCGTAGGCGGCGTTCCCGCCAGGCCCATCCGGCGGCGGTTTGACCAGGAGACCATCGCTGGGCTTTTAGAGCTGAGGTGGTGGGACTGGCCCCTGGAAAAGCTCTCGAAAAGCCTCCGGGCCATCCAGACGGGAGACCTGGAGGCTCTGCGGCGCAGCCGCTGAGCTCCTTGCGAATTGAAAAGAGCCGCGCCGTGATTTCACGGCGCGGCTCTTTTATAGGTACGGCGGCATTTATATCGAGACTTTATAAAACCTCGTAGTCCACCGCCACCCGGTCCTCCCGGATGGACTTGCACAGGGCGGAGACCGCCTTGTGCCGGGGATCGTTCTTATAGGCTTCCAGGTCCTCCAGGCTGCGGAACTCGCTGACCAGCACGGCGTCGTAATTCCCGGCCCCCACGTTTCGGGCGACCTCGCTTTGAAGAAGCTGGGGGACAACCCCTTGCAGGGCCCGGAGGCCGCTGAGGAACTGTTCCTGCTCCGCCTCGGTGCCGGGGCGGAATTTCCACATGACGATATGGCGAATCATGAAGGGCCCTCCCGCTTACTTGCCGTTTTTCCGGTTGTACGCCTCGATGCCCAGGCCCAGCAGCTCGATGGCACGGGTCAGCTCCTTGGGCTGCGTGACGTAGGCGATGCGGACCTCGTTTTTCCCCTTGCCGGGGGTGGCGTAGAAGCCCTCGCCGGGGGCGTACATGACGGTTTCGCCCTGGTCCTCAAACTCCTGAAGGAGGAAGTACTGGAGCTTTTCCGCGTCGTCCACGGGGAGGGTGGCCATGACGTAGAACGCGCCCTCCGGGGAGCTGTGGGTAACGTCGGGGAGCTTGGAGAGGGCCGCGACCAGAGCGTCCTTCCGGCGGCCGTACTCGTCCCGGACGGAGGCCAGGTATTCCGGCGTCATGGTCCGGTAGAGGGCGGCGGCGCCGAGCTGGTCCAGCGTGGCGGCGCAGAGGCGGCCCTGGCAGATCTTCATGGCCAGCTCCATAAAGTGCCGGTTCCGGGAGATCAGCGCGCCCACCCGGGCGCCGCAGGAGGAAAAGCGCTTGGAGATGGAGTCGGTGACGATGATGTTCTCCGCCGCGTCCTCGAACTTCAGCAGGGAGCTGAGGGGTTCCCCGGAGTAGATGATCTCCCGGTAAACCTCGTCGCTGACCAGGAAGAGGCCGTGCTCCTTGCAGATGTCCACCAGGAGACGCTGTTCCTCCCGGGTGAGCACCGCGCCGGTGGGGTTGCCGGGGTTGGTGATCATGACGGCCTTGGTGCGGGGGGTGATGAGGGGCTCGATTTTCTCCCGGCTGGCGAAGCGGTAGCCCTCTTCCGCCGTGGTGGGGATGGGCACGATTTTCCCGCCGGTAACGCCGATGAAGGTGTCGTAGTTGGGGTAGAAGGGCTCGGGAATCAAAACCTCGTCCCCGTCGTCCAGGATGCAGGCGGCGGTGAGCTGAAGGGCCTCGCTGCCGCCGTAAGTAGCCAGGATATTCTCCGGAGCCAGGGAGACGCCGAAGCTCTGGTAATAGTTCCGCACGGCCTCCAGGTACACGTCCACGCCGCCGGCGGGAGCGTAGGCCAGAACGGAATTTTGAAAGCCCCGCACGGCGTCAAAGAATGCCTGGGGGGTCTCCACGTCGGGCTGTCCGATGTTCAGATGGAGGACGCGCCGCCCGGCTGCCTCCGCCGCCACCACATAGGGGTGGAATTTCCGAATGGGGGAGAGGCTGCACGCCTCGCATTTGCTGGAAAACTTCATCCTTTTCGCCTCCTTGGGGCTTTGCGTTTTTTTGCTGCGCGGACTGCGTATTTCCTTATTGTAGCACCTCCGCGGCTCATGTCAAATGCTTTTCCCAAAATCGTCGTTTTGCCCGACTAGAGCCGGGGGGGGGGGGCCGGCGGCTGGGCAAACTGCGCGAAGCCGAGGGACCTGGCCGAGGGGAAGGGGGACTTTTGTGTCAGATGTTTCCAGAGAAAGGGGCTTTTCGGGGAATCGGCAGGAAAAAATTTCAGAAAGGTGGTTGACATTTCAGGACAGGCTACTATAATAGGGGCCAGCATGATAGAGGCGCGGACGTCAAGAGTACGCCTCCCCAAGGGTTCAGGAGCCGGGGAGGGGGAAAGGGGCTTCCGCCGAGGTTTCGTCCGTTCCAGCCTGAGAGGGACGCGAAGCCGGGCCGCAGGATAACATCCTGCGGACTGTCACTCCCTTGGGAGTGGAGCGCTGTCGTGGATTCATCCGTTTCGTGTGTTCGGTATGAAGTCATGACAAGCTGTCATGACTTCATTTTTCATTTAGGAGAGAGCGTTATGAAGAACCTGAAAAGACGGTTCCTGCCTCTGCTGGCGGTTATGCTGCTGCTGTGCGCGGCCATGACCGTCCCCGCCCTGGCGGCGGGAGAGGACCTGACCGAGGTGGCCGGAACCAAGTACATTGAGTGCGGCGACTGCGGCGCCGCCGGAGTTGTCCTGTCCGAGGATTTGGAGGCCGTCACCTGCGAGAGCTGCGGCGGCGTGGGCTATGTGGAATCCCCCAGCCGCTTCTACAACAGCTTCTGGTCCCTGCTGCCCCCCATCATTGCCATTGCCCTGGCCCTGATTACCAAGGAGGTCTATTCCTCCTTGTTCCTGGGCATCCTGGTGGGCGGTTTGCTGTACTCCAACTTCGCCTTTGAGGCCACCATCCTCCATGTGTTCAACGACGGCATCGTGGCCTCTGTCACCGATTCCTATAACATGGGCATCCTGATCTTCCTGATTATCCTGGGCTCTATGGTGTGTCTGATGAACAAGGCGGGCGGTTCCGCCGCCTTCGGCCGCTGGGCCAAGGATCACATCAAGTCCCGGGTGGGGGCGCAGCTGGCCTCCGTGCTTCTGGGCGTGCTGATCTTCATTGACGACTATTTCAACTGCCTCACCGTGGGCAGCGTCATGCGGCCCATCACGGACAAGCACAACATCTCCCGGGCAAAGCTGGCCTACATCATCGACGCCACCGCCGCCCCGGTGTGCATCATCGCCCCCATCAGCTCCTGGGCCGCGGCTGTCGCCGGTTTTGCCGAGGACGGCCAGGGCTTCAACCTGTTCCTGCGGGCCATCCCCTATAACTACTACGCCCTGCTGACCATCGTCATGATGGTGGGCATGATCCTCATGAAGGCCGAGTTCGGCCCCATGGCGAAGTACGAGAAAAACGCCATCGAAAAGGGCGACCTCTTCTCCGGCTCCAACCCCTACGCCGGGGCGGAGGATGATTCTCCCGAGGGTAAGGGAACGGTGCTGGACCTGGTGCTTCCCGTGGCGGTCCTCATCATCTGCTGCGTCATCGGCATGATCTACTCCGGCGGCTTCTTTGAC
>CATOKC010000158.1 GCA_951800675.1 uncultured Oscillibacter sp.
GGATACGGATGCCCTCGCGGATCTCGGCATCGTCATCAACGACCAGAATGGTCTGTGTATTCATTGTGTCAGCCTTCTTCCTGTCAAAGGTCAAGGCGGACAGCCCCCACTTGCTTGGGTGAGGGCTATCCGCCGCAGAATAGGGAGGTTATGTCAGCTTATTTCCCAGCCTTGGCGGAGGGAGCTTTCTTGAGGGAGCTGCTGTCGCTGACAGCAGGAGTCTTGGCGAACTTTTTCTTGAGGGTCTTGTTCGGTGTTTTCTGGCTGGACTTTTTGGTGTTGGCCTTCTTGCTGTCCTTATCGCTCTTCTTCTGGTCGCCCTTGCTGGAGGAGCCCTTATCGTCCTTCTTCTGATCGTCCTTGCTGGAGGAGCCCTTATCGTCCTTCTTCTGATCGTCCTTGCTGGAGGAGCCCTTATCGTCCTTCTTCTGATCATCCTTGCTGGAGGAGCCCTTGTCATCCATCTTCTCCTCGGTCTGGCTTCCGGAGCCCGTGTCAGTCTTGTCGGTATAGCCGTTAGGCAGCTTGGTTTCCGGGATATCCTGCTTCTTGTCCTCTTTTTTGTTATCCTTGTCAGCGACTGCCTTTTTGTCCTCCTTGCCCTTTTGGGGCGTTACCTGCTGGGTCTGAGAGGTTGGTTTTTTCTCCGCCGGCTTTTTCCCTCCGCCGGTGCAGCCGGTGAGAGCGGAGGTGGCCATGACTAGCGCCAGGGCGATTGCGGCGGCGCTTCTGAATTTGTAGTTGAGCTTCATAGTAGGGTATATCCTTTCGATAATGGAATTTCAGGAGCCTTGGCGTTCCTGATGGTGCTGAGTCTAAATGGAAGTTCTTAATATTTTAGGACTTAAATTCTGAAAGAATCTTAATTTTCAAAATGGTATCTTGCGGCAGGAGCGAATACAGCGTATGATAGCAAAAGATTTTTCGGAAAGGAGTCCTTTTGTGAACAAAATAGTTGCTTTAGTTCCAGCACGCCATGAGGAACTGCCGGAGCTCTGTAAAGATTTGCAGGAAGCTTTCGCAGCCGCGGTAATCGAAACCTTTGGCGCGCTGGAGAATGGCCCCATCCCCGCCGACCGGGAGGTGTGGGAGTCCTTCGATGCCCCCGGCGGGGCGGTGTACCATGTCACGCTGGACGGCCAGAGGGTGGGGGGCGTGGTGGTGAACATCAACGAGGCCACCCAGCACAACCACCTGGATTTGTTCTTCATTTCTCCGGAATGTCACAGTCAGGGTGTGGGACTGGCCGCATGGCGCGCTGTGGAGACCTTGTATCCAGAAACAAGGGTATGGGAAACTGGTACACCCTATTTTGAACAGCGGAATATCCACTTCTATGTAAACAAATGTGGGTTCCACATTGTGGAGTTCTATAACCGCTATCATCCGGACCCCCACGATCCTGGGGAGGAGGATTTAGCAGAGGAGCATTTTCCGGGCGGAGAGGGGTTTTTCCGATTTGAGAAAGTCATGAACCCATAGCGCAAAACAGCGGGCAGTCTCATAGGTATGAGACTGTCCGCTGTTTTCATACTGCCACCGGCAACGTTACCGTCACCTGAAACCGCCTATCCTGCTCCTGAGCGGAAAATGTTCCGCCATGATACTGAAGCACCCGCTGACAGGTATTCAGACCGATGTTGGTGCTCTCCCGCTGATTCCGCCGGGAAGCGGTATGATTGACCAAAGTCAGCCGGACCTGATCACTTTCTCGAATATAAGCCAATTCTATGGGACGGGACGGGTCGGCGTATTTCAAAAGATTGGAATACAAGTTGTCAAAAGCCCGGCGGAGCAGATTCAGGTTGATCCGCAGATTTCCACCCAAGGTGTTGAAGTCAGTATGCACATGAAAGCCTTGATTCTCTAAAGAAAAGGCGTACTCGCCCCAGAACTGCTGAAACACTTGATCCGCATCCATCGTCTCCAGTTCCGCCGGCTCCCACTCGGAGGAGTAAACCAGAAAATACTCAAAAAGTTTGTCCGCCATATCCTTCAGTTGGCAAGTTTTGCCCAAACTTTGACCAATGAAATAGTGAAGCTGTTCCTCGCTGTCATATTTACCGCGATCCATCAACTCCAGGTAGGCCAGCAGAGAGGTCAAAGGTGTTCTCAAATCGTGGGACACAGCGGTAACCAGCTGTGAACTGGCCGAGCGCATCTGTTCCTCCGCGCTCTGATGGGACAGAATCGACCGGCGCATCTGGTCAATGCCGGAGGCCAGCTCCCCCAGCTCGTCCTCCCCCTCCACCGTGACGGGGTAATCCAGATCGCCTCCAGCCAGGATATCCAGCTCCGCTTTCAGGCGTTTCACATACCGCAACTTCCGGTGGACAAAGGCAATGAAACACAGGGAAAAGACCACAAAAGCAATCAGGCCGGAAAACACCAGCGACCAGTAATAGTAAACATCCCCGGTGTAATAGTAGAGAAAGGCTTGGACGGCTGCGTCATCACTGAGGATCAGGTCGTATTCCCGCTCCGGGTTCTCCCACGCAGGGCTGTATTCTTCCGGATCCAGGGTATCCTCAGCAGAGGCGGAGCAATCATAGAGGACGGCATCGTCCATGTAGATCGTGAGATATACCTGATTCCCCCGGCCACACCAGGCGTTCAGGCGGTGAAGGTTTTTGACTGTGATGCTCTCCTGCTCCACATAGGTTTGCAGCTTGCCAAACTGCTGATCCGCCATTCGATCCATAAAGGGCTTTCCATAGACGGTGTGGGACAGGATATAATCCCCCAGCAGAAAACATGGGACAAAGGCCGCTGCCGCCGCCAGCAGAGACAGCAGTACTCCGCAGAACAGCTGGGCGCTCAGACTCCCGGTGATACGCCTACTCAATGCGGTACCCCCTTCCCCAGACGGTACGGATCGTCCGGCTGTTCTGGGGATCGTCCCCCAGCTTGCGGCGTAGATTGCGAATGTGAACCATCACCGTGTTGTTGGAGGTATAAAAGTAGGGCTCGTTCCAGATACTCTCGTAGATATTCTGTGCGGAAAAAATTTTCTTCCGATTGGAAGCCAGCAGGTGGAGGATACGGTATTCCGTGTCGGTGAGGATCACCTCCCGGCCGTCCACCAGCACTTGGCATCGGCTTGGGTCGATCTCCACGTTGTCGCAGCACCGGATCAGGCCGGCGGTTTCTCCCTGCTTGGCTCCATAGACGCAGTACCGCCGCAGCATAGCCTTTACACGGGATATCAGCTCCGTGTAAGAAAAGGGCTTTACCAGATAGTCGTCCCCGCCCACGGAAAAGCCCAAGGTCTTGTCCGAGTCCTGGCCCTTGGCGGTAAGGAACAGCACCGGCACCGCCGACCGCTTGCGTATTTCCGCACAGGCGGCGCAGCCCCCCATTCCCGGCATCATCACATCCAGGATCACCAGGTCGGCAGTATCATCCAACAGATCCAGTAGTTGCTCCCCGCTGGAGGCCTCCGCTGTCTCATAGCCCTCGCTGGTCAACAGCAGGCGAAGGACTTCCCGGATCTCCGGGTCATCATCCGCAAGCAGTATTTTTTGTCTGTCCATTTCGCACATACCTCGCTTATGACGGTTCCGCTTCATTATACCGGGTGGGATGGCGATTGGGTAGTGGGGAACGAAAAAATTCAGATTTCTTCAGAAATTTTTAAGAGAATGATTCAGGATTCTATGCTATATTGAAGCCTCCAAAATTAAAGGAGGTAATACCTATGGATGCCCAGACGATTTCTATGAACAAGATTCAGCAGGAGGCGGCAGTAAAGGAAGCCGCTCCCGTCCAAAAGGCGGCAGGCGTTGAGGCGGTTACACCCGAAAAGGTCAGCCCGGCCAGCAAAGCCCAGCAGCCCAAATATGACCGGTACATCCCGGAACAGCCCAAGGAGTCCTACGGTCACTATCAGCCGGTGTCGGATGAAAATGGCGGCGTTCAAATCAAATTTGACGCACCTACAGAGGATACCGGAACCCGCGAAGCCAGTTCTGAGCAGGAGACAGAGAAAAAACCGGAGTTAAGCCAGCTTTCAGGCAAAACAAGCTCCAAAGTGCTGGAAACCCGAAAAAAGCGGCTGGAACAGCAGATCAAGTCCTGCGGGGACAGTGAGAAAGCCACGGAATTGAAAAAGAAGCTGGCGCAGGTGAAACGGGAATTGAGCGCGGCTAAGGGATAAATCAAATATCGGAAAAGCGGCTGGCCAGTAAAGCGATTTGCTGGCCGGTCGCTTTTTGCCGGTAAAATTCAGATTTCTTCAGAACTTGTTCAGGGTAAAATTCAGATTTTACTTTTATACTGAGTGCCACAAAAGGGAAACGGAGATTTTGCTTATGGTTCAAAAGGCGGCAAAACTGAAAAATATCCTAGTTGTCATACTGGCCCTTCTGCTTCTGTTGTCCGGAGTGTTTGTGGTGAGAGGATATCTGGCAGGACATTTCAACTCTGTGGAAACCCTACAGGCTTATATCGCCACCTTTGGGGTATTCGCTCCTGTCATTCTGATCACGATTCAGGCCATTCAGGTCATCCTTCCGGTGCTGCCCGGTTTTTTGGGCTGTATCGTGGGAGCGGGAATGTTCGGAGCGGCGGGGGGCTTTTGGTGCAACTACATCGGCATCAGTGCCGGGTCTGTCATTGCTTTCCTGCTGGCCCGTCGGTTCGGAGTGGAACTGGTCCGGCTGATGGTCCCGATGGAGAAGTACCAAAAATGGGTGGACTGGGTGAATACCAGGAAAAGCTACACTGTGGTGCTGTTTTTGGCTATCCTGCTTCCTCTGGCCCCGGACGATTTTTTGTGCTACTTCTCCGGCCTTACCGGTATGTCCACCCGGCGGTTCACCTGGATCATTGTGTTGGGTAAACCCTGGTGCATCCTGGCCTACTGCCTGTTTTTTGCTTACCTTGTGTAAAAAAAGATTGAGGAGGAATATTCTATGCTGCTTGGCGTCTACAACTACACGGTGATCTTGACTTACTTTGGAATGCTGGTGGCCTACACCGGCATAACACTGGCCCTCCACGGCGATTTAAACAGCGCGCTGCTCTGTCTGATGCTGGCCGGGGTGTGCGATATGTTCGATGGCAAGATTGCCTCCACGAAAACGGATCGTTCCCTGCGGGAAAAGCGGTTTGGGATTCAGATCGACTCGCTCAGTGACTTGATTTGTTTCGGCGCTCTGCCTGCGGTTATCGTTTACACGGTATCGGCAGGGAGTGATCTCAGCTTCTACATATCCGGCCTCTATCTTCTGTGTGCGCTGATCCGCCTGGCCTGGTTCAACGTGGATGAAGAAGAACGGCAGGACACAGAGTCAGGCGGCCGGTCGGTCTATTACGGCCTGCCTGTCACGACAGCGGCCCTGATGATTCCCGCTCTCATGGGACTGGGACAAAGGTGGAGCTGGCCGCTGGATAAGGCGGGGCCCGCCGCGCTGCTGGTCATGGGAGGTATGTTCCTCACCCCGTTTCGGCTGAAAAAACCCGCCCTCATGGGAAAAATCGGGATGCTGCTGTGCGGGGGTGCGGAGCTGCTGATCCTTTTGGCGGGGGTGGACCTGTGAACAAAAATTCCTTGGCGGTCCGCCTTCTCTACGGTACCACACCGGGAAGGGGTATTCTCAAATTAATTCTGCATACCCACGCCGACCAGCTGGCGGTATGGTTCCTCTGTTCCCCGCTGTCCCGCCCCCTGGCGGGTTGGTACGCAAAGCGGAACGGCGTTCCTCTGAACCAACGACAGAAAAAAGAATTCCGCTCTTTCCGGGATTTCTTTGCCCGGTCGAGAGATGCGGTGACCATTGACTTGGAACCGGCTCACTTGATCAGTCCCTGTGATGGCTGGCTTTCCGTCTGTCCCATTTGGGAGGACAGCAGCTTTGTCATCAAGGATTCCTGTTACCATCTTGCCGATCTGCTCCAGGATGAGGAATTGGCCCAAAGCTATCACGGCGGTGAATGCCTGATTTTTCGCCTGTGTCCCTCAGACTACCACCACTACTGCTATATTGATGACGGATACCAGGGCGAAAACCACTACATTTCCGGCGCGCTTCACAGCGTCCAGCCTCTGGCCTGTGAGCGATATCCGGTCTATTCCCTCAACCGCCGGTGCTGGACCCTGATGGCTACCGAGAATTTCGGGCCGGTGGTGCAGACGGAGGTGGGGGCCCTGATTGTGGGCGGTATCTTCAATCATTGGGAGGAGACCAGAGTCTTTAAGGGGATGGAAAAAGGCCGGTTTGAACTGGCCGGGTCCACCATTGTTTTGCTGTTTCAAAAAAACCGGATATATTTGCTTCCCCATATCCGTGATGCTTTGAATCGGAATGAAGAGTACCGCGTGACCCAGGGGATGTGGATTGGCACAAAAGGAAGTTTGGAATGAACGGTATGAGATGCTCAACTCCGCAGATGCGGACCTGGCTGCTGCCTCTGACAGCAGCCATTTGGAATCAGGCCGTCTACTATGGGGGCGGCTGGCTGGCGCAAGAACGATATCACCATGACTGGACCCTGCTGATTGACCGGGCAATCCCCTTCCTGCCCTGGACAGTGTCGATCTACCTCCTCTGTTTTCTGTTTTGGGCGGGAAGCTATGTGCTCAGCGCCCGGCAGAAGAAGCTGCTGGCCTACCGCTTTTTTTGCGCCGATTTTCTTGCAAAAGCAGTCTGCCTGGTCTGTTTTCTTCTTCTGCCTACCACCAACGTCCGCCCGGCTGTAGAAGGGAATGGTTTGTGGGAGGGACTGGTGCGTTTTCTGTATCAGGTAGATGCTCCGGTGAACTTATTTCCTTCCGTTCACTGTCTGGTAAGCTGGCTGTGCTGGATCGGAGTGCGAGAGCGGGAGGACATTCCTCGGTGGT
>CATOKC010000159.1 GCA_951800675.1 uncultured Oscillibacter sp.
TTCCTTCTGACAACATTGCCTTTATTTCTGGCAATAGCTCCTGTACATGCGTGTATCTCCTTGACATATAGTACACCCCCTGATGTAGTCCTATTTTCCTACATCTGGGGGCTTTTGTCTATTCTCCGGTTTTACTGGGCTGTTCAGTATAGGGAGGAATGTAAAAAAGACAATGATTTCCGGGATGTCCAGCATTTTTGATTTATGCCAGGCAGCGCCATCACAGCAAAGCAGAATGATATCGTCAGGGAATTGGTTGGACAATTCCTTCAAAAACAGATTCATACATACTGTATTACAATAGGGCATGATCAGGAAGCAGGATTCACTGGTCAGAGGTTTCACCGCTCCATAGGCGTATCGGTACTCCCGGATATGGTGGCAGGGTACACTGGGACGGGTCCCCTGTTCACACCCGCAGTATTTGGGCTCGTTGATCCTTCCGAAACCGGCTTCATCCTGGAACATCAGGTGCACCTTTCCACCATTTCCACTGTGATTGTGGATTTCCGCCTGCAATTCCCTCACTTTTTCTTTCATTTTTTTTGAGGCCGCTATGACCTCCTCACTGGCTTTTTTCGGATGTTTGCTCCAAGGCATCACTTTCCTCCAGCCATGACGGTGTAGTGCATAGTAGATCTGACTGCCGCCTATTCTGTGTCCTACCGCCTGCTCATAGCTGGCTTTGATTTCGGATACTTCTACGATCTCTCCTTTTTCTGCTTTCTCACGGAATGGCTCCAGCAGTGACGCCTCTTCTTCACTCATGTTCCGACGCTTTCTGCCGTAATGGTTACCGGATATTGCCTCTATCCCTCCTGATCGGTACTTTTCGGTGAGCTGCGTTATATACGCACTATAGAACCCGGTCGCCGACGACACTTCCTCCGCATTCTTTCCCGCTGCTCTCAGCTCCAGCGCATACAGTCGTTTTTCCGCTTGCTTATCTCTATTCTTTTTTCGCGCTGCTGATATGATCTCCCTGTCTTCTTCGCTATATCGCTACATTTTTTCACCCTGCTTCAGTATACTGCTTCTTGCCTCAATTTTAAAGTGCTTTATGAGGGATTAGTATTAAAATGGAGACCGCCTGCGCTGGCGCTTGTAGGGCGGACGGCGCTGGACGGGCTTGTCGATGAGGATGATGTCGTCCCCCACCTGTTTGATGCACTCCCAGGGGATATAGAACTCCTCCCCCCTGCCGAACAGGCCGAAGAACCGGCAGGGCCCCGGCACTACCAGCGCCGCCACCCTGCCATCCGGCAGCAGCACCTCCACGTCCCCTACATAGCCCAGACGGCAGCCATCGCAGATGTTGATGACCTCCTTGCACCGCAGCTCTACCAATCTGCACTGCATGACGCTCCCCCCTCTCTCATCAGGAGTCTATGCCGCCGGAGGACTGTCCCATGCACACCCTTTTGTAAAATGCTTTGTTTGACTACAAAAAAGGCCCGCAGCGATCTGCTGCGGGCCTTCCTGGACGTTATGAAATTCCGGTCTCTTACTTCAGCTCGACCTTGCCGCCGGCCTCTTCGACCTTCTTCTTCATCTCCTCGGCCTCGTCCTTGGACAGGCCTTCCTTCAGGGCCTTAGGGGTACCCTCGACCACAGCCTTGGCCTCGGCCAGGCCCAGGCCGGTGATCTCGCGGACGACCTTGATGACCTTGATCTTGGCGGCGGCATCGAAGCCGGCCAGGATCACGTCGAACTCGGTCTTCTCCTCAGCAGCGGGAGCAGCGGCGCCGGCGGCGGGAGCGGCCATGGCGGCGGCGGAAACGCCGAACTCCTCCTCCAGAGCGTGGACCAGCTCGCTCAGCTCCAGAACGGTGAGGGCCTTAACTTCTTCGATCATAGCGGTGACTTTCTCACTAGCCATTGTTAGTTACCTCCTGATAATGTTTCAGTAAAATATAGATTTTTTGTGGGGATCGCGCGCCGCTTACTCCGCGGCGGCCTCTTCGGCGGGAGCCTCGGCAGGGGCGCCCTGCTTCTCGGCGATCTGCTTGAGGACGCAGGCCAGACCGGAAATGGGGGCCAGCATGGTACCCAGGACCTGGGCCTGCAGGACGGGCAGCGGGGGGATGTTGGCCAGCGCCATCACCTCGTCGAGGGGCATGGCCTTGCCATCCATGAAGCCGCCCTTGATCTCGAAGCGGCCGTCGATCTTCTTGGCGAAGTCGTTGACCACCCGGGCGGGGGCTACGGGGTCGTCATGGCAGATCGCCAGGGCGGTTGCGCCGTTGAGCAGGCTGTCCAGCTCGTTCATGCCGCAGTTGTTGACGGCGAACTGGAGCAGGGTGTTCTTCACCACGGCGTACTCGACGTTGTTCTTGCGCAGCTCGGCGCGCAGAGCGGTGTCCTCGGCCACAGTGATGCCCTTGTAGTCCACCAGCACACCGGCGGCGGCGTTCTGCAGCTTATTGGTCAGATCGGCCACAACGGCCTGCTTCTCGCTGAGAACCTTTGCATTAGGCATTCTTGTTTTCACCTCCATTAGATTTCGCTGGGATATCAGGTGCGTTCAAGAAAAGGAAAAACGGTCCCTGCCTCAAGACGCAAGGACCGTGCTAATCAAAACTGATTGGCAATCCTCGGCAGGACTTACGGGCGGGGCCCACCTGCTGTCTTTGGAACGCAACATATAGTATACTCATATATTCCAGATTTGTCAAGGGCAAATTCACATTTTTCCCCGATTTTTCAATTTTTTTCTCCCAGGTCCCGGACCACCTGGAGGATATGCTCTGCCTGAGCGGGGGTGAGCCGCTCCAGCTGCCGCTGGAGCTCCCGGGCCCGTGCGGGCGTGCGGGCGTCCGTGTCGAAAAACTGCTGGGGCGTGATGTTCAAGTACTCGCAGATATAGAGAAATCCGGCCATAGACGGCAGGATGCGGCCATTTTCGATCTTGTTGATATAGCTGGCGCTCTGCCCCAGGGAAAGGCTCATATCCCGGGCGGAAACATCCTTCTGTATCCGCAGCTCCGCGATCCTCTCGGGGAACCAACTCAAATAATCCATATTCCGCCCCTCCGTTCCTGTATAGTATAAATCGAACCCGCTCCTTTATCGAGGATTTTTAGTATATATTCCTCTTTACATATGGATTTAAAAGGTGTATTATAGGTGCGGTTGCGATTACAATTCTACACAAGACGGAAGGGATGTAAACTTATGGGCACTCTCCAGATCAAACGGGGCTTGACGTTCTTCCTGCTGGGCCTGGCTTCCCTGGTCCTTCTCGGATGCAGGGTGCTTCCCGGCGACCCCCAGGCGGCGGGCGGGCCCGTTACGCTGGGGGTCGCCATCGACCCCTCCGCGCCGGAGGAGGTCCGCGTCACCTGGGAACCGGGGGACGTCACCATCCAGGAGGCCGAGGTAACGGTCACCGAGGGCGGCGGCGCGCAGCGCACCATTACGGTGGTCTTGCAGCTGGGAGACCGCCCCTGAAGATATCCACCGGCCGCGGGGCGGCAAAAAAGCTCCAGGTCCGCAGACCTGGAGCTTTTCGTCATCCTATGAGACAGATCAGACCATACGGGCGGTGCTGACCTTGACGCCGGGGCCCATGGTGGAGGCCGTCACGCAGCTTTTCACATACTGGCCCTTGGCGGCGGCGGGCTTGGCCTTGATGATGGCGCCCATGAGGGTGTTGAAGTTGTCGTTCAGCTTCTCAGCGCCGAAGGAGACCTTGCCGATGGGGCAGTGGATGATGTTGGTCTTGTCCAGACGGTACTCGATCTTACCGGCCTTGACCTCCTGGACGGCCTTGGCAACGTCGGGGGTGACGGTACCGGCCTTGGGGGAGGGCATCAGACCCTTGGGGCCCAGCACCTTACCCAGACGGCCCACAACGCCCATCATGTCGGGGCTGGCCACGACCACGTCGAAGTCGAACCAGTTTTCCTTCTGGATCTTCTCGACCATGTCCATTTCGCCCACGTAGTCGGCGCCGGCCTCACGGGCGGCGTCGGCCTTGTCGCCCTTGGCGAACACCAGGACGCGGACGGTACGGCCGGTGCCGTGGGGCAGGACCACGGCGCCGCGGACCTGCTGGTCGGCGTGGCGGGAGTCAACGCCCAGCTTCACGTGGAGCTCCACGGTCTCATCAAACTTGGCGGAAGCGGTCTTGCAGATCAGCTCGAAAGCCTCCTTGGACTCGTACTGGGCAGCACGGTCGATCTGCTTGGCGCTGTTCTGATATTTCTTGCCTCTAAACATCTCTCAAGCCCTCCTTTATTCACCCACGACGACGCCCATGCTGCGGGCCGTGCCGGCGATCATGCTCATGGCGGATTCCACGCTGGCGGCGTTCAGGTCGGGCATCTTGGTCTCGGCGATCTTCTGCACGTCGGCCTTGCTGATGGTAGCCACCTTGGTCTTGTTGGGCACGCCGGAGCCGGACTCGATGTTGCAGGCCTTCTTGATGAGGACCGCCGCGGGAGGGGTCTTGGTGATGAAGGTGAAGGAGCGGTCGGAGTACACGGTGATGATGACGGGGATGATCATGCCCATATCATTCTTGGTGCGCTCGTTGAACTCCTTGGTGAAAGCGGCGATGTTGACGCCGTGCTGGCCCAGGGCGGGGCCGACGGGGGGAGCGGGCGTTGCCTTGCCCGCGGGGATCTGCAGCTTGACGTATCCTACGACTTTCTGTGCCATGTGTAGGCACCTCCTTGATAAAATGTGGTGGTGGCGGAACCCGCTCCACGGCGGGCTCCTCCCACGGTGCCGGGCGGCCAGGGGGCCGCTTCCGGTCGGAAAGTATTATGCTTCGTGTTCCAGCTCCACCTGCTCCAGCTCCATCTCGACAGGGGTCTCCCGGCCGAACATGGAGACGACCACGGTGACCTTGTTCTTCTCCGCGTCGATCTCTTCCACGATGCCGCTGAAGGACTCCAGGGGGCCGTCGCTGATGCGGACGGTATCGCCTACCTTGTAGCCCACCACGATCTCGTGCTTCTCCATGCCCCACTCGATGACCTCTTCGTCAGAGAGGGGGATGGGCTTGTTGTTGGCCTCGCCGACGAAGCCGGTCACGCCGCGCACGTTGCGGACCAGGTGCCAGGTATCGTCGGTCATCACCATCTTGATGAGCACGTAGCCGGGGAAGATCTTCCGTTCCACTTCCTTGGCCACGCCGTTCTCGTTGATCTCGGTGACGGTCTCCAGAGGGATCTGGATCTCCACGATGAGGTCTTCCAGATGGCGGTTGGTCACGAACTTCTCGATCGTGGTCTTTACGGCGTTTTCATAGCCGGAGTAGGTGTGGACGACATACCACCTTGCGTTATCAGACATTTCCCTTCGCCCTCTTACGCGGCGAACAGGCTCAGCAGGGTCTTGATAAACAGGCCGGCGACGGCGTCGAAGATCCAAATGCAGCCGCCGAAGATGATGCTGTAGAGGACGACCGTCCCGGTATTCTTGGCGACCTTTTTGGGGGCAGGCCATACGACCTTTTTCAGTTCGGTTCTCATTTCACGGAACCAGCGGCCCCGATCCTTCTTGACTTTCTTTTCTTCAGCCATGATGAATGTTCCTTTCCTTACTTGCTTTACTTGGTCTCAGAGTGGACCGTGTGCTTCCGGCAGAAGGGGCAGTACTTCTTCATCTCCAGTCGGTCAGGATCGTTCTTCTTGTTCTTGACCGTGTTGTAGTTTCTCTGCTTGCACTCGTTGCATCTCAGGGTGATCTTTACGCGCATTCCTAACGGCACCTCCTTATACATGTATGCAGGCTCTTCCGGCCTGTACCGGCCTCCGGCCCTCCGTGGGACGGCGGGAGGCCTCGATTGCCTCCCTGTTGGGAAGGGGAAGTCCTGTCGCGCGGAAGCGAAAAGCGCGCAAAAAGAAAGCCCCATTTCCACAGGTATGGATACTATATCACCAATTCTGCCCAAGGTCAACAGAAATTTTACAATTCACCTACTTTTTTTTCCTGGGGAAATATTGTATAATGGTGCGGTATGCGGCTTCGGCCGCGAAACAGGCAGCAAAAGGAGGCAAGCTGTGCGTATTTTAGCCATCGACTACGGAGACGCCCACACGGGGGCGGCGGTCTCCGATCTCACCGGCCTGCTGGCCGGGTATACGGAAGTGATCCACTCCCGGAAGGAGGAGGCGGTCATCCAGCGGCTGGGGGAGCTCATCGCGGAGTATGAAGTGGAGGAGCTCGTTCTTGGGTATCCTAAGAACATGGACGGCACCCTGGGGCTCCGGGCGGAGAAGGCGGAGACCTTCTCCCATGTGCTGGAGGAGCGGTTCTCCCTTCCTGTGCGTTTGTGGGACGAGCGGCGGACCACCATTGACGCACATAACATCCTGGCTTCCGCCGGGAAGCGTGCGAAAGCCCGAAAGAAGACGGTAGACGCCGTAGCCGCGGCGCTGATCCTTGAAGGATATCTCACCTTCCGGCGCGGCACATCAGGCCCCGCCTGACCCCTTAAAGAGCGCAAGTTTGCAAAACGTACCGTTAGACCACGTGCCCCTTGCAGGCAGTACCCCTTTAAAAGGGCGTCAGCCGGACTTCCACAAGTACCAGAGCGGCAGAAGAAGGGCCGAAACTTCGGAGGCTTCGCCTAGCCAGAAACCCCGCCGCACGGCCCTTTCCTCCCCCGCCGAGGCGGCCGCCCAAGGGCGGCCCCGAGAAAGGAGTCCAGAACCAGTGGTTGTGGGGCGGTTT
>CATOKC010000160.1 GCA_951800675.1 uncultured Oscillibacter sp.
TTGTCTTTATTATACCACTTCTCCAGGATTTTGGATAGGTTTTTTGACACGCAGCCCGGAAAATGTCCGATGTGGTCATTCGGGATGTCCGCGGCCCACCATTTTTCTTGCAATTCCCCCAGAATCCGCTATAATAGAGGCAGTGATTTCAGGAAGGAGGCCCCACCATGCCAGAGACGATCTTCATCGGCATCGCCGGAGGAACCGGCAGCGGCAAGACCACCCTCACCGCCCACATCAAAGAGCGCTTCGGCGGCGCTGTCAGCGTCATCTACCACGACAACTACTACAGGGCCCAGCACGGTATGCCCTTCGAGGTGCGATGCCGTCAGAACTACGACCACCCCGACGCTTTCGAGACGGACCTCATGATCCGCCACCTGCAAGACCTCAAAAACGGGCATGCCGTCCGCTGCCCCGTCTACTCCTACACCGACCACGACCGCACGGAGGACACCATCCTTATAGAGCCCGCCTGCGTGGTCATCGTCGAGGGCCTGCTCATCTTCCAGGACCCGGCCCTCCGGGAGCTGATGGATATCAAAATTTTTGTGGACACCGACGCGGACGTCCGCATCCTCCGCCGGGTCCTCCGGGACGTGCGGGAGCGGGGACGGAGCATCGAGTCGGTGGTGGAGCAGTACCTGGCCACCGTCAAGCCCATGCATGAGCAGTTCGTGGAGCCCTCCAAGCGCTTCGCGGACATCATCGTCCTGGAGGGGGGACACAACCTGGTGGCCCTGGATATGATCATGCAGAGGATCGCCGCCCATATCGCCCGGCAGGAGCCCTAAAATTTTCCATAAGTTTTTCTTGTATCTGAAAACGGGACGCGCTATAATAGGGGGCAGGAATCAACGGGGCGCGTCCCCGAGAACGAACAAGGAGGATCATCGACATGAAACGCATCGGAATGCTCACCAGCGGCGGGGACTGCCAAGCCCTCAACGCGGCCATGCGGGGCGTGGCCAAGGCCATGCTCAACGCCAACGAGAAGGTGGAGATCTACGGCTTCCAGGACGGCTATCAGGGCCTCATCTACGGCCGCTTCCGGCTCCTCACCTACGCCGACTTCACCGGCATCCTCACCAAGGGCGGCACCTTCCTGGGCACCAGCCGCACCCCCTTCAAGACCATCCAGGTCCCGGGGCCCGACGGCGTGGACAAGGTGGCGGCCATGAAGCAGAACTACTACAAGCTCCAGCTGGACTGCCTGGTGATCCTGGGGGGCAACGGCACCCATAAGACCGCCAATCTCCTGCGGCAGGAGGGGCTCAACGTCATCACACTGCCCAAGACCATCGACAACGACCTCTGGGGCACGGATATGACCTTCGGCTTCCAGTCCGCCGTGGACGTGGCCACCGGGGCCATCGACTGCATCCACACCACCGCCGCCTCCCACGGGCGCATCTTCATCGTGGAGGTCATGGGCCACAAGGTGGGGTGGCTGACCCTCAACGCCGGCATCGCCGGCGGCGCGGACATCATCCTGATTCCCGAGATCCCCTACGACATCGACAAGATCGCCAAGAAGATCAAGTCCCGCCACGACGGCGGCAGCCGCTTCACCATCCTCGCCGTGGCGGAGGGGGCCATCTCCAGGAAGGACGCGGCCCTGAGCAAGAAGGAATATAAAAAGAAGATGGCCAGCTACAAGTATCCCTCCGTGTCCTACGAGATCGCCGAGCAGCTGGGAGCGCGCTGCGGCCTGGAGGTCCGGGTCACGGTGCCCGGCCACACCCAGCGGGGCGGCAGTCCCTGCCCCTATGACCGGGTCTTCGCCAGCCGCCTGGGCAGCGAGGCCGGGGAAATGATCATGCGGGGCGAGTACGGCTTCATGGTGGGCTACAAGAACCGGGAGATCGTGAAGGTCCCCCTGGAGGACGTGGCCGGAAAGCTGAAGATGGTAGACCCCGATTCCTCCATCGTCAAGGAGGCCCGGCTCCTGGGCATCAGCTTCGGCGACTGACCTGCAAATATGGACAGGCCCCGAGGCGGATGCCCCGGGGCCGTGTTCGTCCGGAGGGAGGTGTCCCAAAGAAGGGCGGGAAGTTTCGCCCGTTTTCCTGACAGGGGCAAATGGGCTCCCTAAGAATCTGTTTCGCCTTCCAGCCCCTTTTGCAGACGTTTCAGATGCTTTTGATTTTTCTGTATCCCCGCTATTTTATTATAGATAGAATTTATCTGAAATGCAATAGACAATTTCCATCTACCGTATTCTCTATCATGGGTGATAAGTAAGATGGAAACACGAATCAAAGACCTCCGTGTGGATGGGGACTTGACCCAGGCGCAAGTGGCAAAGGCGATCGGAATCACACAGCGGAAATACAGCTACCTGGAGACAGGGGCCCAGCAGTGGCCGGACGAACTGCTGGCGCGTCTCGCCGCGTTTTATCAGACCAGCGTGGATTACCTTCTGGGCCTCACGGATGAGGAGCGGCCCTACCCAAGGGGAAAAAAGCGGCTCGGGCTTTGATTTAAGGCGCCTCCCCCCGATTCATAAAATATTTACACCAACCGCGCAACTTTTACTTGCGAAACGGCGGCATATCGAGTATACTAGGGGAAGTTGGCCGCAGACAGGGCCCTCCTGTGCGGCAAATACAACATGATACCGCTGTTCCCGCGGGGCGGGAGGAGCAGAAAATTTGGGAAGGAATGAACGAACCTATGAGCGCATCAAGAGAAAAGAAAAAGCGTCAGGAGCTGACCCCCGGCAGTACCGCGGACCCCAAGGCCGCCCGTGAGGCCGAAGCCAGAGCCGACGCACGCAAGACCAACATCCTCTACGGCACCCTGGGTGTCCTTTTCGTGGCCCTGGCAGTCTTCCTGGTGGTCTACAACTCCGGCATTCTGGAGCGGAACAAGACCGCCGTCACCATCGGCGGCGAGAGCTACAGTGTGGCCCAGGCCTCCTACTATTACCACAGCGCCTATCAGAACTTTATCAACAGTCAGAACGGCTACTACGCCATGGCTTTCGGGATGCTGGACACCAACACCCCCCTCAAGGACCAGAGCTATGACGACACCCAGACCTGGGACGACTACTTCAAGAGCGCAGCCGTGGAGAACATGCAGTTTGTCCACGCCGCCAAGAAGGCCGCTCAGGAGGCGGGCGTCACCTTGGGCGAGGAGGAGATGGAGGCTTTCAACAACACCGTGGACAGCCTCAAGGAGTCCGCCAAGTCCAACGGCTACGGCTATAAGGCCTACGTGGGCGCCGTGTACGGCTCCACCGTCACCCCCTCCATCTATGAGGACTGCCTGAAGGACTACCTGCTGGCCAACAAGTTCGCCACCGACTACTATGCTGAACTCTCCTACACCGACGACGAGATCGGGACGTACTACAGCGAGAACAAGAACAGCTATGACCTTGTGGACGGCATCCTCGTCACCCTCTCCGGCACCCCGGAGGCCAAGACCGACGCCGACGGCAACGCCGTCGCCGCTACCGACGAGGAGAAGGCCGAGGCCATGAAGCAGGCCAAGGAGACCGCTGAGGAAATCCTCGCGGCCTACAAGGACGGCAAGGACATCGAGTCCATGGCCACCGAGGCCGAAGCCGGGTACTCCGAGAGCGCGGAGATGACCTATACCGACAGCCTCTACGGCAACTGGTTCTTCGACGAGAGCCGCAAGACCGGGGACGCCGAGGTGCTGGAGAATGAGTCCGGCAGCAGCTACTATGTTGTCATCTTCAACGGCCGGGAGCGGGACGAGACCCTGGAGTACAATGTCCGCCACGTCCTCGTCAGCGCCGAGAGCCTGGAGCTGGGCGAGGGCGAGGAGGCCACCGAGGAGCTGCTCACCGCTAAGGCCCAGGAGATTCTGGACACCTGGGACGGCACCGAGGAGGGCTTCGCCAAGCTGGCGGAGGAGAACTCCAAGGACCCCGGCAGTGTGGACAACGGCGGCCTCTATGAGGACGTGCCCAAGGGCCGCATGGTCGCCGCCTTCCAGGACTGGTGCTATGAGGACGGCCGCAAGAGCGGCGACACCGGCATCGTCTACAACGCCGGCACCGGCGCGCATATCATGTACTTTGTTGGCTACGGCGACACCCCCTATTGGCACTACGCCTGCGAGAGCGCCTTGAAGGAGGAGGCTTACAACGCCTGGTACACCGAGATGAGCGAGAGCGCTCCCGCCGAGGTGGACGAGAGCGGAATGTCCGCCATCTAATCCCCCAGACTGCGCACATGGCCCCGGAGGTCCCCCTCCGGGGCTTCCTTTCGCCAAAAATTGGAATGGAGATATTGCACAAATTTGGCTTTGGCATATTGAAGTGGGACGGGTTTTGTGGTAGGGTAGGAGATGTGAAAAAGGGCCCTTGCGGGGGTATGCCTATTAGGAACGAGAGGAGCTTCTTGCCATGAAAAAAAGACTTTTATCGGCTCTGCTGGCGCTGTGCCTGATGGTGTCGCTGATGCCAACGGCGTGGGCGAGCGGGGGAACGGCGGACCCGCCGGTCTCCGGGAACTGCGGGAGCGGGGGGGCACGTTGGCTCTTTACAGAGAGCACCGGAGGGCTGCTCATCTTTGGATCAGGTCCAATGGATGATTATACCGATCTCACTGGTGTTCCGTGGGCGGCGCATAGAGAAAAGATCAAGACAGTTGATATCAATTCCAGTGTAGAGTCGATCGGCAGCAACGCTTTTGCCGGATGTGTCAATTTGTCGGATATTACGATCTCTGACTCAGTGAAAAAGATCGGAACGGATGCTTTTACTGGTTGTTCTGGTCTGAAAAGCATCAATTATAGCGGCAGTGATGAGGATTGGAACAAAATCTCCGGATTAGAGAACATCCCGGAGGATGTTGCGATCAAAACGTCGGACCAGGGCAGTGCCATGTCCGGCACCTGCGGTCCGGGTGTTACTTGGATGCTGACAGAGGATACGACAGACCCGAACAATCCCAAGATGACCCTAACGATCGTCGGTAAGGGCCCAATCGTTATCGAAGATGGCCGCGCCCCTTGGGCGGCAAACCGGGATAAGATCACGGACATCATCATTTCTGACGATGTAACCGCTATCGGCGCAGGCGCTTTTGCCGGCTGTCCCAATCTGGAGACCGTATTGATTCCGGATAGTGTAACGACGATCGAAGGTGGCGCTTTTGCTGGAATTGCAAATGGTACGATCGTCCGGTATACAGGAGATGAAAAACAGTGGAACGATATCGGAGGTACTGGAAAAAGTGATATTGTCAGTGCAGGCATTACACCAGTGTACAATTACCGGCCTATCGTTCTGACGTTTACTCGCGGCGAAGCGACAGAGGGAACATCCTTTCAGCGGACCACGATCAAAGGTAGCATTTTCCTCCTCCCAAAGCAAGCGGATCAGGATTTTAAAGATGCAAAATTTGAGGCGCCGGTCTATATGCCCCCTGGAAGCGGAACACCAAAAGAGAAAAGCTTTCGCGGCTGGCTGGTTACGATCGATGGAAAGGAAGTGGTCTATCCAGAGGGCTATCCCATCCAAGTAGACAGCAACACCACGTTTACCGCATGGTGGGATGAAGATAGCACTGGTACCAATGAGATCACTTTCCGTCATAAGTTTAACGATGATCCCCAGCTGTTTGAAAATCCACCGCTCCCCGCAGTTACATATAAAGTCTCGGCTAAGGACCAAGTCCTGATGGTCGGTAATCCTTCTAAGGACGGATATGACTTCCTTGGGTGGACTACATTGCAGGACCGTAATACACTGCTGCCCAATATTATTGTTCCTGGGGGCAGGGGTGGTACACTTATTTACATCGCCAACTGGAAGGGCCAATCCTTCGATGTCATGGTACAAGAAGAGGACGGGACAGAATTCGGTGTAACAAAATATGTTGTTTCTCCAGCAGAGCAGCAGCTGATTGTCAAGGTCCCTGTTGCAGATGGAATGACGTGGGAAATTGAAAGCGTGACGTCTGCATCTAATAATGTTTCTTTCGAGGATGCGACTCCAGATTCTCCAGGTGAGGCCACTATTATCATTCCCGCAGATAGTTTGGGAGATATCCTCGTGCAGGGCAAATTTTACCCCAATACATACGACATCACATGGGATGCCAACGGCGGCGCGTGGGATGACGGAGAGAAAACAAAGACCAGTGCGGACGCCTATGAGTATGACGCGGAGGACGATAAACCGCTTAATAATCTTCCTCCCGACCCCGCCCCCACCCGCCGCGGCTACGAGCTGAACGGCTGGGTGAGCAGCGATGAGAGCAAGCCTGTTGACTCCAAAAACGAAAACGGCGTCATCACTGTCACCGTCCCTGCGGGCACCTTTGGCGACCTGACGCTCCTTGCTGACTGGAATCTTAAGAAGTACACGGTCACTTGGGATGCTGATGGCGGTACTTGGGGTAAAAATCCGGATGGTAGCGAAATTTCAACTAAAACCAGCGAATACAC
>CATOKC010000161.1 GCA_951800675.1 uncultured Oscillibacter sp.
GATCTCGCCCGGCTTCACGGCCAGCTGCATATTGTGCAGGGCCACGACGCCGGGGAACCGTTTGGTTACGTTTTTCAGCTCAACTACGTATTCGCCCACCTAATAATCACCTCATTCTCTTGGAAATCAGGGGTTTCGCAACACACTGGGTTTTGGAAATATGTGACAGGAAAAGAGAAAGGGGGCCCCGATCCGGCGGAGCCGGAACGGGGCCCCTTCCATTCATTTCAAAAGGGATGTACGGCTTACGTTATTAGGCCAGGTAACCCTGGAGCTGCTCCAGACGGGCCTGGGCGGTGTCGGGATCGACGATGCTGGCGCCCGCGTCGATGAACTCATCCAGGGTCTCGCCCTGGAGGGCGCGGACCACGGCGTCCACGGACTGGTAGCCCATCTCATAGCCTTCCTGGCAGACGGACATGGTCTCCTCGCCAGCGAGGATGGAGTTGCAGGCGGACTGGATGCCGTCGAAGCCCAGGAACACGGTGTTCTTGTAGTTTTCGTTTCCGGAGGCAGCGGCGGCACGGGCGGCGGCCATGGCCATGTCGTCGTTGTTGGCGCAGATGACCGCGATTCCTTCGGGGTGGTTCTGGATAATGGCTTCCATGCAGGTCACAGCCTGGTCGGCCACGGCGTTGGCGTACTGGACCTCGTCAGAGAGGAAAGTGCCGCCAGCGGCCTCGATACCGGCCTTGTAGCCCGCCATACGGGCCTCGTTGGTGGAGTCGCCCTGGACGCCCGCGATCTCGATGCACTTGATCTCTTCCCAGCCGCGCTCCTTGGCCAGCTTCGCGGCGGCTTCGCCGCCCAGCTTGCCGGCGGCCTCGTTGCCGGTGCCGACAAAGGAGAGGACCTCGGGGGCGTCGATGTCGGTATCCACCGCCACGATGGGCTTGGTTTGGCCGGCAATCATGTTGCCCACCATGTCCGCCTGGAGGGGGGCGATGACATAGCCGTCGATGTCGCCGTTGTTCATGTCGGTTTCGATCATGTTCAGCTGCTCGTCATAGGCGGTTTCGGAGGTGGCTCCCTTGACCGTGACGGTCACATTGGGGTGCTCTTTGCCATAGGCCTCGGCGCCGGCCACCACGTAGCCCCAGTACTCGGAGGCGGTGGTTTTCAGGATGACGGAGATGTTGTAGCTTTCGTCGCCGCCGGTAGAGCCGGTGTCGGCGGGCTGGGACTGCTGCTGGTCATCGGCGGGAGGAGGCGTGGTTTCGCCGCCCTTGTCGCCGCCGCAGGCGGCCAGGGACAGGGCCATAACCAAGGTGAGGGTCAGCGCGAGAAACTTCTTCATAACTTCTTTTCTCCTTTTCGATTGGTTTTCCCGAAAAGTACAACGGCCCCCCAAAGCTCTGGTTCCCGCGCTTGCAAAGCGCGGGAAAAGGGAGTACTCCCTTTCCAAAATTCTCTTGGGAGTGGACCGCCATGCCCTCCGGCAAATACGTCCGTATTTTAGCACAGGAGACCGCCGCACGTCAAGAAGAGTATACCATATTTGTACAGTTCTAAAGAAATGGACCAGCATTTTTGTGGATACTATCTAAGGTAAAAAAGCGGCATTTTCCAAAGTTATCCAACCTTTCGACAGCGGTCCTTTTTCCGGGGAAGCGGCCTACTCCCCCACCCCTGCCCGCCAGTCCCGGATGGCCTTCAAAAAGGCCTCGCCGTAGCGCTCCGCCTTGACCCGGCCCACGCCGGAAACCCGCAAAAACTCCTCCATGTCCAGGGGCCGCAGAGCCGCCATATCCGCCAGCGCGGCGTTGGAAAAGACCACGTAGGCGGGAACCCCCGCCTCCTGGGCCAGACGGAAGCGGAGGGCCTTCAGCGCCGCCAGCAGGCTGCTGTCCGCCTCCTGGGACGCGGCGCGCGGGGCTGTCCCCCCGGCGGGCGCCGCCTCCGGCGCCCGCTCCCGGAGGGAAACCCGCTTTCCACGAAAGAGCACGTCCCCGGCCTGGGCCGTCAGCCGGAGGACGGGGTACTCTTCCCCGTCGCCGCGGAGGTAGCCCTCCTCCATCAGATGGTCTATGTACCGCTGGACGCGGTCCCGGTCCAGCCCCCTCAAGGCCCCATGGGTAGGGAGCTGGTCCAAGCCCAACTGGAGGACCCGCCGGTCCCGGCTTCCCCGGAGGAGCTTGATGATGACGGCGGCGCCCAGACCGTAGGCATAGCGCTTTTCCACCCGGGCCACGGCGGAGAGGATTTTCTGAGCCTCCACGGTGATATCCCGCTCCACAAAATCCCCGGCACAGTTGCCGCAGTTCTCGCAGTTTCCCTTGTGAATCTCTCCGAAGTAGTCCAAGAGGTCCGCCCGGAGGCAGCCGCCGGTTTTGCAGTAGGCCACCATCCGCTCCAGGCGGAAAAGATCCCGGCGGAGGCGTTCCGGGTCTCCCTCCTGGGTCTCCTGGGAGTTGGTAATCAGAAATTTCGCCGTCCGCACGTCCCCGGGGGCGTAGAGCAGGACGCAGCGGGCGGGGCTGCCGTCCCGCCCCGCCCGGCCCGCCTCCTGATAATAGCTCTCCAGGTCCTTGGGCATGTTGTAGTGGACCACAAAGCCCACGTTGGATTTGTCGATGCCCATGCCAAAGGCGTTGGTGGCCACCATGACCCGGACCTGATCGTAGACAAAGCCCTCCTGGCTCTGGCGGCGCTCCTGGTCCTCCATGCCGGCGTGATACCGGGCGGCGGGGACGCCCTGGGCCAGCAGGGAGGCGCATACCGCGTCCACGGCCTTCCGGGTGGCGCAGTAGACAATGCCGCTTTGCTCCGGCCGCTCCGCCAGGAAGCGGTGGAGCCACTGGTCCTTGTCCCTGGCTCGGACCACCTCGAAAAAGAGGTTGGGCCGGTCAAAGCCGGTGGTGACGCGCAGGGGGTCCCGGAGCTCCAGCAGGGACTCGATGTCCCGGCGCGCCGCCGCCGTGGCGGTGGCGGTAAAGGCCCCCACCGGGGGCCGGACAGGCAGGGAGCGGACCAGCTCCGCAATCTCCAGGTAGCTGGGCCGGAAGTCCTGGCCCCACTGGGAGACGCAATGGGCCTCGTCCACAGCCACCAGGGAGACAGGCAGCTCCTCCAACAGGCGACGGAAGCCCTCGGCTTGGAGGCGCTCCGGGGCGATGTACAGGAGCTTACAGTCCCCCCGGCGAATCCGGCGGTAGACCTCCCGGTATTCCTCCGCGTCCAGGGAGGAGTTGATGTACGCGGCGGGAATACCCGCCTGGGACAAGGCCGCCACCTGATCCTTCATCAGAGAGATGAGGGGGGAGAGCACCAGGGTCAGCCCTGGCAGCAGCAGGGCCGGGAGCTGATAGCACACGGACTTTCCCGCCCCGGTGGGCATGACGCCCAGGGCGTCCCGGCCGCTGAGCAGAGCGTCCACCAGGGGCTCCTGGCCGGGGCGGAACTCGCTGTGGCCGAAATATTGTTTGAAAAGGGTACGCTTGTCCATGGGACAGGCCTCCTGTCTGGTTCTATTTTCCGGCGATGATCAGATAGCGGTGAATGGTCCCCTGAATCCTTCCGGTTTTCTCCAGCTCCTCCTGCATGTCCAGGAGACGGTCAAAGCACCGCTCCACGGAGAAGCCGGGAAACTCCCACGCAATGACCCGGGCAAACCAAACGAAGGCCCCCACATCATAGAACACAATAGGCCGGTAAGCCTCCTCCCCCTGGTGGATTTGGAAGCCCGCAGCCTCAAAGGCCGCCCGCTGTTCCCGGAGATTCTTGTGGGGAAAGGGCTTTGGAATTCCCGGGAGAACCCGTTCCACCAGGTCCCGGTCGTTGTCCTCCCCCACCTGCTCCGTGAGGAATATACCGCCGGGTTTCAAAAGGCGGAACAGCTCCGCCGGGTCAAAGGCCCCGTGGCGGTTGAGAATTCTATCAAAGGAGCTGTCAGGAAAGGGAATGGCCGAAGGATCGGCACACTCCCGAAAATCGATCCCCAAGGGCGGCAGAGTTTCCCGGCACAGCTCCACATTGGGGGGATAGCCCTCTGTGGCGGCGGTGTTGGAGGCGGGGTGTTCCAGGGACAGCAGGAACTCGCCGCCCCCGGTGTCGCAGTCCAGAAGCGTCATATCCCCCCGCAGGTATTCCCGGACCAGGGCCCGGTAGCTCCAGGGAAGGTCGTGTTCCTCCTCAAATCGGCCCTGAAGATGGGAGAAATCCCAGCCGTGAATATGGGCCTGGGCTTCCTCCTCCAGCCAGAGGGCTTTCCATTCTGCGGTATTCATGAACCCGCCTCCTTTCTGGTAGGAAACAACGGTAGACCCTTTGATTTTATCACGGGGCCTGCGGCAATTCAAGAAGGGAATCCCTCTGGCAGCGTCCGTCGGCTTTTGGCTCCGCCATGGCGGAGCATTGACGTTCCGGCGGGACAGCGGTATAATTGGAACCAATTACCGGCCTACAGGGGGCAGACTATGAATTTGATCTACCAAAAAGCGGGTATTGCGGACCTGGATATCTTAACCGACATAAGAGCGGAAGTGCTGCGGGCCGCTAACGGATTACCCAGTAGTACAGACATGAGCGAGGTAAAGCGGCAGACCCGCCGCTATTATCAAAGAGCGCTTCTGGACGATAGCCACGCCGCATATCTGGTATGGGACGGAGGGCGCGTTGTGGGTGCCGGCGGCGTCAGCTTCTTTCAGGTGATGCCCACCTATCACAACCCCAGCGGGACAAACGCGTATATCATGAATATGTATACCCGCCCTGAATACCGGAGAAGGGGCATCGCCCGAAAAACCCTGGGCCTTCTCGTGCAAGTGGCTAGGAGCCGGGGCGTTGCGGCCATTTCTCTGGAGGCAACCGCCATGGGGCGACCGCTGTATGAAGCATACGGTTTTATCCCCATGGAGCATGAGATGGAACTGCCGGAGCGGCAGGGATAGGCGGAGCGCTTGACGTTTCGCCCGCTCCGCTGTAAAATAACGGCAATTGTCAACCAGGAGGTAAACCATGGAGCGTACCGATTTGATTGTCTGCCGGGACCTATCCCTGGGCTATGAGGGTCAGAGCGTCCTGACCCATTTGAATCTGCACATCCGGGCCGGAGACTATCTCTGTATTGTGGGGGACAATGGCTCCGGGAAGTCCACCCTGCTCCGGGGGCTTCTGGGGCTTCTGCCGCCCTTGTCGGGGACCATCGAACGGGCGGCGGAGCTGGAGCGGGGAGCCGTGGGTTACCTTCCCCAGCAGACAAAGGCTCAGCGGGACTTCCCCGCCACGGTGGAGGAGGTGGTCCTCTCCGGCTTTTTGAACCGGAAGGGCTTGGGGTTCTTTTACTCCGCCGCTCAGCGGTCCCAGGCGCTGATGAACCTGGGGAAGCTGGGGGCCCTGGAATTGAAAAACCAGAGCTATCGGGACCTCTCCGGAGGACAGCAGCAACGGGTGCTCCTGGCCCGGGCTCTCTGCGCCGCCGGGCGGCTCCTGATCCTGGACGAGCCCGTCACCGGTCTGGACCCCGCCGCTGCCCAGGACCTGTACAAAACTTTGGGCTATTTGAATAAAAAGGAGGGCATGGCGGTGGTTATGGTAACCCATGATCTCCGGCCCGCCCTCCGGGAAGCGGGAACCGTCCTGCATATCGGCCACGGGGGAACCTTCCTGGGAACCCCGGCGGAGTATCTGGCCTCCCCCTATGGGAGGCGCTTCAAGGAGGCCTCGGAATGAGCTTATTGGAAATGTTCTCCTTCCCCTTCATCCAGCGGGCCCTCATCGCCGGGGTGCTGGTGAGTTTGTGCGCCGCCCTGCTGGGGGTGCCCTTGGTTCTGAAACGGTACTCCATGATTGGCGACGGTCTTAGCCACGTGTCCTTCGGGGCCCTGGCCGTGGCGGCGGCCCTGGGGTTTACGCCGCTGTATTTCTCCATTCCTGTGGTGGTGGCGGCAGCCTTTCTCCTCCTCCGTGTGGCGGACAGCCCCCGGTGGAACAGCGACGCCGCCATCGCCGTGGTCAGCGCCTCCTCCCTGGCCCTGGGCGTGCTGGTAATCTCCAAGACCTCCGGCATGACCACGGATGTGGACAACTACATGTTCGGCAGTGTCCTGGCTATGAGCCAGGCGGACGTGGTCTTGTCCGTGGTGCTTTGCACGGCGGTGCTGGCGCTGTTTGTCCTGTTTTATCACCGAATTTTTGCCGTGACCTTTGACGAGAGCTTCTCCCGGGCCACAGGCTTGAAGGTGGAACGGTACAACGCCCTGTTGGCCATTCTGACGGCTTTGACCATCGTGCTGGGGATGCGGATGATGGGGGCCATGCTGATCTCCTCTCTGGTGATCTTCCCGGCGCTGACGGCCATGCGTCTCTTCCGGAGCTTTCGGGGGGTGGCCCTCTGCGCCGCCGCTACGTCGGTTGG
>CATOKC010000162.1 GCA_951800675.1 uncultured Oscillibacter sp.
GGGCACAGGTGGAGCAGATGGAGCTGGCCGTTAAGCAGCTGGAGACCACCAAGGATCAGCTCGCCCGGCTGGCGGCGGAGTACGACAACTACCGCAAGCGCACCGCCAAGGAAAAGGAGACCCTCTACCAGGACGCCAAGGCGGACACCATCAAGGAATTCCTGGCGGTGTACGACAACCTGGAGCGGGCGGCGGCGGCCCCCGGCGGGGAGGACGATCCCCACAAGAAGGGGCTGGAGATGATTTTCACCCAGTACAAGGAGCTTTTGAAGAAGCTGGGTGTCGCGGAGATCGAGGCCCAGGGCCAGCCCTTTGACCCGGAGCGGCACGCGGCGGTGATGCATGTGGACGACGAGAATCTGGGCGAGAACGAGGTGGCCCAAGTGTTTCAGGCGGGCTTCCTCATGGGGGACCGGGTGATCCGCCACGCGGTGGTGCAGGTCGCCAATTAAATCAGAATTCAAATAAGAGTTTCATATATTTCAGGAGGCTGTCATTATGTCTAAAGTAATCGGTATCGATTTGGGAACCACCAACTCCTGCGTGGCGGTCATGGAGGGCGGCGAGGCCGTCGTCATCGCCAACGCGGAAGGCAACCGCACCACCCCCTCCGTTGTCGCCTTCTCCAAGACCGGGGAGCGCATGGTGGGCCAGGTGGCGAAGCGCCAGGCCATCACAAACCCGGACCGGACCATCTCCTCCATCAAGCGGGAGATGGGCTCTGACCACAAGGTGGGCATCGACGGGAAGAACTATACCCCCCAGGAGATCAGCGCCATGATTCTCCAGAAGCTGAAAGCCGACGCAGAGGCGTATCTGGGCGGCACCGTCACCGAGGCGGTCATCACCGTCCCCGCCTACTTCACCGACTCCCAGCGTCAGGCCACCAAGGACGCGGGCAAAATCGCGGGCCTGGACGTCAAGCGTATCATCAATGAGCCCACGGCGGCGGCCCTGGCCTATGGCGTGGACAAGGAGCAGACCCAGAAAATCATGGTCTACGACCTGGGCGGCGGCACTTTCGACGTGTCCATTTTGGACATTGATGACGGCGTGATCGAAGTTCTGGCCACGGCGGGCAACAACCGCCTGGGCGGCGACGACTTCGACGAGTGCGTCATGAAGTGGCTGGTGGCCGAATTCAAGCGCAGCGACGGCGTGGACCTCTCCAATGACAAGGTGGCCATGCAGCGCCTCAAGGAGGCTGCCGAAAAGGCCAAAATCGAGCTCTCCGGCGTCACCACCTCCAACATCAACCTGCCCTATATCACCGCCGATGCCAGCGGCCCCAAGCACCTGGACATCACCCTGTCCCGGGCGAAGTTCAACGAGCTCACCGCCCATCTGGTGGACGCCACCATGGGCCCCGTGCGCCAGGCCATGAGCGATGCGGGCCTCAAGCCCTCCGACCTCTCCAAGGTCCTGCTGGTAGGCGGCTCCAGCCGCATCCCCGCCGTTCAGGACGCGGTGAAGGGCTTCACCGGCTCCGACCCCTTCAAGGGCATCAACCCCGATGAGTGCGTGGCCATGGGCGCGGCCCTCCAGGCGGGCGTCCTTACCGGCGACGTGAAGGGCCTGCTCCTGCTGGACGTGACCCCGCTTTCCTTAGGCATCGAGACCTATGGCGGCGTGTGCACCAAGCTCATCGACCGGAATACCACCATCCCCGTGAAAAAGAGCCAGGTATTCTCCACCGCCGCCGACAACCAGACCAGCGTGGAGGTCAACGTCCTCCAGGGCGAGCGGGAGATGGCCGCCGCCAACAAGTCCCTGGGCCGCTTCCACCTGGATGGCATCGCCCCCGCCCGGCGAGGCGTGCCCCAGATCGAGGTTACCTTCGACATCGACGCCAACGGAATTGTCAACGTCTCGGCCAAAGACCTGGGCACCGGAACGGAGCAGCATATTACCATCACCTCCTCCTCCAACATGAGCAAAGAGGACATCGAAAAGGCCGTCAAGGAGGCGGAGCAGTATGCCGCCCAGGACAAGAAGCTGAAAGAGGAAGTGGAGACCCGGAACCAGGCGGACCAGATGGTCTACCAGTGCGAAAAGACCCTGGCGGACATGGGCGACAAAATCCCCGCCGACGACAAGGGCAAGGTTCAGGGAGCTCTCGACAAGCTGAAGGAGACCCTGAAGGGCCAGGATACCGCCGCCATCAAGGCGGATACAGAGGCCCTCCAGCAGGCGTTCTACGCCGTCAGCGAGAAGCTGTACCAGCAGGCCAATCCTCAGGGAGCCCAGCCCGGCGGCGACGCCGGAGCCCAGGAGGGCCAGTACTACGACGCGGACTACAAGGTTGTGGACGACGACGAGCAGAAGAAATAAACAGCGTTATTTTATTCAATGGGACGGGGAGAAATCCCCGCCCCATTGAATGGCGTTATTCGCAGGAGGCAATATGGCGGAACAGAAACGTGATTATTACGAAGTTCTGGGCGTGCAGAAGGGCGCTTCGGACGACGAGATCAAGAGGGCCTACCGGAAGCTGGCCAAGGCCAGCCACCCGGACCTGAACCCCGGCGACAAGGAGGCGGAGGCCCGGTTTAAGGAAGTCAACGAGGCCTATGAAATCCTCTCGGACAAGGAAAAACGGAGCCGGTACGACCAGTTCGGCCACGCCGGCGTGGACCCCAATTTCGGCGCGGGCGGCGGCTTCGACGGCGGCTTTGACTTCGGAGATCTGGGGGATATTTTCGGCAGCTTCTTCGGTGGCGGCTTTGGCGGCGGGCGGAGGACCAACCCCAACGCCCCCCAGCGGGGGGAAAGCGTCCGTCTGTCCCTGATCCTAAGCTTTGAGGAGGCGGCCTTCGGCTGTGAGAAGGCCGTTACGGTGGAGCGGCTGGAGCCCTGTTCCAGCTGCCAGGGCAGCGGCTGCGCCGAGGGTACCACGCCGGAGGTCTGCCCCGACTGCCACGGCACCGGCACGGTTCAGGTCCGGCGGCAGACGCCGATGGGGGTCTTTGCCACCTCCTCTCCCTGCACCCGCTGCGGCGGAAAGGGGAAGATCATCCACCAGCCCTGTAAGGAATGCCGGGGAGCAGGGGCCGTGCGGCAGCGCCGGACCATTCAGGCCAGCATCCCCGCGGGCATCGACAACGGCCAGACCATCTCCATCCGGGGCCAGGGCAACGCCGGGAAGAACGGCGGCCCCGCCGGGGACCTGCTGATCACCATTACCGTCCGGCCCCATGAGCTTTTCCGGCGGGAGGGCACCTCCGTCCTCTGCGAGGCGCCGATCACCTTTACCCAGGCGGCCTTGGGAGCGGAGCTGGAGATTCCCACCATCGACGGCAAGGTGAAATACGATCTTCCCGAGGGCACCCAGAGCGGCACCACCTTCCGGCTCAAGGGCAAGGGCATTCCCTCCATCAACGGCCGGGGCCGGGGGGATCAGTACGTCACCGTGTACATTGAGACTCCCCGGAATCTGACCAAGGAGCAGAAGGAGGCCCTGCGGAAGTTCGCCGAGACCATGGGAGACGACAACTATGAGGAGCGCAAGGGCTTCTTCGGCAAGGGCAAGAAAAAGAGGTGAACCAAACCATGTACCTGGCGGATTACCATGTCCACTCCCGGATCTCTCCAGACGGTGGGGATTCCATGACCGCTCTGGCGGAGGCCGCCGTCGAGGCGGGGCTGGACGAGCTTTGCTTCACCGACCATGTGGAGCCCATCGTTTGGGCCAGCACGGACCTTCGGGGGCCCTATGACTGGTCCGCCCTGACGGCGGAGTTTGAAGCGGCCCAGGCCGCCATGGGAGACCGGATCAAGCTGCGCCTGGGCATCGAGCTGGGAGACGCCTGCTGGAACTTCACTCACACGGAGAAGCTGCTGGCGGACGCGCCGCCTTTCGATTTTATCATCGGCTCTGTCCACATGCTCTCAAAGCGCTATCAGGGACTGGATCTCTACTATTTCGACCCCAAGACAGAGGAGGAGGCCTATGACGGCATTGCCGACTACCTGGGCCGGGTGAAGGTCATGGTAGAGTGGGGGAAGTTCGACGTGCTGGGCCATCTGACGCTGCCCCTGCGCTATCTCAACGAGAATCGGGGCTGGAATTTGAGCATGGAGCGCTTTGGCGGGGAGATCACGGACATCTTCTCTATTTTGAAGCGGAAGGAAATCGGCCTTGAGCTGAACACCAACCGGGGCGGTACGCCCCTGCCGGACGGGATGTGGCTGCGGCTGTATGAGGATATGGCGGCGGATCCCATCGTCACCCTGGGCACCGACGCCCACTCCGCCAAATTTGTGGGCTGCGCCGTCCGGGAGCGGCAGGCGCTTTTGCGGGACTGCGGCTTTGAGAGCTTTTGCACCTTTGAGGGGCGGAAGCCCATCCGACACGCATTGTAACGGAAAAGAACAAATTTGCGGTCGAAAATCATATTGATTTTTTGGAAAATCTGGAGTACAATATAAGCCACAAAATTTGAATGCACGGGGGAATACTACCATGAAGATCGCGCTGGGCTGTGACCACGGCGGCTATGATTTGAAGCAGCATGTCATCAAGGTTCTGAAGGGCCTCGGCCATGAGATCGAGGACTTTGGCTGCCACTCCAAGGAAAGCTGCGACTACCCCGATTTCGGCGGCGCCGCCGCCCGGGCCGTGGCGGAGGGAAGCTGTGACCGGGGCATCGTGATCTGCACCACGGGCATCGGCATCTCCATTGCCGCCAACAAAGTCCAGGGCATCCGCTGCGCCCACTGCGCCGACTGCCTCCAGGCGGAAATGACCCGCCGCCACAACGACGCCAACATGATGGCCATTGGCGCGGGCTTTACCGGCCCCAACATGGCCGAGCGGATGGTGGAGGTGTTCCTCTCCACCGAGTTCGAGGGTGGCCGCCATGCCCGACGGGTGGAGAAGATGATGGCCCTGGAGGGATGAGATTCTCGACGCGATAGAAAACGAAGGGAGCGCCGCTCCTGAAAAGAGGTGACGCGGATGGTGGCGACAAAGGGATACAGCAGTTACCGGGGGCGGGGGCCTAAATGGAAAATTTTACTGGCAATTCTGCTGGTGCTGGTGATCGCGGTGGCTGCCAGCGTCATCTACTTGCAGCAGTTTCTTGTATACGGCGCGGACGGCAGCCGCCAAATCCGCCTGCCCTGGCAGACGGAAGCACAGGAGCCCCCGCTGGACGGCGGGGGGGAGGACCCGGCGGAGCAGCCGAACGTGGACATTGTTGTCCAAGAGCCGGAGCCCCAGGGACCCAAGGAGACCATCGCCTTTTCCCTCCCGGCCCAGGCGCTGACGCAAACCCTCTGGCAGGGGGCACAGGCGGCGAAGCCCGCGGGGACAAACGCCGTGGCCGTCCGTCTAAAGACCGCTAACGGCACGGTTTATTTCCATGCCGCCGCCGCTGTTTCCGGCGCGGTGGAAGCGGAGGCGGATACCGCCGCCGCCCTGGCCGCCGTCACGGCGCAGGAGGGGCTGCACACCATCGCCAGCCTCTCCTGCCTACAGGATTTCAAGGCGGCCAACGCCGATGTAGAGGGCCGGGGCCTGAAAAACACAGGGGGCTATATCTTCTACGACGGGAACAACAGCCTCTGGCTGGATCCCTCCAAGCCCTCTACCCGGGAGTATGTCTGTGCCTTGGCGAAGGAAGTGGCGGAGCTGGGCTTTGACGAGTTGTTGCTGACGGACTTCGGCTATCCCACCGAGGGGAAGATCAACAAAATCAACTACAACACTGACGTGCCCCTGGGCAACAACCTGGACCTGCTCCTCAACGATCTGAACACGGCCCTGGAGCCCTATGACGTCCTTTTGTCCGTGGAGGTGCCGGAGACGGTGATCACAGAGGGACCCAATGCCGTGTCCGGGCTGGACCTGAACCGGCTGGTGAGCCGGGTGGACCGCATCTATGCCGCCACCACGCCGGAGAAGGTGGAAACCCTCTCCACCCTGGTCACCCAGGCGGCGGGGCCGGAGGGGAAAACGGAATTTGTTCCGGAGCTGGCGGCGGACAGCCCCGCGCTGACGGGAAGCCGCCTGCTTCTGGCGGAATAACGGAACCTGCCTGTGGAAAACGGCTCCCGGAGGGAAACCCCTCCGGGAGTTTTCGCTATAGGGAAAAGACGGTCTGCGGGGGATGGGAATGAAGAGAAACAAAACGGCCGACCTCATGTCGGAGGGCGGGATATGAGGCGGCTGGCAGCCTTCGCCGGGGGCTTTTCCCTGGGCGTGTTTTTGGCCCAATACCTCCTTCGAGACGGCTGGATTCTGCTGGGAGCCGGGCTGTCTCTGGCCCTGGGCTTCCTGTCGGCGCTTTTGCCCCGGGAG
>CATOKC010000163.1 GCA_951800675.1 uncultured Oscillibacter sp.
TGATGATGTACTACACCACCGTCTCCGGCTGGATGCTGGGCTACTTCTTCAAGTTCGCCGGCGGGGCCTTTGACGGCCTTGCCGCCGGCGCGGTGGACGGGGTGTTCTCCGCCATGCTGGCGGACCCGGTGGAGATGACCGTCTGGATGGTTCTGACGGTGCTGGCGGGCTTTTTGGTGGTGAGCTTCGGCCTGCAAAAGGGCCTTGAGCGGATCACGAAGTGGATGATGCTGGGGCTTCTGACCCTCATCATTGTGCTGGCGGTCCACAGCCTGACCCTCTCCGGCGGGATGGAGGGCGTGAAGTTCTACCTCCTGCCCGACTTCCAGCGGGCGGCGGAGGCGGGCCTGGGCAATGTCATCACCGCCGCCATGAACCAGGCGTTCTTCACCCTGAGCCTCGGCATTGCCGCCATGGAGATTTTCGGCAGCTACATGGGCCGGGATAACACCCTCACCAGCGAGGCGGTGCGCATCTGCCTGCTGGACACCTTCGTGGCCCTGATGGCGGGCCTCATCATCTTCCCCGCCTGCTTCGCCTTCGACGTGGAGCCGGGACAGGGCCCGGCGCTGATCTTCATGATCCTCCCCAAGGTCTTCCTGAATATGGCGGGGGGCCGCCTCTGGGGGTCCCTGTTCTTCCTGTTCATGACCTTCGCCAGCTTCTCCACGGTCATCGCCGTCTTTGAGAACCTCCAGGCCAACGCCATCGACAACTTCGGCTGGAGCCGGAAAAAGGCGGCCCTGGCGAACTGTGTTTTCATCCTCATCGCCAGCATGCCCTGCGTCCTGGGCTACAATCTCTGGAGCGGACTCCACCTCATCGGCGGACGGGACGTGCTGGACAGCGAGGACTTCCTCGTCTCAAACCTGCTGCTGCCCCTGGGGTCCCTGGTGTACCTGCTGTTCTGCGTCAGCAAGAGCGGCTGGGGCTACGACCGCTATCTGGAGGAGGCCAATTCCGGGCAGGGCCTGAAAATGCCTCGCTGGCTGTGGCCCTACTTCCAGTTCGTCCTGCCGGTGCTGATTTTGATCATTTTGATTCAGGGGCTGCTGTGAGCCGGAGCTCCAAAACTTAAAAAGCGGCGGGGAATTTCCCCGCCGCTTTTCTATAGCTTGCTCAGAACGCCACCTTCATGCACAGCGCCACCAGGCACAGGATAACGGCGCAGGGAACATACACATACCGCCCGACGTGATACCACCAGGCGCCTGGAGCCTTCTCCGCGCCCTTGTCCACCTCGTCCATCAAATCCTCCCGGCGCATGATCCAGAACCAGCTCACCGCCCCCAGGGTGGCCCCGATGGGGATGATATAGATGGATACAATGTCCATCCAGGGGCCCCACTTGAAGATGGGCTCCATGTGCAGGCCGATTCCCAGGCACACGACGCACAGCAGAACCAGCATGGCCTTCCGGCTGAGCTTGGGGAATTTGTGGAGCAGGGATTCCCCCACCGCCTCGAACATGTTCTGGAGGGAGCTGACCCCGGCGAAGATCATGGCAATATACAAAATCACCGCGAACAGCCGCCCCAGGGGGATATCCTGCAAAATCCGGGGCAGGGTGACAAAGAGCAGGGAGGGCCCGGCTCCAATGTCCAGCCCGTAGGCAAAGCAGGCGGGGATCATTACCAGGGCGGCCACCAGGGCGGCGATGGTATCGAAGAGGGCCGTCCGTTTCGCCAGCTTCGCCACGTCCTCCGCCGTGTCCAGGTAGGCCCCGTAGACGATCATGCCGCTGCCGGTGATGGACAGGGAGAAGAAGGCCTGTCCCATGGCCCAGATCCACACCATTGGGTCCAGCAGCTCCTCCCACCGGGGGGAGAACATATAGCGGTAGCCCTCCGCCGCGCCGGGGAGGAAGGCCACCCGCACCGCCAGGATGAGGAAGATCAGGAAAAAGAGGGGCATCATGACCTTGTTGCTCTTTTCGATGCTCTTGGCCCCCAGCAGAAGCGTCAGCAGCGTGCCCACCACCACGATGGCGTGGAAGGGAATCACGGAGTAGTCCGCCAGGGAAAAGCTCTCAAACCAGGCGGCGGTGTCCGCCGTCATCAGCTCCCCGGTGAGGGAGCCGGCGAAAGCCTTCAGCACGTAGGAGATGATGACCGCGTAGCCGATGGCGATGCACATGGACCCCGCCAGGGGCAGCCAGCCCAAAAGGCCCCCCGCCCTGCCCAGCTCCTTCTTCCGGGTGCCCCAGGCCATTTCATAGGCCCCCAGGGTCCCCGTCCGGGCCCGGCGGCCCACGGCGTACTCCGCCGCCAGGCCCACGGTGCCGAAGAGGGCGATGAAGATCAGGTAGGCGATGAGGAAGGCCCCGCCGCCGTTGCTGCCCATCTTGGCGGGAAAGCCCCACACGTTGGCCATGCCCACGGCCGAGCCCACCGCCGAGAGGACAAAGCCCCACTGGCTGCTGAACTGGCGCTTCTTGTGCTCGTGGCTCATGCCGTGCCCCCTTCCCGCTCCTCCTGAATCAGGGCCTCCAGCAGCTCCACCGCCGTGACAATCATGTTGTCGCAGTGGGCGGTGACGCCCAGGCGCTGGGAGGCGGGGTTCTTGTCCGTCACGCCGGGCTTGGCCCGGAGGAGGTCCCCGCAGCGGGTGTGGCCGAAGACCTCGAAAAAGCGGCGGCGGTACTCCTTGGTGACGCGGTAGATGTTCCGCTTGGCCTCCTGGTCCCCCTGCTTGTCAAAGGGGAAGCGGAGGCTCAAAATCAGCGCGCCGCCGCTGACGGCGCCGCAGACCTCCTCGTGGCTGCCGCCCAGGCCGCCGCCGAAGCCGCCCAGGAGGGGCAGGACCTCCTCCGGCGTCCGGCCCGCCAAACCGGCGCAGGCCGCCGCCACGGACTGGGCGCAGTTCCAGCCCTCCTTGTGATATTGATACGCCATCGCGCAGCGATCCATAAAAATATCTCCTCTCTGTCAAATTCATCTGCTTTGGCCCGAAGGGCCTGTACTTATGAGGGCATTATAACAAGCCTGGATGGAAATAGCAACCAGGAAAATTCCGGGCTTATTTTGAAGAATCCGGCCCCGTTTTCCCGTTTTGTTCTCAGCGGGCCTTTTGCCCGTACTTCCCGTACTTTTTTAATAAGGAGCTGAGACGATGACGACGTTTTCCCTGAAGCTGACGGCGGTGGTTCTCATGACCCTGGATCACATCGGGCTGTACATTCCGGCGGCCCCGGCGTGGCCGCGCTGGCTGGGCCGGGGGGCCTATCCCCTGTTTCTCTTCTGCGTGGTCCAAGGCTATGCCCATACCCGGAGCCGGAAGCGGTACCTTCTGCGGCTCTATTTGCTGAGCCTTTTTATGACGGCTCTGGGTCTGTTCCTGAATACCCGGTTTCTCCCGGAGGGGGGCTATGGAAACCACAACATCTTCCTGCCGCTGTTTCTGACGGGGTTTCTCATCAGCGCGGTGGAGCTGTACCAGCGGGATTGGAAGCGGGGAGGGCTGCTGCTGGGGGCCGCCGCGCTGGTCCAGGTTTTCTACGGGCTTCTCCCGTTCCTGCTGCCTTTCACCCGGAATTTCAGCGGGGACGTTCTCACCGGAGTGGTCCCGAACCTGGCGGTAAACGAGTTCGGCTTCGAGTTTATCGCCTTGGGGCTGGCCATGTACTTCCTCCGGGACCGCCGGGAGGCCCTGGCCGCCGTGTACCTGGTTTTCTGCATCTACCAATTCAGCGCCGAGGCGCTGTACGGCGTGTTCCCCGTCCAGTGGATGATGGTTCTGGCGCTGCCGCTGATGCTCCGTTACAACGGGGAGAGGGGCCGGGGCTGGAAATGGTTCTTTTATGTCTACTATCCCGCCCACACCTGCCTGCTGTTCCTGCTGGCCCGGGGCCTGGGATAACATAAAGCGGAGCGGCAGAGCCGCTCCGCTTTAAAAACTGCGCTTACCGCTCCTCGGCGGTGAAAAACACGAAGAAGGTGTCCCCCTCGCTGTCGTCGTCGAAGAGCTCCAGGTGGGAGATGGAGAAGTCCTTCTCGTCCGCGGGCACGTCAAAGACCAGGTCGCCGGTGCGGGACTCGCTGACGCCCAGCTCATATTCGGCGGGGAACTGCTCCTCCGACACGGCGTCCAGATCGCTGCCGTCCTCCGCCTCGGTGATGGGCCAGGCGAACTCGTCGGTCTCGGAGCTGGCGCTCCACTGGCCCTGGAAGTCGTCGTCGTACATGGGCAGGCTCTCGTTGAAGGTATTTTTAATGGTCATATTTACCACCAGAACCTTCATGCCCTCCGGGGCGGTGTGGCCGTGGTAGTCGGAGGTGGTGTAGGCGCTGTTTACGGTAAAGTCCATGAAATAAGAATGTACCAGATCACCGACGCGGGCCTCGGCATAGCCGTCCTCCGCCCGGACCTCGCCGCTGCCGGCGCTGCCGGAACTGCCGGAGCTCTCCGAACCGCCGGAGCCGGAATCGCCGCCGCAGGCGGCCAGGGTCAGGGCCATCAACAGTGCCAGGGTCAAGGAAAGCAGTTTTTTCATCGCAGGATATCCCCCATTCTGTGTTCTTGGTTCTTTGCGCGGCGGAGCGTTGTGCCAAAATTCCGCGCCATTTGTATGGAAGCCCGGACGCTCCGCGGTCTAGAGGAATCATACTACGAACCATCCTTCAAGTCAATATCTGTAACATTAAAATCTGCCGCTGCGTAGATTGGGGGGAAACGGTTGGGGAGGGGCGCGTATGGAAAAGACGGTGTATATCTGGGGCAGTCCGGAGCGGTTTACAAACTACCGGCGCTGGGTGGCGTCCGCCGGAGGCCGGGCGGTGTTTGGAGATGCCGCCCAGGGACAGGCGGGGCGGTGGGACGCGCTGCTGCTCCCCGGCGGCGGAGACCTGGAGCCCTGGCGCTATGGGCAGAAGAACGCCGCCTCCCGGAATCTGGAGCCGGAGCGGGACGAGGCGGAGATACAGCTGATTCGGGGCTTCATTGCCGCCGGAAAGCCAGTTCTGGGGGTCTGCCGGGGGCTCCAGGTGATCAATGTCTTTTTCGGCGGGACCCTGGCCCAGGATGTCCCGGGCCACGGAGCCTGGCAGGCGGGAGACCGGCTCCACGCCGTAAGGACCGCCCCCTCGCCGCTGAGGGACCTCTGCGGGGAGGCTATGGCGGTGAACAGCGCGCACCATCAGGCGGTGGACCGGCTGGGCCGCGGTCTTCAGGCGGTCCAGTGGGCGGAGGACGGCGTAGTGGAGGCTCTGCGCCACCGGCGGCTGCCGGTGTGGGCGGTCCAGTGGCATCCGGAGCGTTTGGAAAACCGGGCTTTGGGCCGACGTCTGCTGGGGGCCTTTCTGGAATATGGGCGCTGAGAAGAAATTCAAAAAAATTCTGGAAAAACCGCCGCGGACCGCTTGACAGCGGCTGGGTTTCGTGGTATGCTGTCTAAGCTGACGATTTCCGGGGCGGGCCAAGACCTTGTTGAGAAAGGTCTACGCAGGTGTAGCACAATGGTCAGGGCACCAGCCTTCCAAGCTGGGGATGCGAGTTCGATTCTCGTCACCTGCTCCATCTAAAATTCGCGCCAGTAGCTCAGCCGGATAGAGCAACTGCCTTCTAAGCAGTAGGCCAGGGGTTCGAGTCCCTTCTGGCGTGCCAAGCGCTCCCCCCCTGGGCGTCCGTCAAGCAGCTTTCAGACAGTTGATATGTGGTGGGTGTAGCTCAGTTGGTTAGAGCACCGGATTGTGGTTCCGGGTGTCGTGGGTTCGAGTCCCATCTCCCACCCCACAAGAGCAGGGGATCGGGGCTTTTCCCCGGTCCCCGCGCTTATTCCTGCACGGGGACGTAGCCAAGCGGTAAGGCAAGGGACTTTGACTCCCTCATGCGCTGGTTCGAGTCCAGCCGTCCCTGCCAGCTCAGAAATTCCCCTTACCGCTCCGTTTCCGCCTTGCGGCGAAAACCGCGCCGGACGGGAAGTTTCTTCGCTCCTGCAAGGGGGAGCGGGTTCCCCCCTTGAGCAACCCCCACCCCTGCGGGGGACGGGAGACGAGGGGAGCAGGACAAAGGTAAGCGCAGCGAAACCGTGCGCGGCGTTCACCCCCCCGCAAAAATGGGGGCCCCCCGCAAAATCGATAGATTTTGTGGGGAGAGGAGGAAGGAATGGAGCGGGCGCAGTCCTCGCCCCGCAGGGCGGGGACGGAGCAGAGCGGAATTTCTTCCGACGACGACCCGGTAGCTCAGTCGGCAGAGCAACTGCCTTTTAAGCAGTGGGTCCGGGGTTCGAATCC
>CATOKC010000164.1 GCA_951800675.1 uncultured Oscillibacter sp.
AGTTCGTCTCCGCCAACCCCACCGGCCCCATGCACATGGGCAACGCCCGGGGCGGTGTGCTGGGGGATACCCTGGCTTCCGTGCTCTCCGCCTGCGGGGCGGAGGTCAGCCGGGAGTTTTACGTCAACGACGCCGGACACCAGATTGACAAGTTTGCCCGGTCCATCTACGCCCGGTGCATGCAGCTGACCTACGGAGAGGAGGAGCACCCCTTCCCGGAGGACGGCTACCAGGGAGATGACATCCGGGAACTGGCCAAGGGCTTCCTGGCCCGGGAGGAGGAATTCCCCGGCGGAAACCGGGAGGAGTTCTGGATGGCCGACATGGCGGAATACGGCCTGTCTGTGAACCTTCCGAAGATGGAGGCGGACCTCCGGCGCTATAAGATTCAATACGATACCTGGTTCTATGAGTCCAGCCTCCACAACAGCGGCGCGGTGGCGGAGACGGTGGAGCTTTTGACCAAGGCCGGGTGGACCTATGAGAAGGACGGGGCCCTGTGGCTGAAAACCGCCCAGATCATGCGGGAGAACCTGCTGAAGGCGGGGAAGAAGGAGAAGGACATCGAGAAGCTGGACCTGAAGGACGACGTGCTCCGCCGGGCCAACGGCTTTTACACCTACTTCGCCGCCGATATCGCCTACCATCGCAACAAGTTCGAGACCCGAGGCTTCGACCGGGTGATCAATATTTGGGGCGCGGACCACCACGGCCACGTGGCCCGGCTGAAAGGGGCTTTGGACGCCCTGGGCCTGGACGGCAGCGGGAAGCTGGACATCGTGCTGATGCAGCTGGTGAAGCTCCTCCGGGACGGGGAGCTGGTGAAGATGAGCAAGCGCACCGGCAAGGCCATCTCCCTCTCGGACCTGCTGGATGAGGTGCCGGTGGACGCTGCCCGGTGGTTTTTCAACGCCAAGCCGGACACACAGATGGACTTCGACCTGGGCCTTGCCGTCCGGGAGGATTCCGAGAATCCCATCTACTACGTGGAGTACGCCCATGCCCGCATCTGCTCCTTGGCCCAAAAGCTGGCGGGGGAGGGGCTGACGGTCCCCGCCCCGGGGACGGCGGACCTGAGCCTTCTGACCTCGGAGGCGGAGGAGGTCCTCATCAAGCAGCTGGCCGCTTGGCCGGATACCATCCGGGCCGCGGCGAAGAACTACGATCCCTCCCACGTAAACCGCTATTTGATGGAGCTGGCGGGCTGCTTCCACCGCTTCTATACGGCCTGCCATATTCGGGAGGAGGCTCCCGCCCTGGCGGCCGCCCGGCTGCGGCTGGCGGACGACGCCCGGATCGTGCTGAAAAACGGTCTGGCCCTCATCGGCGTGGACGCGCCGGAGCATATGTGATACTTTCGCGTGCTCTGCTTGTCCAGCGGCGGACCGAATCGAAGCGACGGGGCTTTCTGTCAACTAAGAATATTTTTTCCAGCCTCCGCACAGAATGGAGAGGCGGCTCTGCCGCGACTTCATTCGGGCGGAGGCTGGTTTTATGAGACGGAAGCTGTTCTTTTGGGAGCTGGGAGGCTTTTTGTTCACCGGGGCGGCGGGGACGCTCCTCCACTTCGTCTACGAGTGGAGCGGCGGCAGCCTTCTGGCGGCCTGTGTCTCCGCCGTCAACGAGTCCACCTGGGAGCATATGAAGCTGTTGTTTGTGCCCCTGTTTCTCTTCTCCCTGGTCCAGGTCTGCCTGCTGGGGCGGAACTACCCGAATCTTCTGGCGGCGCGAGCCCTCAGCGTCCTGACGGGAGTAGCACTGATTCCCGTGCTGTTCTATACCTACACCGGAATATTGGGCTATCATGTCACCTGGGTGGACATCTCCATTTTCTACCTGGCAGACCTGGGGGCCTTTGCCCTGGATTTCGCCCTGCTTCGCCGGGGGAAGCTCTCCGCCCGCTGGAGGCAGCTTTTGGGACTGGCGGCACTGTGGGGACTGGCCTTTTACTTTGTGTGGTGCACCTTCCGGCCGGTGAGCCTGCCGCTGTGGCGGGACCCGGTGACGGGAGTTTACGGCATTCCCTGAAAACGCCCCGCGGGGCGTTTTCGCCTTTTTGGAATTTACTGTGAATTTGTGCCATCCCGGCTTGACCGATGGCCGCTTGGAGGAGTATAATATACTAACTTATGAACTGCGCGACGAATGGAGGTCCTGCTATGACGGCCAAACGAAAGCCCGTCGCTCCCTTTTACGCCGTGGGGCTGCTGTGGCTGCTGGGCGGGCTGTTCCTGCCCCTGTATTCCAATACGGCTATCGCTTTGCTGGCGGCGGTGTCGGCGGGAGTGTTCCTGCTGGTGAACGGAATCTGCCGGGGCGGGGGAACGGTAGCCGGGTCCGCCGGGGCGGAGAAGAACGAAGAGACGAAGGCCCCCGTAAAGCCCAAGGAGGAGCCCTCCACCGGAAACCCGGAGCTGGACAAGGCGATCAAGGACGGGAAGCTGGCCCTCAGCGAGATGAAGCGGCTGGACGACAACATCGCCGACCCCGGCGTCTCCGCCGACATCGTGCGGTTGAGCCAGGTGTCCGAAAAGATATTCCAGGCCGTGAGGGACGACCCGGACAAGCTGCCCCAGATTCGAAAGTTCATGAATTACTACCTGCCCACCACCTTGAAGCTCCTCAATACCTACGACCGCATGAGCGGCGCGGGGGTCTCCGGGGAGAACATTGACGGCACCAAGGAAAAGGTGGAGGACATGCTGAAAACCATCGTCCGGGCCTTTGAAAAGCAGCTGGACGCCCTCTACGGCGCCGACGCCCTGGACGTCTCCACAGACATCCAGGTGATGGAGACCCTGCTTGCCCGGGAGGGCCTGACGGAACCGGAGATGAAAGCGGACCCGGTTCAGGAGGACGGCACGGACATCCGGCTGGAGTTATAACCTCCGCGGAATGTAAATAGGGAGGAAGCGCCATGAAAAACCTGACGGTGAAGGCGGTGGACACGGTCCTGTACGCGGCATGCGGCGCGCTGTTCCTGTGGGCGGCCTGGGGCCAGGAGATTGGCTTCTACGTCCTAACCGGCGCGTGCCTGCTGGCCCTGGCGGCCTGGGAGGGCTGGGCCTGGGTCCAGGACTACCAGGCGGGCCGGAACGAGAAGTGCGAGTGGACCCCTTCCATGACCGTGGCTTTTCTCGTGGTGGCCGTGGTCCAGACGCATAGGGCTGTGACCGAGCCGGACGGCTTTCACACGTTTCTAGCGGTCAGCTGGGTTTTGATCAGCGTGGTTTACACTGTGAGGACTGTCCGGGGGCTCCGGGCGGAGAAACAAATGAAGGAGGAAGCGTCATGAAAAACCGAAATCCCGTTTACCTGTTTATCTCCATTCTGGAGGGCATGCTCTCCGGGGGCTATTTCTACCTGGCTAAGAAGGAGCGGGACCCCCTGCACCTGGTGACCGGCTGTGTGTGGCTGGCCGTTTCTGTTCTCCATGGCATCCTGGGCATCCGGGAGGAGGAGCACATTCTGCTGGTGGAGGAAGACGACTATGAGTGACAATATGATTCCCGAGCTGACCCTGGACCCCACCGCCGCCGCGGCCCAGGAGGTTCCTTCGCTGACGCTGGAGCCCGCCGCCACCCCCGCCGCCCCGGCGCCGGAAAAGCCGGAGGTCAAGCCCGTGGAGCTGGACGACTCCATGCTCTCCGAGGCGGAGAAAAAGGCCGTGGAGGACTTCGCCAAGAAAATCGACGTGATGGACTCCAACCTGATTCTCCAATACGGCGCGGCGGCTCAGAAGAACGTGGCGGGCTTCTCCGAAAGCGCCCTGGCCTCCGTGCGCACCAAGGACCTGGGCGAAGTGGGCAAGTCCCTCTCCGAGCTGGTGGTGGAGCTGAAGGGCTTTGGCGAGGAGGAAGAGAAAAAGGGCCTCTTCGGCAAGTTCAAGAAGGCCGGGAACAAGCTGGAGGTCATGAAGGCCCAATATTCCAAGGTCGAGAGCAACGTGGACAAGATCGTCCGGGAGCTGGAGCAGCATCAGGTGACCCTGATGAAGGACGTGGCCATGTTCGACCAGATGTATGAGCTGAACCTCAAGTACTATAAAGAGCTGACCATGTATATCCTGGCGGGGAAGAAGAAGCTCCAGGAGGTCCAGGCCAGCGAGCTTCCCGCCCTCCGGGCCAAGGCGGAGCAGTCCGGCGCCCAGGAGGACGCCCAGCGGTACAACGACCTGGCGCAGATGTGCGAGCGGTTTGAAAAGAAGCTCCACGACCTGGAGCTGACGAGGATGATCTCCATCCAGATGGGCCCCCAGACCCGGCTGCTCCAGAACAACGACACGCTGATGGTGGAGAAGATCCAGTCCTCCCTGGTGAACACCATTCCCCTGTGGAAGAGCCAGATGGTCCTGGCCTTAGGCATGGAGCACGGCCGTCAGGCCACCGCCGCCCAGAGCGCCGTGACGGAAATGACCAACGAGCTTTTGAAAAAGAACGCCGACATGCTGAAAATGGGAACCATCCAGACCGCCAAGGAGGCGGAGCGGAGCGTGGTGAGCATCGAGACCCTCCAGCACACGAACCAGCAGCTGATCTCCACCCTGGACGAGGTGCTGAACATCCAGCGGGAGGGCGCCCAGAAGCGGAAGGAAGCCGAGGTGGAGCTGGGCCGCATTGAGGGCGAGCTCCGGGCAAAGCTGATGGAGCTGCATAAATAAATGCCTATCGGCGGAACGGCCCGTAGGGGCAGACCTGCGTGTCCGCCCCTACGGGGCCGCCTACCGGAGTTCCCGGGCTACGGAGAAGGCGGCCAGGAACATGGCCTCCAGCTCCAAGGAGCGGCTGTCCTCCAGGGCCTGCTGATACCGCTCCAAAGACGCCATGTGTTCCCCGGAGAGGCCCTCCTTCAAGGCGGCGAGGTGCTTTTCCTCCAGGGATTTCGAGAGGTCGTAAGACTCGTGGTTCAGGCAGCGGGGAATGCGCTCGTTATGGGTGTAATCCATCAATAGCTGCATGAGACTGGTCATGGGGATACCTCCTATATACTAGATAAAGGTATATTAACATACCTAAAATAGGGTTGTCAAGAGGTGTATTATGCAGATACTCGCAAAACGCCTGAAAGAATTGCGGGAGGAGCGCAGGATTTATCAACGGGAATTGGCGGAAATTCTGGACATGTCCTTCCGAGGTTATCAGAATTACGAGACAGGCCAGAGCGAACCCAAGCTTGCAACTCTGCTTGCGATTGCGGACTATTACCAAGTATCCATCGACTATCTGGTGGGCCGGACGGACGCGCCGGACTTCCAGCCGGTTCAGATAGAGGAATGAGCCTATGAAATTGCTGCAAAAACGCCCGGTGGCGGCGGTCATTATGGTCCTGGCCATTCTGGCGGGCATAGCCCTGGGGCAGGCAAAGAAGCCCACGGTAGAGGCCGCCCTCACCGGGGACTTCCTGTATCTCGTCCACAACGAGGGCGGGGTAATCTCCCAGGACACCGCCGAATACATCGAGGCCATGAACGCCTCCCTCTTCGCCCAAACCGGGGCCCAGATCGCCGTGGACGTGGTGCGGACCACCGGGAGCGAGGACATCATGGACTACGCCGAGCGGACCCTGAATGAGCTGGGCGTGGGCTCCCGGGAGCGAAACAACGGCATTTTGCTGGTGCTGGCCCTGGAGAACGAGTACAACGGCCTGCCGGACGGGGATTACGTCATTGCCTGGGGCGGCGGCTTTACCTCCGGACAGCAGGACCGGCTGGAGGATATCCTCTACAGCACCCTGGAGGATTACTTTGCCGCCAAGCGTTACGATGATGGGGTCCGGTATACCTTCCGCTCACTGACGGATTATCTGGAAAGCGTCTATCACGTCCACGTTACCACGACGCCTCCGGCCCCGGCGGCCATGGGCAGCTATCAGACCATCTCCGGCGGCTATCAGTCCACCGGCGCGGCGGTGGCTGTTGGGAGCGTTGTCACCGGGCTGGTGGCGCTGGTGATTCTCCTGTTTGTCCTCTGGGTGGCGCTGGACGGAATACGCTACCGAAGCTACCGGCGGCGGTATTACGGGCCCACGGTCATCGGCATACCAAGACCTGTGTACTATCCTGTGTTCTGGGGCCGTCCCCGGCGTCCCCGGCGGCCTCCTCCGCCGCCTTCCAGAAGGCCCGGCGGACCGGGCGGTCCCGGGGGCTTCGGCGGCTTTGGCGGGGGCTCCTTCGGCGGCGGCGCGAGAC
>CATOKC010000165.1 GCA_951800675.1 uncultured Oscillibacter sp.
CTCTGAGGACTACACCTCCATGAACGGCTGGCCCGCCGGGACGCCTATCCCCGGCACCGTCTTCGAGATCTATGACCGGGCCAACAATCTGGTGGATACCATCCGCACCGATAAGAACGGCCTCGCCAGCTCCCGCCCCCTGCCCCTGGGCCGCTACAAAGTCGTGGAGTCCCAGAGCGCCGAGTTCTACGGCCTGGACAAGACGCCCATGGAGGCGGAGATTGAGTTTTCCGGCCAGATCGTCCGTCTGGCCATGACCAACAAGGCTCTGTACACCAATGTCTCCATCAACAAACGGGGCTACGCCCAGGTCATGCCGGGACAGGCTATCCGCTATGACTTCTCCGGCATCGCCAACAATTCCACCACCGCCCTCTCCTCCTTCTACTGGAGGGACACCCTGCCCGCCGCCCTGCGGCTGGATAAGATCGTTACCGGAACCTACAATGTCCAGGGCAATTACAAAATCGTCTACAAGACCAACCTCAGCGGAGAGACCTACCGGGTCATCGACGACAATGTAAGCACTATGAAGAACTCTGTTGTTCCGGCGTCCCCCGCGGCCCTGGGCCTGGCCTCCGGCGAGTATGTCACGGAAGTCATGTTTGTCTTCGGCGTCGTGCCCTCCAACTTCCGGCAGGTGGAAGCCCCTCAGATCCACTGTAATGTGGTCTCCTGGCTCAAGGGCGGCGCCCAGTTCGTCAACCAGGCGGATGTGGGCGGCGTTCACAATGAACAGTGGATCATGGCCACCGACCGCTGGGTCACCACGGTCTACAAGCCCGCGAAACCCTCTAAGCCCCTGCCCCGCACCGGATACTAAGCCGGAAATACCTTAACCACCCCATGATCAAGGGGCCACTCATAAGCTGGGCGGCCGCTCATTTTTTAAGGAGGATCATTTGATGAATCGGAAAAAGCGTCTTGCTATGCTCTTCATGACACTTCTGACTCTCTCTGCCCTTACCACTACCGCCCTCGCCGCCGGAGGCGACGTCTCCGGGGCCATCCAGCAGACCTGGACCGCGGCTTCTGGGCAGGTCAAGACCGTCGTCGACACCGTGGTCTTCCCCGCTCTGGACATGATCTTGGCTATTGCCTTTTTCGTCAAAGTGGGCACCGCCTACTTCGATTACCGCCAGCGGGGCCAGTTCGAGTGGGCTCCGCCCGCCATCCTCCTGGTCTGCCTCATCTTCTGCCTCACCGCCCCCTCCTATATCTGGGGCATTATCGGGCTGTGACGCTGAGCATTTTGCCTGTAATAGGAGATAGATGAAATGCCGGTATTAACAGAAGATCAAATCCAATTGAACCCCATCCTCAAGCTGGCGGCGGAGCTCCGGCGGCGCACTTATGGGATGTGCGATGTAGGCGTTGGCCCGTGGGGACTCGGCGTCAACACGCTTTCTCTGTCGAAGGTGGGGACCGTTATCTGTATGGACCCTCCCCCCACTGAAGACGGGACTGTGCCTCCGGAGGTCAAGGAATTTACTGTAACCGTTCGGCCCATATGTACAGAGCGGAACAGCGCACGGTATGGTGAAAAAATCAGCGGCGAGGAGCTCCAGCGCCTCTGTACGGATCAGGACATTATGACCCGTCTGGTGGCAAACGCGTTACAGGAGATGTCTGCCGTCTCCATCAAAGCCTCAAGGCAGGAGGATAACGACGCCTATGAAGCAATCCGCATTGCGGAACAGGAGCAGGACGAAAGGCTTACCGCAGAAGAAGCACAGCGACTGGAAGAATTCAGGTGGTATGAGACGAAAACACCGGAGGAAATAGTGGATTTCCAGGTGTGTGAGAGAAGGCTCTGTATGCCCATGGAGCGGTTCCGAGAGGCGGCTGAGGCCGTCTTTCTCCCCCCAATCACAGCTGAAACGCTGGATGACTGCCGGATGGAACTGCTGGAGGAACGCAGAGGAATAATAGCCGCCGCCCAACAGCCGTCCCAGGCAGCCGGTCCGGTTATGATGTGACGGGATAAGCTGCAAGCAGCCATACCATTTAATATCTAAATGAGTAGGCGCGTCGCGGTATAGCGATACCCCTGCTTATTTTTCCCAAAAACAGAAGAGAGGTGAACGTCATTTTTATTTGGGACTTTGTAGCGTCCACAGTTATGGACAACCTCATCGACTGGTTCTACGGCCAGGTGGTGGGCTTCCTCGGCAACTTCTTCGCCGAGATGGGAAACATGGGCGTGGAACTCTTTGACCTGGAATGGGTCCAGGCCATCATCCTGTTTTTCTCCCAGCTGGCCGGGGCCCTGTTCGCCGTCAGTCTGGTGGTCTCGGCCTTCGAGTTCGGCATCGAATACTCCTCCGGCCGGGGGAACCTTCAGCAGACCGCCATCAACGCCCTCAAGGGCTTCATGGCCGTCAGCCTGTTCACGACCGTGCCGGTGCGGCTCTACGCCCTGTCGGTCTCCTTGCAGGGGACCTTCGCCACGGGACTCACCGGGTATGGCAACAGCATCGGGACCGTGGGAGAGGCGATCATCAACGACCTCCAGAGCGTGGACAGTCTTGTGGATATGTCCAACCAAACCCTGCATTTCGGACTGAGCGTGCTCACCAGCCCCTTCATGCTGCTGTTCTGCATCATCCTCATGGCCTACGCCGTGATTAAGGTGTTTTTCAGCAACCTAAAACGGGGCGGTATCCTGCTCATACAAATCGCCGTGGGGAGTCTCTATATGTTCAGCGTTCCCCGAGGCTACATCGACGGCTTCGTCCAGTGGATCAAGCAGGTAATTGGCCTGTGTCTGACGGCCTTTCTGCAGTCCACCATCCTCGTGGCGGAGCTCATGGTCTTCAAGGACCACGCCCTGCTGGGCCTGGGGCTGATGCTCTCCGCGGGAGAGGTGCCCCGCATCGCCGGGACCTTCGGTCTGGACACCACAACCCACGCCAATATCATGAGCGCGGTCTATACGGCGCAGTCGGCCATCAACATTACACGAAACGTCGCCCGCGCGGTGGCGCCGAAGTAAGGAGCGGGGCTATGCTGACCATGGGAAGCCTCTTTGATGGCATCGGCGGCTTTCCCCTCGCGGCGGTCCGGGCGGGGATCGAACCCCTCTGGGCCAGCGAGATCGAAGCCTTTCCCATTGAGGTGACGAAACACCATTTCCCCAACATGGTCCATGTAGGGGACATCACAAAGCTGGACGGGGCAAAGCTCCCTCCGGTGGATATCATCTGCGGCGGCTCCCCGTGCCAGGATCTCAGTGTCGCTGGCACCCGCGCCGGTTTGACCGGCTCCCGCTCCGGCCTTTTTATGGAACAGATCCGGATCATCAAGGAGATGAGAGATGAAGACAAACGTCATGGATGGACAGGTGTCCATGTTCGGCCCCGATTCGCCGTCTGGGAAAACGTGCCGGGCAGCCTCTCCAGCGGGCGGGACCCGGAAACGGGACGGAAAACGCCGGGCTCGGACTTCCGGCAGGTCCTTGAAGCGTTCCTCCAGATTGAGGAACCAGAGCTTCATGTTATTGGACCTCCGCACGGGCGCTGGAAATATTCTGGGGCCATATTGGGAAATCGATCCACAGTGGCTTGGGTGCGGTGGGACGCTCAACACCTCGGAGTGCCCCAAAGACGCCGTCGAATCTTCCTTATCTGCGATTTTGCAGGAGGACGTCCCATCCAAATATTATTTGACCCCAAAAGCCTGCCTGGGTATTCTGCGGCGGGCGGTGGAGCGGGGGAAGGACCTGCCGCCGCAATTGGAATTGGCGCTGAAGGCCCAGGCGGGCTTGATCTCCCTGGAGGAGTTCTCCACAAGCGCGCTGACCGGCGACGGGGGCCAGCATAAGTTTTTTGAGGAAGATTGTCTCACACCCTGGGATACCCAGCAGGCGAGAATCTTCGCGCCGGAGAGCAAATCCCCAACGCTGGCAAGCGCCGACGGAGGCGGAGGCCGGAATCCCGGCGGACTGCTGTTCGCGGCGGGCGTGGTCAGCAAAGGCGGCGGAGACAGTTTTCTGATGCCGGAGCGGCACGCCTCCCTCAGCGGCGGAGGCGGCATGCCCGGCCAAGGATACCCCTGCGTGCTGACCGCCGCGTTCAATGCCGGGGCGGGCTCCGCCACCGGAACCACCGGCTATCAGGAGGAGGTCGCTCCCACACTGAAGGGGACCGCCAGCGGAAACATGATGCCCTCCGTCCTCTGCCTTAACGACCAGGGCGGCAGCGTCATGGAATGCTCAGAAGATGTGGCGGGAACGCTTCGGGCCCAGGAGCACGGCCATCAGCCGCTGGTGCTTGGAGTTTATGAAAACCACGGCATTGACGCAAGGTACACAGGGCCCCACAAGGTATCCCCCACCCTGCCGGCCCGTGCGGGCACCGGCGGGAATAATCTCCCTCTGGTCTCCGCGATGCCCGAAACCCTCTGCATCCTGGGCAACACTGTGGACTGCGCCCCTGAAAACGGCGGTCACGGCCTTGGCGTTCAGGAGGAGCTGTCGTTTACCCTGACCTCTGAGCACCGGCACGCCGTCTTTACCCGGCAGCGATCAGATCGTTTCCAGGAAGGCGATGCTGCCTCCACCGAAAGCGCCCAGCAGGATAAAGACGCCACGGATCTCATTTATCAGGCGGCAAAGCGGGCCGCCCTGGAGGCATTCGCTCAAACACGCGCCGGAGCGCTGCCGAAACTCATCAGAAGGCTTACGCCGGCAGAATGCGAACGGCTCCAGGGCTTCCCGGACGGCTGGACGGACATACCGGGAGCCTCCGACTCCGCCAGGTACCGGGCTTTGGGGAACAGCGTGGCCATACCGTGTGTAGAGTTTATCATGCTTGGAATCGCCATGGCGATGGGCGCGTGTCCCATGGCCCTGCCGGGCTTCAGCGTGTGCCCTCTCCCTGGTTCTGCCGGGGATAACACCAGCATCCTGTCTCGTGGTCGTTGACCACTCCTACCGCCTGAAGGAAGGAGTAAATGATGACCGTGCCCACGAAGTTCATCCCCCGGCGCTTCAAGTCTTTCGAGACGCGGTCGGACAGCTCGGAGCTGGCCCGGACTTCGTTGTCTGTGTTCAGAATGACCTGTCCGTCCGTGAAGCCCCAGAGATATCGGTCAAAGGAGCCGAATTCCTTCTGGATGTCCAGGAAAGCCTTCGCGTTCTGAACCGCCGCCTGGATCTTGCGCCGGTTCCGCACGATGCCAGAGTCCTCCATCAGCGTCTCCAGCTTCTCAGGCCCGTACCCAGCCACAATTACAGGATCGAAGCCGTCGAAGGCCCGGCGGAACGCCTCCCGCTTCTTGAGGATCGTAATCCAGGACAGCCCCGCTTGAAAGCCCTCCAGAATCAGCATCTCAAAGAGCTTCCGGTCGTCGTGCTCCGGCCTCCCCCACTCCTGGTCATGGTAGGCAGTGTAGAGTTCAGAGGCCGGATCGGCCCAGCGGCAGCGCTTTAATTCCACCATTTATCCCCCGCTTTCTGTGACTATTATACGGGATGCCCGACAACGGCGCAAGGGCAAAAAACTTGTTGCATTTGCTTCGTTTCCAATGAATTTATCGTTGGGTATCGTGAATAGCTTTCACATAGCTTTTGGGATATACTTTTGCATTACAAAAGGAGAAAGGAGGGCCGGAAATGGCTGAAAAGACTCGAAATTTATGTGCGCAAATACCTACTGAGCTCCATAGCAAAGTACGGGAACGCCAGGAGGCTTCCGGTCAGACCCTGGGTCAGTACATGACCTGGCTCATCACAAAATTTTACGAAGAGGAGGGGAAACCCACCATGAAAGGAAATCAGAGAACGGTCGCATTCCAGGTGCCCGAGGAGCTGTTCGAGCGGTTCAAGGAGTATCTCAAGCGCAACGGCGTCAAGCAGAACGCCTTCTTCCTGGACTGCATCCAGAGGGCGCTGGCGGAGGAAAATCAGGAGGGGAATGCCGAATGATGAACTGGACCAAGGATGAACGCAGGAATAACCGCCAGGAGCTCGTCTCCACCAGCTATGTGACCAGCGTCCCCTGCCTGGGGCGGGTCAGCATCCATCCTCATATCCACTCCCCCGGCGAATGGTTCCTGACCTGCCAGGCCCTGTGCGTTGATAAGCACCCGCTGGGCGGCGTATCCCCGGAGGAGGCGGAGCGGCTGGCGGAAGCGGAGCTGGTCAAATGCCT
>CATOKC010000166.1 GCA_951800675.1 uncultured Oscillibacter sp.
CTCCAGGACAAGGAGCTCCGCTACCGCCAGCGTTACGTGGACCTGATGGTGAACCCGGACGTGAAGAGCAACTTCCTGGTCCGGTCGAAGTTTATCAAGCATGTGCGGGACTTTATGGACGGTCGGGGATATATCGAGGTCGAAACGCCTGTGCTGAACACCATTTCTGGCGGCGCTACCGCCCGGCCTTTTATAACCCATCACAACACCCTGGACATCGACATGTATATGCGTATTGCCACCGAGCTGCCCTTAAAGCGGCTGATCGTGGGCGGTATGGACCGGGTATATGAGATTGGCCGCATTTTTCGCAACGAGGGCATGGACCCTAAGCATAATCCAGAGTTCACCACCATTGAGCTGTATCAGGCCTACGCAGATTTTAATGATATGATGGACCTTTTTGAGGACCTGCTGTCATCCGCCGCCCAGAAGCTGCTGGGGACTTATCAGGTACAGTGGCAGGGTGAGGATATTGATTTGACTCCCGGCTGGCCTCGTATGCCCATGCACGAGGCGGTGAAACAGTACTGCGGTATCGACTTTATGGCCATCTCCTCTGATGAAGAAGCGGTAGCCGTAGCCAAGTCCATCGGTGTGGAACTGCCGGAGACGGCGGATAAGACCTGGGGTAACGCCCTGTATGAGTGCTTTGATCAGAAGGTGGAGGAGAAGCTGATTCAACCCACCTTTATCACCATGCATCCGGTAGATGTTTCGCCTCTGGCGAAGCGATCCCCCAAGGACCCGCGGCTGACCGAACGGTTTGAGTTGTTTATCTGCCACAGCGAAATGGGCAATGCCTTCTCCGAGCTGAATGATCCTATTGACCAGCGCCAGCGCTTCCAGAAACAGGTGGAGATGCGGGCCAAGGGAGACGACGAGGCCGGAATGATGGACGAGGATTTCCTCACTGCCCTGGAATACGGTATGCCTCCTACCGGTGGCTTGGGTATTGGTATTGACCGTTGTGTCATGCTGCTGACTGGAGCCGATACCATCCGGGACGTGATTCTATTCCCGACGATGAAGCCCATGGACTAAGGAAAACCAAGATAGAAACCGCCCCAGGCTATGCGGAGCGCATGGCCTGGGGCGATTTATGTTCGTTCTGGAACCGCGGGCGCTTTACGCAGCATTTTCCAAGGGGAAGGTAATGCGCCAGTTCCCGTCAATCCGAGCGGAGGCGGTGTAAAAGTCACCATGGAGCGTATAGTGTGCCAAGTTCTCCGGATTGATGTCAAAGACAAATTCCTGGTAATCCAGCCGCGCGCCCTCCTCTGTCAAATCGGTAAAAGAAGCGGAAGCGAGGCTATCCAAACGCTGCCCCTTCTCGCTTTCCAGCCACAGCCGTCCGTGGTTGTCCAGTTCTACGGCGTTGCCCTGACAGAGCTGGACATGGAACAGGCCGTCCGCGTACCCGGCGGCGTTGACGGGAAGGCCGGGGACCGGTTCCGCCAGGGCCTCGCCGGGCTGGAGCATGGAGATCGAGTCCGCCAGCTCTAGATTTCCGCCGCTGCCGGTGCGGAAGAACCCCTCCACGGTCTCTGCCTCCGCGGCGTGGTCCGCCAGCGCCAGAGGAACCGCCGCGCCTTCCAGCGCCTGTTTGCCGGAGAGAAACCAGCCTAGGGAGATGGTCATCTTTCGTCCCTGGGGGATGGCGGAGCCGTCCATGGTCTGAGTGGTCACCAGGAAGAGCGCGGTATTGGTGTCAGGGTCAAAGCCAGCCCGCTCACAATGGCTGGTCTGGTCAAAGGGAATGTGAAAACTGTAGCTATCAAAAAGGTCGCAGGAGGCGTCTACCGCTTCTCCCCGGAGGGCAATGTACGTTCGCGCGGTATCACCCTCCACACGGACAGAAACCACCTCCACCACCACGCCGTTGTCCGTGCAGGACCTTTGCACGGGCTGAAAGAACTGAGCGGCGGCGGGGGAGAGGGCGTAGAGCAGATGGTAGCCCGTTTCGGTCTGCGCCGCCAAAGCTGGGGTAGCCAGGAGCATCGCCGCTACGGCGGCAATGCCGATCAGGCGGCGGAGGGGAAATGAGGGACGCCGTGCTTTTGCCAGGGTCTTTTCGATTAAGCGGGGGGAGGGAGCAATGGGGGCGTTGAGACGCTGGTAAGTCTCTGTAAAGTTCATAAATCCTCCTTCAAAAGGTGGGCCAGGGCCTGTCGGGCCCGGGTCAGCTGGGCGCGGACGGTGGAGGGCTTGCGCCCCAGAATACGGGCTGTTTCCTCCGTGTCATAGCCCTCGTAGTAGTAAAGATGGATGACGGCCCGGTACTTGGGCGGCAGCTGGGCCAGGGCGGCGTCCAGGCCGGACTCCTCCGGCTGGCTGTACGAATAGACGTCCTCCAGCGGGACGCTGCGTTTCCGCCAGGGAGAGACGGCAAGGCTGTTCGCGCGGTTGGCCGTCACCCGCAGAAGCCAGGCCTTTCGGTGCTCCTCGCTTTCAAAGGGCGGGGCGGCCCGGTGGTAGCGGAGGAAAACCTCCTGAAAGACGTCGTCGGCGTCCTGGCGGCTGCGGAGCTGGGCATAAGCCAGGCGGTAGACCATGGTTCCGTACCGCTCCACGGCGGATTCTGTGTCCATTTTGCACCTTCTTCCTATTTGGCGGATGGTGAGCGCTCTATCAGGAATACCGTCCAGAGGGGGAAAACGCTGCACGCTCAGGCTATTTTTTTAGGACCCGGCTGAAATCCGGCGTTTCGCCGCCTTCCAACCAAGTCCTAAAATAAGCTGAGCTGGTCCGTCTCGTGCCCCCGCCGGGAGGCGGTGACAATGCGGCCCATGGAGTACAGCATCCCCCGGCGGTTACAGGCCTCCTGAAAGACCTCCCACAGCGCCCGGGCTTTTGGGCTGGCGCATTCGTACCAGAGACCGTACCGCCTCTGGTATTTTTCCGCCAGGCCCTGACCCGGGAAATGCTCCTCTAATTTCCGGTAAAAATACTCCCGCTGTCCCGCCCGGCAGGTCATGCCAAGGGCGGGGTAGACAAACCGGGCTCCCGCGTCCGCCGCCCGGTTCACGATATCCCGGATGTTCTCCGGGCGGTCCTCCAAAAAGGGAAGAATGGGCATCATCAAAATGCCGGTAAACAGCCCCGCCGCGCTGAGCCGTTCCACCGCCGCCAGACGGCGGGAGGGGGAAGGGGCGTGGGGCTCCACCTTGGCGGCCAGAGCGTCGTCGCAGGTGGTGAGGGTGATTTTGCAGATAGCGGGCATGGTCCGGTTAATGGAAGCCAGCACGTCGATGTCCCGGACGATGAGGCCGCTTTTCGTGGCGATGGCCACGCCGAAGCCATAGGCCTCCAGCAGCGTCAGGGCCCGGCGGGTTAGCTGGAGCTCTTCCTCAAAGGGGTTGTAGGGGTCACTCATGGAGCCGGTGCCCACTACGCCCACCTTGACCTTGCTCTCCAAGTCGTCCCGGATGATCCGCAGAGCGTCCGCCTTGGCCTTGACCCGGTCAAAGTCCTCGTTGTGGTAGCAATCACTCCGGCTGTCGCAGTAGATGCAGCCGTGGCAGCAGCCCCGGTAGATGTTCATATTGTATTCCGTTCCGAACCAGCTGGGGTCCTTGGTCCGGTTCACGATGGACTTGGCGGGGATATATTCCATCCGGTTCTCCTCTCATGGACAGGGCGGTTCAGGCATCCAGGGTGATTTCCTCACGGTATACAATGTGGAATGGAATGTGGTCCTCCAGCCGGGAACTGGCAAGGCTGTCGAAAAGCTGGTCGTAAGCAGCCTCAGCGTCATCGGTCAGTATATAGGAAATGCAGGAATCATAGGGGAGCAGATCGGATTGAACCTCCTCCTCAAACCTTCGGAGGAGGGAGTAGTTCCATTCACACCGCTTACCGTCCTGATAGAAAACAGAGGTAAAGCTCTCCCCATCATAGGACAGGTCCTCAAGAGACATCTTGGGATAGTCGTTCTTGATGGACGCAATATAGTCCGGGTCGTACCAGGAGGAAACGCCCAGCGAATCCAGTGTGAAGTAACCGCATAGCCGCACCGAAGCGGCTTTTCCGGCGTCAACGGCTTCTAAAAAATCCTCCCAGCTCTCCCGCCCGCTGGTGATGGCCCCGTCCTCTGTGACAAGACAGCCATCCGCCTTGGCTTGTTCCAGACTGTAGTCCTGGGGAAGCTCCTCCAAAGGAATCGGTTCCGGCTTCCCTCCGCAGCCGGAGAGGAGGAACAGGCAGAGCGGCGCGGCAAGCAATCCCTTTTTCATGGCGGAGCCTCCTTTTTTGATGTATCCATCATAGCACGTATTTTGGAAAATCACAAGGGCTCGGTTTGTATTGACAATCCCCGGTCTGTCTGCTACAATACGGCTTACAGTGATGAAAAGGACCAGTACCCGTCATGCCCTTCGCAAAGAGAGCCCCCGGCTTGGTGGAAGGGGGAGGAAGGCGGACGGCGAATACCCCTTGGAGCTGGCGCCCGAACGGAGCTTTTCCCAGTAGGCGCGCGCCGGGTGCGCCCGTTACCGCGCTGTCGTGTGCTGGCACGGCCTGAGGCCGCTTTCGTGAGAGGGCGGCGAACCAGAGGTGGTACCGCGAATTGTGTTCGCCCTCTGTCCCCACCGGGACGGGGCGTTTTTTGTTCCCTCCGGGGAATCCAAACAAAAGGAGAAGGACAACATGCAGATTTATGAAGAACTGAGAGCCCGGGGCCTTATTGCCCAGGTCACCGACGAGGCGGAGATCCGGGAGCTGGTGAATACCGGTAAGGCGGTGTTCTACATCGGCTTCGACCCCACGGCGGACAGCCTCCACGTGGGCCATTTCATGGCGCTGTGCCTGATGAAGCGCCTCCAGATGGCGGGAAACCGGCCCATCGCCCTGATTGGCGGCGGCACCGGCATGGTGGGGGATCCCTCCGGCCGGACGGACATGCGGCAGATGATGACCACGGAGACCATTCAGCACAACTGCGACTGCTTCAAAAAGCAGATGGAGCGGTTCATTGAGTTCGGACCGGACAAGGCCATCATGGTGAATAATGCCGAGTGGCTGATGAAGCTGAACTATATCGAGCTTTTGCGGGAGGTGGGGGCCTGCTTCTCCGTCAACAACATGCTGCGGGCGGAGTGCTACAAGCAGCGGATGGAAAAGGGCCTCAGCTTCCTGGAGTTCAACTATATGATCATGCAGTCCTACGACTTCTACCACATGTTCCAAACCCTGGGCTGCAACATGCAGTTCGGTGGCGACGACCAGTGGAGCAACATGCTGGGCGGAACGGAGCTGATCCGCCGGAAGCTGGGCAAGGACGCCTACGCTATGACCATCACCTTGCTGATGAACTCCGAAGGCAAAAAGATGGGCAAGACCGCCAAAGGCGCGGTGTGGCTGGACCCCAACAAGACCACCCCCTTCGAGTTCTACCAATACTGGCGGAACGTGGGGGACGCGGACGTCCTCAAGTGCATTCGCATGCTGACCTTCCTGCCCCTGGAGGAGATTGACGCCATGGACAGGTGGGAAGGCAGCCAGCTGAACCGGGCCAAGGAGATTCTGGCCTACGAGCTGACCAAGCTGGTCCACGGACAGCAGGAGGCCGAAAAGGCCCAGGAGACCGCCCGGGGCCTCTTTGCCGGGGCGGGCTCCACGGAGCACATGCCCTCCACGGAGCTGCCCGCCGCCAAGTTCGAGGATGGGAAAATCGGGGCCATCGCCCTGCTGGTGGCCTGCGGCCTGTGTCCTTCCAACGGGGAGGCCCGGCGGCTGATTCAGCAAGGAGGCGTGCTGGTGAACGACCGGAAGGTGGCGGATATTTCCGAAACCTTTGATCAGGCGGATTTCCAGGGAGAAGGCGTCATCATCAAAAAGGGCAAAAAGGTGTTCCACCGGGCGTATACCCGGTGAGAGAAAAGAGGGCCAAGGCCCTCTTTTTTCATAACCGTTCCAATTATTGCACAAAAGTTAGTTTTTGTGCAATAAAAAGTTTTTCTTCCATGGGATATTTTTCTCCTTCGCCGGTTATTGCTGTCGAAAGGCCTTTCAAGGAGAGCTGCATATGCTGACAGAACAACAATTTACGGACGCCGCGGAGCGGTATATGGACATGGTGGAGCTGTTGACAAAGTGCTCCCAAAACACTCGAAATATGGTATAATCAGAGCGGGGAGGGGGCGAGGAAAT
>CATOKC010000167.1 GCA_951800675.1 uncultured Oscillibacter sp.
CATTCCGGCTCCGCCGATCATTCAGCCGCGCCCCTGTCCCTCGTCCCCCCGCAGGGACCGCATTTCTTTTTCTCTTTTGGACCGTGCGCGGCCCGTTTGTCCCCGACCTAAGAGCCATCGCTTCGCGGCGGTTGGCCTCCGACACGCGCCCGCGGGCGCAGTCTCGTTTTCTTCTGGAAGAAAAAACCGGGGCCCCCGCCGCAACGTAAGCGCAGCGGTTGCGGTGGGGAGAGGAGGAAGGAACGGAGCAGAACGCAGTCCTCGCCGTTAGGCGGGGACGGAGTGGGCGGAGTTTCTTCCGACGGCATGGGGGGCAACGCACCAGCCATCATCATGGCTGAATCTCCCCCCGCCCGCAAGGGCGAGCAGAAAGCCCCAACTCCGCCAGGATACCCTCCTCCCTCTCCCGCATCCGGGCCTTCATAGGCCCCTCATCCATATGGTCATACCCCAGCAGGTGGAGCACGGAGTGCACCACCAAATACCCCAGCTCCCGCCGGTTGGAGTGCCCATACTCCTTGGCCTGGGCCGCCACATGCTCCATGGAGATCATCATGTCCCCCAGGGGCACCAGCCCCGTGCCGGGGTCCGCGTCCTCCGGCCCCGGCAGCTCCCCGGGCTTAAGGTCAAAGGCCGGAAAGCTCAGCACATCCGTGGCCCGGTCCACCTGCCGGGCCTCCCGGTTTAGCTGGTGAATCTCCTCATCGCTCGTCACCAGCACGTCCACCTCGCAGGGGAAATCCACCCCCTCCGCCGCCAGGGCCGTGCGGATGACCTTGCGGATAAAGGCAATCTGGCTCTCGTTCACTCCAGGGACCCCGGCGGTGACGGGGATATAGTGCCGCCTCATTTCCGCCGCCCCTTTCCCAGGTCCTTCCCCCGCTTCTCATAGTCCTCATAGGCCTGGACAATTCTCTGGACCATGACATGCCGCACCACGTCGGCGTTGGTCAGTTCGCAAATGCCGATGCCCTCCACATTGCGCAGCACTCGCATGGCCTCCCGGAGGCCCGAGGTCTTGCCGTCCGGCAGGTCGATCTGCGTGGCGTCGCCGGTGATAACAATTTTGGACCCGAAGCCCAGGCGGGTGAGGAACATCTTCATCTGCTCCCGGCTGGTGTTCTGGGCCTCGTCCAGAATGATAAAGCTGTCGTCCAGGGTCCGTCCCCGCATGTAGGCCAGGGGGGCCACCTCGATGTTCCCCCGCTCCAGGTATTTCTGATACGTCTCCGCCCCCAGCATATCGAACAGGGCGTCGTACAAGGGCCGGAGGTAGGGGTCCACCTTGGACTGCAAGTCCCCAGGCAAAAAGCCCAGCCGCTCCCCGGCCTCCACGGCGGGGCGGGTGAGGATAATCCGGTTCACCTGCTTGTCCCGGAAGGCCATGACGGCGGCGGCCACAGCCAGGTACGTCTTTCCCGTGCCCGCCGGGCCCACGCCGATGGTCACCGTGTTTTTCAGCACAGAGGCGATGTAGTCCTTCTGGCCGATGGTCTTGGGCTTGATGGGGCGGCCCTTGGCGGAGATGCAGAGAACGTCGCCGGTCAGCTCGGCGATTTTCTCCTCCTTCCCCGCCCGGACCATGCTGATCACATACCGGACGTTCTGCTCGGCGATGGGCTCTCCCCGGCTGGAGAGGGTCAGGAGGGCCTGGATGGCCTTGCAGGCCAGGGACACGTCCTCCGCCTCGCCCTCCACCCGGAGCTCCCCCTCCCGGTTGACCACGGTGACGGAGAACTCCTGCTCCAAAAGCCGGATATTCTCGTCAAAGGACCCGAAGAGGTTCACGGCCTGTTCCAGCCGCTCAATGCTGATTCTCTGTTCCAATGCGTTCACTCCTGTATTTACGCGGGCCTCAGCCCGTTTCTTCTTCCGTATAAATGGGGGCCGTCTCCCCGATTTCCTCCAGGCACTCCGCCGCCAGCGTAACCACCAGCGTGTCTCCCTTCTGGCGGGAGGAGCAGAGGGCGGACTTCACCTCGCCGTAGGGGGCCACCAGCTCTTGGAGCTGGGCCTCCAGAATGGCCCCGGCGGCCTTTTCCGCCTCGGCGGCGGTGCGGGCTGTGGGAACGGGCTCGTAAAAGCGCCAGGTTTCCGTCACCACCGTCACCGGCAGGGGGATGCCCAGGAGGCTTATGGGGTGCCTGTTGGTTATTTTATCATATTCCGCCCCTTCAATGCTACTGTTTGAGAAGAATTTTATCCGTCGGGACCCAAAAATCAGGGAGACCCCGGTTTTTTCTCTTCCGGTGTACTGTTTTTCCAGCACCGTCAGGGGCATAGCGGCGGTGAGGCTGTACCAGGTCCGGGCCTCCACCTTCCCCAGGCCCGCCAGCACCCGGGCTCCCACGGTGTCCGTGTCCTCCACGCCGGAAATTAGAATCTGCCCCTCCGTCACGGCGCTGCCGGGGATGACACAGGCCACGCCTCCGATGGTCTGGACCTTCTTCACCAGTCCCGCCCGCCGGGCCACCAGGTTGCAGGGCTCCCGCCGGTCGATCATCACCGGGGGCGGCGTCCGTTCCCGAACCTGGACCTCCGCCCGGCAGCCGGAGACGTTGACGGCAATCCAGATCAGCTCCGGCACGTCCAGCAACACGTGGTTGCGGATGTCCTCCCCGTCCAGGGAGAGGCCGAAGGTCCCCCGTGTCACGCCGTTTTTCTCCAGGGCCCGGAGGATGCGCTCCGTGGGCACGGTCTCGTTGCCCTCCACCTGAAAGTCCCAGATAAAGAAGGACCCCAGAAACAGCGCCAGGGCGCAGCCCAGCAGCCCTATCAGCAGGGCCTGGCGGTGGCGGAAGCGGAGGAGGAAGTAGGGGGCCCCTTCCTGTCCCACGACGGAGAATTCGCAATCCAGCTTTTTCCCCGCCTCCCGGAGCTTCCTCCAGTCCCGCCGGGACAAACGGCAGGTGAAAGCCGTGGGGGACTCCCATTTTAAATCCCAAAAGGCCAGGTCCTGGGCCCCGCAGAGGTTCAGCACCCGCTCCGGGAAGGCGCACTCCGCCCGGACGCGGACCTGACCCCGGAGGCGGTTCACCAGCCCCGTCAGCATGGCCCCACCCACTCCACGGAGGCGATTTTCCCGCCGATGCGCAGCTCGCCCGCCGTCATGGCCAGCAGGGTCAGCCGCTCTCCCCGGACCCGGAGGACCCCGGCGGTGGTGTTGGCGTCGATCTGCTCCTCCGTATAGGCCAGAAGGCCCATGTGATGCTCTAAGTACAGCTGGCGGCTGCCCACCATCTCCAGCCGGGGCAGTCCCGCCACCACGTCCGCCGGAAGGTCGAACAGCTCCGCCGCCGCCGCCAGCACCCCGGCCTCCCGGTCCCGTCGATTGCGTTCCATATGTCTCACCTCGCCAAAGCCTATGCAAAAGCACGGTAAAAACTGCTTGTCCCGGCATGATTGTCTCCGCCGCCGCATAGGATTTTCTGAGGTGAGGTGTATGAAACCCCGATGGCGCTCCGGCGCGTGCCTTCTGCTGTGCGGCCTTTTGGTCTGGCTTTTAGCGGATGCGGGAACGGTCCGGGCCGCGGCAGCGGAGGGACTGGCCCTCTGTGGCCGGGCGGTGATTCCCGCCCTGTTTCCCTTTATGGCGGCCTCCACCATGCTGGTGTCCATGGGCTTTGGGGAGTGGGCCTCCCCCCGCTTGGCGGGCTTGATGAATCTTTACCGTCTCCCCGGCCCCGCCGGGTCCGCCCTGCTGCTGGGGCTGGTGGGGGGCTATCCCATCGGGGCCCGGACGGCGGCGGAGCTCCACAAACGGGGGCTTCTCACTGCGGACGAGGCGGAGCGGCTTCTGGGCTTTAGCAACAACTCCAACCCGGTGTTTCTCATCAGCGTTTTGGGGGGCGGGGTTTTCGGCAGCCCCCGGACGGGGGTGTATCTGTGGCTCATCCATGTGCTCTCCGCCCTGCTGACGGGATTTTTCTTCCGGGGAAGCGGAAAAGCCCCTGGGCGGCAGGGACTGCCAAGGTCTGTTCCTTGTCAGTCCTCCTCCCTTCCCGCCGCCTTGGTGGAGGGGATCAAAAGCGCCTGTGGGAGCATGGTTTCCGTCTGTGGCTTCGTGATCTTCTTCTACGTGCTGGCAAGCCCTCTAGCCGGGCTGGGCGGCGCGCTGGGGGCCGGGCTGGTGGGGGCGCTGGAGCTCTTTTCCCTGACGCCGCTGCTGGCAGCGGACCGGGTGAGCTTCATCCTGGCTTCCGCCTGCGCGGGCTGGGGCGGGGCCTCCATCCTCTGTCAGACGGTAGCGGCCCTGGAGGGCAGCGGGCTGCGGCTTCGGAACTGCGTGCTGGGAAAGGCGGTTCAGGGTCTCCTGGCGGCCGGGCTGGCGGCGGCGGTGAGCTTTTATGTGTTTTGAGGGAAAAACGCAGCCCCCCTTTGGGGGCCTGCCATGAGGAAGCCGGGCACCCGTTGAAAGGAAATCGCTTTTCAGCGGGTACTTTTTTATACCGGTTTTGCCGGAAAGCAAACCTTTCTCGCGAGGGAGCGGCAATGTTCATTTACGTTGCTTGCCGCAACGGGTTTTAGTCCCTATAATAATGGGGAAAGGAGGTGATCTCGGATGCTGAATGAGAACATAAAAACGATCCGAAAGTCCAAGGGCCTTTCCCAGGAGGAGCTTGCCATCAAGCTGAATGTGGTACGGCAGACCATCTCTAAATGGGAGCAAGGTCTCTCGGTTCCAGACGCCGATATGCTGATTTCCATATCAGAGGTATTGGAAACCCCTGTAAGCGCGCTGCTTGGAGAAACCGTCGCCGAGACGCAGGCGGATGGCTGGAGGGCAATTTCCGAGAAGCTTGAGGTCATAAACCTACAGCTTGCCCACAGAAAAGCAGCGAGGCAAAAGGCGATTCACTGGTCTTTTATCTTGCTGTGCATGGCAATCGCGGCTATTTTTCTTGTCCTAAAAAAGGTAAACAGCCCTTACTTGGGCTGGGATTATAGCCAACCTGAAACCACCGTCATGGGAGTACTGCTCCACGCGTTTGAATGGCTGTTCATTCGAATCGCTCCGCTTGCCTTGATTGGAGCAATCGCTGGGGTCTTTTTGACACGGAAGAAGGCGTGAAATTGGCTGGTGTTTCGGGGGACCGTCCACGTCTTGAAATTTGGCTTTACCGCATGCGCAGGCGCTTCGCCTGAAAGCGTCTGGGGTATGCAGTCTGAAAGGGACAAGGCAGGCCGCAATGGCCTGCCTTGTCCTGCACTTTTTCATGAAGGCTTCCCCTTTGAAGAGAACCATTTTTCGATACGTTTTGTATTCCTTCGACAAAGTTCTACAATTCGCAATTACCTTTGTCCCTTGTCGTAGGGGATACCCTCCGCCTTGGGGGCCCGGGACTTCTTGGATGTGAAGGCCAGCACCACCAGGGAGATGATGTAGGGGAGCATGTTGTACATGGCCGCCGGAAGGTTCAGGGCCTTGAGGAAGTCGAAGCCGGAGTACACGTTGCCCAGGGCCCGGAAGAAGCCGAAGAGCAGCGCCGCCAGGGCGATGCGGGTGGGCTTCCACTGGCCGAAGATCATGACGGCCAGGGCCAGGAAGCCGAAGCCCGCCACGCCGTTTTCAAACTTCCACTCGCTGACGCCGGCGGTGATGTACACGATGCCGCCAAGCCCCCCCAGCATGCCGGAGAGCAGCACGCCGGCATAGCGCATTTTGTAGACGTTGATGCCCACGCTGTCCGCCGCCTGGGGATGCTCGCCGCAGGCCATAAGCCGCAGGCCAAACCGGGTCTTATACAAGGAGACGTAAGCCCCCACGAGGGCCAGGGCCGCCAGCAGCATAAACCAGTTGAACTCAAAGCCGCCCAGGTTCACCAGGAAGGCTTTTTTCGCGTTGATGTACTGGATGGTGGAGGACACATTGTCCACGCTCTCGGCGGTGTTCATGGCCTTGACAAAGACCGTGGCCGCCGCCGTGCCCAGAAGGTTCATGGCGGTGCCCACCAGGGTTTGGTCCGCCTTGAAGTTGATGGCGGCCACCGCCAGCAGCAGGGAGTACACGACGCCCAGGGCAATGGCGGCCAGGACCACCAGCAGGATCATTCCGAAGGCGGGGGTGCTGTCCGGCAGGAACTTCATCATCAGCGCGCCGCCCAGGGCGCCCATGACCATGATGCCCTCCA
>CATOKC010000168.1 GCA_951800675.1 uncultured Oscillibacter sp.
GCATCGGACAGGTTGGGATAGGTGCGGGTGGCGGACAGGCTCCGGGTGTTGGTCTTGTAGCCCTTGGCCTCCACGGTCACGGAGGTATAGTCCAGGGCCAGCAGGCCGGTGTGCCCGTCCTCGGTGGTCACTTCCCGATGGGGTTCCAACTGCTTCAAGATCACGGACAGGTCGTTGGTGTCGCTGTCCACGGTGATGGTGTCGGTGTAGTCCTGGGTGTCCACGCCGACTTCATCCTCCTTAATCATGTCCAGCAGGTAGTAGTGCCGCCCGCCGCGCACGAAGTCCTCCGTGGGGATACCGGAGGGATCGTCGGACAGGGAGAGCTGGTACACTTTGTTGATGCGCAGCTCGTCCAGGCTCCCGGCGGTGTATTCCTCCACCTTGATGGGGTAGAACGGCCCGCCCGAAGCCATAGCCGGGGCCATGGTGAGGCCCATGGTGAGGACGGCGGTACACAGCAGCATCACAATTCGTTTTTTCATGGTTTGGATTCCTCCATTTCAGTTTTTAGGGGTCAACGGGGGTCTGTGTCACGGGGACGATGCCCCCCAGGGGGGCGCTGGCCCGCTTCCTGGGCCGCTTTATTGAGCTGCCCTAGAACCGAGGGCTTTTGTTCTTTGGCAGAAGCCTCAAATTCCTGGGCGCGGGACAGGTTGGGCGGGTGCTCCAGATACTTGATGATCTCCTCAATGGTGTCATCGTCATCGCCCGGAAGGTCAAAGGTCAGTGACCATCGGGCCGCGAGATATTGCAGGGGATCATCCAGCTTCAGCAGCAGGTCGGCCAAACCATAGGAATAGTCAAAGTCATTTCTCATGTACTCGTAGGCGGCCTGGGTGGTGGCGATGCTCTCACTCTCCGCCATCAGCTCCTGCTTGCTTTTACCCATCTGGGAGGCGGTATAGGCGGCAAAATTTTCGTCCAGCCGCTTTTTCAACTGTTGCACCAACGGCTCATTCCGCCGCTCCTGCTCGGCCTTGGTCAGTGGAAACCGTTTGTATGCGTCGATGTCTTTCAAAATCTCACAGATAGGATAACTGTCAATAAAACCATTTTCATACCAACAGCATTGCGCCACCTCCAACGGGTCATGGAAGCATAGTAGCGCGTCCACTTCGCCGGGGAGAAAGTCATGGTCCTCCTTCAAGTAGCGGTGCCGCTCGATCAGGTCTCCCAGCCTGTAGACATCATCTACGGTCGGCGCGGCGGTCCGCTTCCCCAGCAGGGCAGCGGTCCAGACCAACCGATTGTCCAGCCGGTCAAACAGCTCCTTTTTTGCTTTTTTGGCTTTCTGGTCCATGGTTTCCTCCTCGTCAGGTTTTGCCCTCGCACCGGCCCTGGCCTTTCACGGTGAGGATGCCATCCAGGGTGGTGGCGGTGATGTGCAGGCGCTCGGCGGTGGCGATGTCGTTTTTCACGGTCTCGTTGACGCGCCGACCGCAGACCACCAGGACGCGGGAGCGGCGCAGGTAGTCCCGCGCCATGTCCAGGCTGTCCTTGTGCTCCTGGGGGATGCCGTCGTGGATGAAGCGGGCGGTGAGCAGGATGGGGCAGATGGGCGAATAGCCCGCCTCGTACACCTGACGGCAGTAGCGGGCGGCGGCCTCGGCGTTCTCGCACTCGTTGCCGCTCCAGGCGGCGGTGATGTAGGCAAGGGGTCGTTTCATGGCAAAGTCCTTTCTCCCGGTGGCCGGGTAAAAAATGAGACGGCCTTTCAGCCGCCTTGGTTGAGGTCGTGGTTGACCAGCATCGTGTAGTGGTTGTCTGTCGTGGAGGGCGCATTGAACAGCGCCGCCAAAAGATAAGCCCTGGTGTTCCAAACGCGGGTGGTGTTCTCCTGGATGGCGTCCAGCACCTTCTCGATGTGGGTGGAGGTAAGCTGGCTGAACCGCTGTTGAACGAACGCCGTGGGATATTCCGCGTCCCGCCCGATCTTCATGGTGGGGGTGCGGGTCAGCGCCACCTCCAGCATGATCTCCACAAACTCATCGAGCTGCGCCCGGTTGGAGGCTGTGGCGATCAGGTCATAGTCGATCTGGGCTTGAATATCAGCCCGCCGCTCAAAAATTTCATTCATTCCTTCCACGGGCCGCGCCGGAGTTTGCGGCGTTGGGGGGCCGGAAGGAGGGAATGAATGAGTAATAGATTGCTGAGTATTGGATTTTTGAGTAATGGATTGATAAGTATTTAATTGGTCGCGGTTTTCCGTATGCGGGCCAACCATATCTGGCTTATCCACATCCGGCTCAACCATATCCGGGTTTCCCGTATCCGGTTGAGCCGTATCTGGTGGAGGCGTATTTGGCACGTCCGCATCCGGGTCAGGCTGCTCCGGCTTTTGGGGCTGCTCGTAGATAACATACTCCGTGTCCGTGATCCGTCCGTTGGACCCTCGAAGCTGGCGGCGGACGATGTACCCCGCCTTTTCCAGCTCCTTAATGGTGTTGCCGATGGCCTCCACCCCCTCTTTGCAGATGGCGGCAAGGCCCCTGGTGTTGTAATTCCAGTCCTCCGGGAACGAAAGGAACATGGACAGCAGCCCTTTGGCTTTCAGCGACAGGGTGGTGTCCTTCAAATGAAAATTGGACATGACGGTATAATCCCGCGTTCGTTCTACACGATAGACGGCCATGGTTCAACTCACTTCCTGTTAAGATTTTTTACAGCTCGTAGATGGGCAGCTCGTGCTCATAGCACTGGCAGAACATCTCCGTCAGGCGCTCGGCCAGGTCCTCCAGACTGAGGCAGATGGGGGTGCTCCAGGGGTCGCCCTGCTTGATCTCCCGGTACTCGGTGACAAACGCGCCGTCCCCGAAATCCACGATCACGCAGGACGTGACCACAAGGCTCATGTCCTCCAGCAGCCACAGCTCATAGCGCCGCTCCGCCAGCACCTGGGCGGCGTCACTCTGGTCGAAATCGTCATACAGCAGGGTGGCCCGCTGGCCGAACAGGTCCGCGCCCCGGTAGTCAAAGGTCTGGGGGTGCTTGCCCTGGGTGGTGTAGGCATAGACGGTCCGCGCCTCGTGGCGCACCGCCTGGAGCAAGGAGTTATAGTCCATGCCCTCCAGCAGCTCCTCCACCTCCTGCTCCTTATAGCCGGGGTCTCCGATGCCGTTGCGAAACAGCCGGTCAATGACGTACTCCAAAGAACTCACGATATACATTGGTAATCTCTCCTTACCGTCTCCGCCGCTTCTTAGGTTTGGGGGGCATGATGTGGCCCTCAATGACAGCAGCGTGTTTGTGGATGCGGACATGGCCCTGCCGCTGGGCGTCCAGCACCTGGGCATAGCCGTCCTCGTTGAGAAAACGGCGCAGATACTGGCCCTCCCGCCCCAGGGGACAGTCCGCCAGCACAAAAAACTCGGCCATGTGGCGGGTATCGTCCCGGAACAGTTCCACGGCCAGCAGGTCATGGCCCGTGATGGGCTGATTGGGTGCTTTCATGCCTTGCCCTCCCGATCTGTGATTTTAAGGACGGGACAGCCGTACCGGGCCACCAGCAGGGCGTTGACGATCAGGCTGAACGCCAGCGTGTCCACGACCTCCGCGTTGGCGAGGTCGCTGACCATGGTGCCGGAAGAATCGGTGTAGATGTCCCGCGCCGCGCTGAACAGGGTGAAGTCGTGGGGTGAGATGTCCCGCAGGTCGGCATGGTCGAAGTCGATGCCTTTCTTACAGAAACAGTCCTGGAGGCGGCGGAAAAGTTCCTCATTGGAGGTAAGCAGATACATGGCGGCATAGTAAGCCGGGGGCCTTCCTTTGCGGCGGCGGTCCTGCTCGGCCTTCATATGCTCCATGCGCTGCTCATGGGCGGGGGTGAGATACAGGGAGCCGGTGAAGCGGCGAACCACGGTGCGCAGGCGGGCATCCAGGTGGGCATCGTGGGGGAAGGTCTCTCGGATGGCCTCCTCATAGCCCACCACACCGGCCTCAATGCGTTTTGCCAGCCACGGACAGGATTTAGCCGTACAGCCCTGCTCTTTCCCGCCGTATTTGGTACATTGGTTACAGTCCACATCCGCCGGATTGTACTGAAATGTGTTGATTTGAAGCAATGGGTCTCCTTTCCCGGACAAAGAAAAAACCAGACAGGAAACCCGTCTGGCAGCTTGTCCGATATTTTGTTACCGCTCCTTGTCACGCTGGCGTTTTTTCAGCCATTGGTCCAGCAGCTTGATGATGGTGTCCTGCATCTGCTTGGGCGTATAGGAGCGGGGGAAGTATTTGCGGAGGGTATCCGAAGTGAACACGATCTTGTCCACCTCCGGCTTCTTCTCCTCCGACATGATGTTGAGCATGGAATCCTCGTCCAGCTTCCCGGACTGGCTGAGTTTTTTCATGCGCTGCGCCTGGGACAGCGAGGGGGTGGCCTGTTCGCTCTCTATGGTCTCCACCAAAAGGTCCTGCTCTTCCGGCGTCAAATAAGCGATTTCAGAGGCAGGAGTGACAGCCATTTTTTTGTCCTCCACCATTTGTTGGAGCTGGGGAGATAAATTGTTGAGACGGATATATCGCTGCACCTGGGTCTTGCTTTCGCCAGCTTGTTCAGCAACGATTTCAACGCTTTTCCGTCCATTAAAATTGTGACCAACTTGGGCACCATTTTCTTTAGACGGTCTGCCTGCTTTTCGCCGTATGGCATCCATCTTCATTTTGAGGGCTTTGGCCTTTTCCATGGGGGAGATGTTTTCCCGCTGGATGTTGGTGTCCACCATAATGATAATGGCGGTGTCCCGGTCCAAATCCCGCACAATGGCTGGCATGGCGTCCAGCCCAGCCAGCTCACAGGCCCGTTTGCGGCGGTGTCCAGCCACAATTTCATATCCGCCGCCTTCGCGGGGACGGACGATGGCAGGAGTGAGAACACCTCGTTCTTTGACGCTTTCCACGGTTTCCTGCATGGTATCATCATCCCTGACAGAAAAGGGATGGTCTGGAAAAGGGTACAGCTCCGAAAGTGGGATATACTGCAACCGCTCCAGCTTGGCGTCCTGACGCTCCTGCTCCGTGGAGAACAGGTCAGCGGCTGATGCCAGCTCTACTTTTCGCGCGCTGCTTTTCAAGCTGTAGCACCTCCCGCGTCAGATTTCCGTAGGCTTCCGCCACCTTGCCGCCGGGGTCATGGGTGAAGATGCTCTTGCCCTCGGCGCTGGTTTCCTTGGCGCGGACAGAGTGGGGGATTTCCGACTGGAATACCTTGATGTCGCTGCCGTAAGTCTCCCGCAGCAGGGCACTGATCTCCCTGGCAAAGTTAGTGCGGCTGTCCACCATCGTGAGCAGGATACCGTCGATCAAGAGCTTGGGGTTAAGCTGCCGCCGCACCTTGCCCACAGTCTGTAAAAGCTGTTCCAGACCTTTCGCGGGAAGGTACTCCGCTTGGACCGGCACCACCAGACGATCAGCGGCGGCCAGGGCGTTGACGGTGAGCATACCCAAAGACGGCTGACAGTCCAGCAGAATATGGGTGTATTGCTTCCGAACGGTGTCCAGGTATTGCCGCAGAATGGTCTCGCGGCTCATGGCATTCACCAGCGACACCTCCATGCCGGAGAGTTGAATATCCGAGGGCATCAAGTCAATGCCCTCTGCGTGGTGCAGGATACCCTCGCCGGGGGTGATGGGCTGGTCCGTCAGCACCTTGGTCATGACATCTGAGAGGGTGACGGGCAGGGTGTCCGGCTGGGGCCAGCCCAGGCTGATGGTGAGGCTGGCTTGGGGGTCGCAATCAACAGTTAAGACCTTTTTCCCGGCCATTGCCAGCCCAGCACCGAGATTGGCACAAGTTGTACTTTTGCCCGTACCGCCTTTTTGATTGACTACGGCGATCACTTGGGCGTTCATGGGTCTCTACCTCCTTCATGAAAAGTTCCCCATCAGGGGAGGGGGGCGAAAAAAGGGAGGACGCGGTTGCATCCTCCCAATAAGCAGTATGTGGTTGTCGAATGTTGTCGGTTTTCCCCTCTGAGGGCAATTCGCATTGGGAGCCATCCCGCCGCAAACCGTTGATATGACTGGCTTTTCGCTGTTTTCTAAAAACCTTCTCGAACAGAACTTCTTCAACGAATTTTACGCCCGCGACA
>CATOKC010000169.1 GCA_951800675.1 uncultured Oscillibacter sp.
AATTTCCTTTGCGGGACATAGAGCGGCGAAGCTCGTTGTGTTCAACGAGTTCAATGAATTTACAACTGGTGTAATGGCAGCCCTGATCACTGTGGATCACAGTCTCCGCGTGGAGCGAGACGCCATGCTCCCGCATCAAAATATCGACCGCGTCCAACACAAAGTCAACCTCCAGCGATGGACTGAGAGTGTAGGAAAGCACCTGCTTTGTGTAGGCATCCATGATCACACACAGATAAAGAAATGACCCGCCCCATGGGATATAGGTAATGTCTGTGAGGAGTACAAGCCGGGGGCCATAGCTCTCAAATTCACGGTCCAGAAGGTTGGGAGCATAGTTGTTCGTTTTCATCGCATTCTTCATTTTGCGGTAAGGATTTGCCCTCCGAATCGGACAATGCAGTCCATATTTCTTCATCAGCCGGCGTATCTTTTTCAGATTCATAACCACCGGCGGAGTATTGTGAATCAGGCACATATAGATGCCCCGCGCCCCTTTGGAATATCCCCGCCGGTTGTATGCCTCCAAAACCAGCTCAAAATCAGCGCGATCCCACGCTTCCCGTGTCTGTCTGGCCGAAGCAGCTTTTAACCACGCGTAGTAGCCGGATCTGGAAACCCCGGCTGTCTGGCACATCATGGATACGGAAAGCTCATTCTTGCTGTCGGCCAATGTCTTGTGGATCAGGGAAAAGATGGTGGAAGCCTTGTTCATGGCCGCGGCCCTTGCTTTCCCGTACCTCTGGCAGAGGATATTTTTTTTAGAAATTCTACCTCCTGCTCCAGATATTTCAGCCGATGCTGCATTTGACGCGGCTGGGCCTGGGTAGTCGTGTCTCCGCCTTCAGCAGCCCCCTCTCCGCGTCTGCGCCGCGGCCGCTCATGGAACCCTTTCGCTGATACCGCCCGCTTGCACACTACGTTCTGGATTCCGCGCCCAAATCGTACATGATCGTTCTGGGCGTATCCTCTTCCTGGTATCTTCGCCAAAATTCTTTCTTGAATTCATTTGTAAATGTGATCTGCGTGGTGGATACATGGAGCGTGTATGGATTTTCGGCCATAACCCGCACCCGCTCCTGAGTAAACATTTTCCGTGCCATGTGTGACGCCCCTTTCTATTGGCTTCATTTTATCACACAGCTCTGCCTTCAGAACATACCCTTGTCCTAAATCTTAATTTTTATCGTTTATTTCTGTCCACTTTTGCGGTACGTCCCCGTTTTTTACCTTGTCCACCAACCGGGGTCTCCATTTTTCCTACTGTCCATTATCTTGGGTACAGTTTACCGTCCCCAAGTCCTATTACCGTATCCCGCCCACAATGACGTTTGACTTTTTAGAGTCGAACAGCCCGGATTTCTACGAAATATCCTTTCGCGTTGTTCGTTTGCAGACCGACAGCGGCAATACGGAAACCCTTATCACCAATCTCGACCCGGACCGGTTCCCCCTCGCCGTTCTCAAGGTCCTCTACACCAGGCGCTGGGGCATTGAGACCTCCTTCCGCAGCCTGAAATACGCCGTGGGCCTCATCCATCTTCACGCAAAGAAGCCGGACCTTGTCCTCCAGGAGGTTTTTGCCAGTTTCCTCATCTTTAATTTCTCACAGGCCGCTGCCTGGGTTGTGGACGCGCCTCAAGGCACTGCCAAATACAAGCGTCATGTCAATTTCTCCGACGCTGTCTTTGCCTGCTGTGCTTTCCTGCGCCGCTCCGCCGCTGATCCGCTCCCGCTCCTCCGGCGAAGACTGCTCCCGCTTCGCCCTGGGCGCACCGCCCCAAGGCCAAAAATCACGGGTAACCGCTTTTCCGCCTGCTATGCCTCCGCTCGCTGACCTTTGCTATATCCTTTTTATGACGGATCTGCCTCCGTCTGCTTTTGCTGCCTCTTTTTTCTGATAAGTTCCTTTTGGATTTCCTTCGGAATCCTGTGACCTTCTGCCGCTTCTTCCTTCGCGGCCAACTTAATGACATTACGCCCTTACACTCCCAGACATAATGGCAAGGTGGAACGTAGACACCGGGAAGATCAGAAACGCTTTTATTCTATCCACTCTTTCTTCTCTCTGGCTGACTTTCACAAACAGCTCGCTGTTCATAATCGCCGCTCCAACAACTTACCGATGCGGCCGCTCCAATGGTTTTCTCCTCTTGAATTCCTTGTCCAATTTGTTTGACAAACTTACACTTATTAATATTTCCATCGCAGGAAGGCCCTTGACAACCGCCCCTTCCCGGTGTATACTCCCCACAGTCATCGGAGGAGAAGCGCCCGTTGGAGGCGCGGGTCCGGATAAGATGGCGGGCTGAGACGCCCGTTGCTTATTCGGGCTCTTTTTCTTGCTCCAAATCTGGGAGGCCGGTTTTTATGAAGCAAACTGAAAGTTTTATTGAGGGCCCCATTCTTGGCCCCCTCCTGCGCTTTACGTTCCCCATCCTGCTGGCGCTGCTGCTCCAGGCCATGTACGGTGCGGTGGACCTGATGGTGGTGGGCCGGTTCGGCCAGCCCGCCGACGTATCCGCCGTGTCCACCGGCAGCCAGGTCATGCACACGGTCACCGCTCTGATTACGGGCCTTTCCATGGGGGCCACCGTTCTCCTAGGCCAGAAGCTGGGGGAGGGAAAATCGGAGGAGGGCGGGAAGGTGCTGGGCAGCGCCATCGCCCTGTTTGCCGCCGTGGCCCTGGCGCTGACTGGGGCGATGCTGGGAGCGGCGTCCCCCATGGCCCGGCTGATGCAGGCCCCCGCCGAGGCGTTTGACCAGACGGTGGTCTATGTGCGCATCTGCTCCGGCGGGGCGGCGTTCATCGTGGCTTACAATGTTCTGGGGGCCGTGTTCCGAGGGCTGGGGGACTCCAGGACGCCGCTGCTCACCGTGACCATCGCCTGTGTGGTGAATATCGCCGGGGACCTGCTGCTGGTGGGCCCCTGCGGACTGGGCGTGGCGGGAGCGGCCCTGGCTACCGTTCTGGCCCAAGGGATCAGCGTGGCGCTGAGCCTGATGTTGATTCGGCGTCGGGGACTGCCCTTCGCCTTCTCCCCGCAAGATATTCGTTTTGAGCCCCGGCATACCCGGCGCATCCTGCGCCTGGGCGCGCCGGTGGCCCTCCAGGACGTGCTGGTCAGTGTCTCCTTCCTGGCCATCGCCGCCATCGTCAACAGCCTGGGGGTCATCGCCTCCGCCGGCGTGGGCGTGGCGGAGAAGCTGTGCGGGTTCATCATGCTGGTGCCCTCGTCCTTCGGCCAGTCCCTGTCCGCCTTTGTGGCCCAGAACATCGGCGCGGAGAAGCGGGACCGGGCGAGGTGAGCCATGCTCTACGGCATGGGGGCCTCGCTTTGCTGCGGGGTTGTGCTGGCGTGGCTGTCCTTTTTTCACGGCGATCTGCTGGCGGGCCTGTTCGCAAGAGACGGGGAGGTCATCGGCGCGGCGGCGGACTATCTCAGGGCCTACGCCATCGACACGCTGCTGACCTCTATCCTGTTCTGCTTCATGGGCTACTTCAACGGGAGGGGAAACACGGCCTTTCTCATGGTCCAGGGCATCGTGGGGGCCTTCCTGGTGCGCATCCCGGTCTCCCTGTTCATGAGCCGCCTGGAGCCGGTGTCCCTGTTCCGGGTGGGGCTGGCCACGCCCTGCTCCACCGCGGTGCAGATCATGCTGTTTTTAGGGTGTTACGCCGTGACCGCCGCAAGGGACCGGAGGGTGGAATCGGCGGGGTGGAAATAGGCGCCTGCTTTCAGTGCCCGATTACATGTGCGTCATTCCAAACTGCCCGATGGTATGCTCTTCCGGCTGATTTTCATCCGATTCCTCTTGAACTTCAGCTTCTGTCTTTGCCGATTGAACCGCCTTATCGGGGCGATGGATTTCATCTGGTTTCGCAGGATTGCCACCAGATATGACAAGTTAGATGTGTCTTTCCTTGCTTTTGTTTACCTCGCCTCTATCGCTATTTTGTTGATTTAGCTCAGCCTTCTCTATTTTTCAAACAAGCCCTAGGCGACGCAATTTTTGAACTGTCTAAGGGGAAAATTACTGTACTGGCGCAGTCCTTTGCCAACAAAGCCGCAACACGGGCTGGACTATCATCCTGTAACTCTTTTCCCTTCTCTGTACTTCGTTCTCATCTCCCCTTTAGGGACAGGGGGCCGGGGCCTTTCCCTGGCGAATGCGTCTGGCGTATAGCCGGCGCAATGCTTGCCCCACCTAAGGGTGGGAAAATACGCCTTCGCGTCCATCCCCTAATTTGAGAACCACGGCATCCTGCCCGCGCCGCGGGGAGAAGTCCCTTTGCATTTATCCTGCTATAATTTCGACCGGTGGGTTCATCGGACGATTATCCACCAGTTATACACCGGCTGATTTAACAGTTTTGGTATCCTCGCCGGGTACGGCGATGATATACTTTCTCCGCAGACAGAGGTTCCCTTCTCTTATATCCGCAGTACGGCCTCCTCTTATCTTGGGTTAGGCATACCGCCATAGTAATCAAAAATCTTATGTACAAATTATTTGGAAATTCTGCACTATGATATATGATTATTGCGGTGAAACAAAGGAAATCAACGGGAAACCCAAAAAGAAAGAGCCCTTGCGGGCTCAATCGTTCAGAACGTAATGGATACCTTTATTTCCGATCCCAGCTATTCAATAAGTGAGATACTGTCGTGGGGAATCCCGTACAGGTCCCCGTGGAACACCCAGGGCATACCCTCCTGCCGCGGCAGAATGCGGGCGAAAATATATGCGCATATGAGTGCAGCACGGCTTTGGACTGCCGCTTTGGTCTTTCGCGCTGTGTTATGATATATTAGCAGCATCATGCCGCCATCAGGATTTCCCGTCATCCCGCACTCCTGCTCCATCCGTTTTTTGAAGAGTTCCCGCGGGACAATGACGCGCCTCCCGATTCGGAGCGAAGGTATTCGCTTTTGCTCTGCCATATGGTGCGGCGCTGCTCCGGACACAGGCAAAATCAGGGACAGGCCGGCGGGCGCTCCAGGGTCCCGTTCTCTGTAACAGAGGTGTACACCTTTTTTCTGGGTTCCTGATCAGATTTTTCTCAAACAAACATCCCCGAGCACAAAACCGTGCCCGGGGATGTCCTGTTCAACCTGGCGGCCGCACATGAACAGATGGGCTTTCACCGCTCTGGAATGACCCTACACACTGATACAATTACAATAGGCGGAGAACTCCCTCAGCGACAGGCCACCGTTCTTGGCGGTTTCGACGCGGAGCGCGGTGATCAGAAATAATAGCCGGAAAGGGTATTCACGCTTCCGTCGGCGGTGATGCGCTGGAGCTTGCCGTTTTGGACAAAGGGGTTCATAAACGCCTTGCCGACCAGCAAGCGGGAGGAATCCGCCGAGCCGAAAGAATAGTAGAATTTATCCATAAGCTCACTTCGGCTTCTGGGCGTTCCGTCCAGCATCTTGAGTATGGAAAAAACAACGGTCTCCTCCTTTTGGGGCAGCTTACAGTCAAAGAGATAGCCATAGGCGGCATTGCGGGCCTTTTCCACAACGGCTTCCAGGTAGCGCCCCCGGATTTTCACCAGTTCTTTTTCCAGATTCTGAAGGAAGCCGCTCAGTTCCTGTTGGGCCTGGCTCAGCTCCTGGTTCAGCCGGGCAATTTCCTGCCGGGCCAGTTTTTTCTCTCCCATCTTGAAGATGCCCAAACTTTGCAGACGCTGTTCCTGCGCGCCTAAGTCCCTTTTGATCTTGTCAATCCGGCTGTCCAGCTGCCGGCGGGTCTCTTCGCCCTTTTTCACCGCTTCAGAGCAGGCCGCCTCCGATTTTTTCTCGACCTCCTCCCGCTGGGCCCGCAGCTGCTTTTTCTCGTTTTCATCCACCTGGGCGCGTTTTTTCGGCTTGGGAGGCGGAGCGGGCTCATCGTCTGTCAGGCCGGGGATATCGAGGGTTACTCTCATCCGCAGAAATTCGCCGTTCTCCGGTTCGATTTTCTCAATGCGGACGCTGCCCTCGCCGCTTTCTTTGGCCGGAGTGGAACGGGATACGGGTTTCGGCGCGGGTTTTGAAGCTGGTTTGGGG
>CATOKC010000170.1 GCA_951800675.1 uncultured Oscillibacter sp.
GTCCGTGTTCCTCTTTATCATCAGCGGCGCGCTGTGCTGGATTGTCTTCAAGATGAACACCGATCCCGACCCTGACGGCTCCAAGTTTGCGGCAAAACGCGCGAGAAACGCGGCAAAGAAAGGGGGCAACGCGTAATGCAGAACAAGAAATCCAGCGGACGGACGATTCTGGCCCATGCGGTACTGATTATCCTGGCGTTCATGTGCCTGTTCTTCTTCTATATCCTTATCATCAACGCCACCCGCTCCCACGCGCAGCTTCAGCTGGGATTCTCCGCGTTGCCGGGCTCCAGTCTGATCACAAACCTGATGAACGTCCTCAACGACCCGGCCATCCCCATCGTGAAGGGCATTCAGAACAGCCTGATTGTTTCCGGCTGCTGTGCGGCTATCGTGACCTACTTCTCCGCGCTGACGGCCTACGGCATCTATGCCTATGACTTCAAGCTCAAGCACGCGGCTTTCACCTTCATCATGGCTATCCTGGTCATGCCCACCCAGGTGACGGCGCTGGGCTTCCTGCGGCTGATCACCAATATGGGTATGGACGACTCTCTGCTTCCTCTGATCCTGCCCTCCGTGGCCTCGCCCTCTGTGTTCTACATCATGCACAGCTATATGCAGTCCTCCCTGCCCAAGGAACTGATCGAGGCGGCGCGGATCGACGGCTCCGGGGAGTTCGGCACCTTCAACCGGATCGTGATGCCCATCATGAAGCCGGCCATCGCGGTGCAGGCCATCTTCACCTTCGTAGGCTCCTGGAACAACTACTTCATCCCCGCCCTGGTCATTACCTCCAAGAACAAGCAGACCTTGCCTATCATGATTGCCACCCTCCGGGGCGCGGACTACATGAACTTCGATATGGGCAAGATCTATATGATGATCACCATCGCTATCGTACCGATCATTATCGTCTATCTGTTCTTGTCCAAATTCATCGTGGAGGGCGTTACCCTCGGCGGCGTGAAGGAATAATTCGGGGAGAGCACCGTCCCTCTTGCAAGGGCGGTGCTCTTCTTGTATACTGGATACAGCAAAAATTTTTAAGGAGGAATAGGATTATGAAAAAATGGACCCGGGCAATTTACCAGCCCAATCTGCCTCTGGACGGCAAGAGGCGCGTCACGGCCAGCCCTGCCCATACCGCCCTCTCCCGCCGGGCGGCCCGGGAGGGCATGGTGCTGCTGAAAAATGACGGTCCCCTGCTCCCGCTGGCTTCCGGTACGCGGGTGGCGCTGTTTGGCAAGGGCAGCTTTGACTACGTGAAGGGCGGAGGCGGCAGCGGCGATGTGACTGTGGCCTATGTGAAGAATCTCTACGATGGTTTGAAAGAGGCGGGCGTTCCCCTTTACGAACCGCTGTCGGACTTTTACCGGGCGTATGTATCTGGGCAGTACGCCGCCGGAGACGTCCCTGGCCTGATGGCCGAGCCGGAGCTGCCGGAGGCGCTCACCGCCCAGGCCAGGGCGGAATCCGATGCAGCGGTCATCGTCCTCAGCCGCTTCTCCGGCGAGGGCTGGGACCGGGAGCCGTCCTTCTATCTGGAGCCGGATTACCCCTGGCCCAACGAGCTGTGCATGCCTCAGAAGGCGAAGGCTATATTCCCCAGGGGGGATTTCTATCTGACCGATGCAGAAAAAGCGATGGTGGACCGGGTCTGCGGGGCCTTTGACAGGGTGGCCGTGGTGCTTAATGTGGGCGGCGTGGTGGACGTCTCCTGGTTCAAGGAGGATACCCGTATCTCCGCCGCTCTGCTGGCATACCAGGGCGGCATGGAGGGCGGCGCGGCGATAGCGGACCTCCTGACCGGCGGGGCCACCCCCTGCGGGAAGCTGCCGGATACCTTTGCACGGGATCTGTCGGATTATCCCTCCACGGAACATTTCCACGACTCTCCCCTCTATGTTGACTATACTGAGGATATTTATGTGGGCTACCGGTACTTTGAGACCCTGCCCGGCGCGGCGGAAAAGGTGTGCTATCCCTTCGGCTTTGGCCTGAGCTACACCAGCTTTTCTCTGGAAGCTGTCAGCGCCGGGGAGGAGAGCGGTCTTATCCGCGTTTCTGTCCGTGTGACTAACACTGGCGGGACTGCGGGCAAAGAGGTGGTGCAGCTCTATTTCTGCCCGCCCCAGGGGAAATTGCAGAAACCCTTACGCCATCTGGCGGCGTTCCGGAAGACGGAACTTCTGGCTCCCGGCGAAAGCGAGACGGTGGAGCTGACATTTGCCGTTTCGGATATGGCCTGCTTTGATGATCTGGGGAGGATCACCTCCAGTGCCTGGGTGCTGGAGAAGGGGACCTACAAATTCTGCCTGGGGACCTCCGTCCGGGACGCGGCGGAGCTGGCGTATACCTACGAGCAGGCGGAGACCCGGGTGGTCAGCCAACTTAGTGCCAGCCTGGCGCCCTCCCACCTGGCTAAGCGCCTGCTGGCCGACGGGAGCTATGAGACCCTGCCCGCCGCCCCGGCGGTGGATACAGACGCCAATCTGCTCCAGCCCCTCACCGCTGCCCAGGCGGAGGCGGTGGCTCCAGCCACCCGAGGCCGGGAGCGCTGGATGCTGACAGAGCCGTATCCGAACGGCGCGCAGCCCCTGTCCGCCGTGGCGGAGGGAAAGCTGTCTCTGGACGAATTCATGGCCCAGCTTGGCGATGAGGAACTCATCCACCTCCTAGGCGGCCAGCCCAATGTGGGGGTGTCCAACACCTTTGGCATCGGCAATCTGCCGGAATACGGCGTGCCTGATATCACCACTGCCGATGGCCCTGCGGGCCTGCGGCTGAGTCCGGAGGTAGGGGTATGCACCACGGCCTGGCCCTGCGCTACGCTGCTGGCGGCCACTTGGGATGAGGCTTTGACAGCGGAGGTGGGAGCGGCAGCAGCAGAGGAGGTCAAGGAAAACAACATCTCTGTCTGGCTGGCCCCGGCGGTAAACATCCACCGCAGCCCCCTGTGCGGACGTAACTTTGAGTACTACTCCGAGGATCCGCTGCTCACAGGAAAGTTGGCCAGTGCAATGGTCCGGGGGGTTCAATCCCAGAGCGTGGCCGCCACAGTCAAGCATTTTGCCTGCAACAACAAGGAGACGAACCGGAAAAATAGCGATTCCCGCCTCAGCCAGCGGGCGCTGCGGGAGATCTACCTGCGGGCGTTTGAGATCATCGTCCGGGAGGCCCGGCCCTGGGCCATCATGAGCTCCTACAATATTATCAACGGACGGCGGGCCTCCGAGAGCCGGGAACTGCTGACGGATATTCTACGCACTGAGTGGGGCTACACGGGCATGGTTATGACCGACTGGTGGACAAGGGGTGAGCACTACAAGGAATTACTGGCCGGAAATGATCTGAAGATGGCCAACGGGTATCCGGAGCGGGTGCGGGAAACCATGAAGCTGGGAGCGGTCACACGCGGAGACCTGGAAGTCTGCGCCCGGCGGGTGCTGGAGCTGATTCTGAGAATCCAATAGTAAAAATTGTACTCACAGCATCAAGCGGCGTATAGCATCGCTTGATGCTGTGAGTTGTTGTTCAAGGTGAAATAGAATTTTATTCTGAATTAAGTGTTGAAGAAAAGAGATGGTATTTGAAAATTTATTACTTCCGAACCGAAAGGTCGGAAGTAATATTTGCCATGTTTTGCGGTTGCCGCTGTTTACAGCGGCGAGCAAAACGGCTTGCATCAAATGTATTATTTCCGAGCTTTAAGCTCGGAAATAATATCCTTGTCAAAAGCTCTCTGGGTGAGACCCCATAAAAATCCGTGTAAACGACAAACTCTGACAGAATAAAAGAGATCGACTCAGTCAAGAATGGAAATAACAACCAATTCAAGAAGGAGTCGAAGAAAATGAACGCAGCACCGCAGGAATTACTGAAAGAGTATGTCAAAGATTTGATAGAATGGATTTATCAAACCTCCTTGGTTTGGTGAAATAGGGTGTTGGTTAAGGTTTACGAGGCCGCCAACACTCTATTTTTCTTTGACCCTCTCGTAGACCTCTCGAATTCCTTGACGAATCACATCCGTTTTACTTAATCCTGTCTTTTGGCAACAGATTTCAAGCAATCTAACATCTTCATCGGACATCCGGATTCTTGTGCTGTTCTTTTTGGGGTCTGTGGTAGGTCTTCCTGTACGTGGTGACAAATCCATCCCCCCTTTTGTGTAACCACAATTCCATTATACATATGGTTACACAAAAGTCAAGAGTTTTTAGAAAAATTTTCCAGAAAGATGTGGACAAAATGTTAACAATGTGATAAGTTTTACTTGACACTCTTCGGCAGGAGAGAGAAAAGGAGGAATGATTAAATGAGCGACAAAATGGTAAAGTGCAAAACCTGCGGTGCAGAAATTGCAAAATCTGCTAAAACTTGCCCAAAATGTGGTGCTAAACAGAAAAAGAGCAAGGTTCTTGGAATTGTTCTGGTTGTGTTGGGCTTAATTATTTTCTTCGCTGCTATCGGTAGCAGTGGATCTGATGATGAGCCGAAAAAAGTCGGAAACACCGGCACTACACAAAACACGAAGAAGGATACCACCAAGAAAGATGATACCAAAAAGGAGCCGGAAAAAACAACCTTCGGTGTGGGTGAGCAGGTCAGCCTGAACGACATCGTTGTTACAATGAACGGCGTGACCGAAAGTTCCGGCTCTGATTTCAATAAACCTTCCGAGGGGAATACCTTCATCCTCTGCGAGTTTACAATCGAGAACAATTCTGACAAGGAACTGAACATCAGTTCACTGCTCTGCTTCAACGGATATATAGACGATTTTTCAACATCCTTTAGCCTTAGCGCCCAAATGGAATCCGACAAGGGACAACTGGACGGCGCTGTCGCTCCCGGGAAGAAAATGAACGGCATTATTGCATATGAGGCCGCTTCTGACTGGAAAGAGATTGAAATCCACTTTACGCCGGATGTCTGGAGCGGAAAGGACATTAAGTTTGTTGCGAGTAAATAGTCGTTTGGCCTCCGCTGTTTCAGCGGGGGCCGAGCTTTAGGGAGGTGGCCTTATGGAGGAAAAAACTAGGTTCACTGTGATTACAAAAATTCTCGGAATTTGCTCAATTCTTTTTTCTGTAATCGGTTTCTATGTGCTATTGATGTATTCGGAAAATATTTCGTTGGCGATATGGAACATGATATATATGATATTCATACCTATGGGAGGTTTTTTTAACCTATTAGACTTTGGGACCACCTCTTACTCTAAGGCGGCTTGTTTTTCTTATGCATTGGCATTGATTTTGCGCTTGTTATTCGACATTACAATAGCCGAAGAATTCCATTGGGATTTCCTTTTGATGCTTACCTTTGCGCTTTTCGTGAGTGTACTTCGCTGTCACTCTGTTTTGAAAACAGGAAAAAGCAATGCAAATTCTGCGATTTCAAACAATGCGGAAGCCGCTCCTAAAATATGCGCATGGCAATCAAATCCGTCCGAAAAAACGAAGCCACGCGAAGGCGGATATCTCGCCGGAATTATCGGCGTTATCCTATTCCTAATTGGAATGGGAATACTCGGCGTCAAGCTAAGGTTTTTTGTTTTTATCGCCCCTATCAACTAATTTTTGCTGGAGGTATCAACTGTGTCAAAGATAAAATGCCCCAAATGCAGGAGCGCCGACATTGACCACGTTGGCGGGAAAACCAGAACCAGCCTGAACCTGAACCCCTTAAGACCTCTTACTTTTGTAAACCACAAGCCTGCTGGGAAACAGGAATTCCACTGCAAAAACTGCGGATGCTTGTTTAAGGCGAAGATATAGCACATGGGCCTCCGCTATGCGATAAAGGAGATATGCGCATATGGGCCCAAGAGAAGCGCAAGAGAAGATGAAAGAGTTTGCCCGTCAGGAAAGAGCGGGACAAAAATTTTAAGCCCATATAGCGTTTATGAGCGCGGAACAAGACCTCAATGGTCCAGCG
>CATOKC010000171.1 GCA_951800675.1 uncultured Oscillibacter sp.
AGGCATTTGACCAGCTCCGCTTCCGCCAGCCGCTCCGCCTCCTCCGGGGATACGCTGCCCAGCGGATGCTTATCAACGCGCAGGGCCTGGCAGGTCAGGAACCACTCACCGGGGGAGTGGATATGGGGATGAATGCTGATCCTCCCCAGGTAGGGGACGCTGGTTACATAGCTGGTGGAGACGACCCTCTGCTGATTGTCCCTGCGCTCGCCCTTATTCCATCTCAGCATGTTCATCCTCCTCCCGCTGTTCCGCCTCCAACACCTTCTGGATGCAGTCCAGAAAGAAGGCGTTCTGCTTGATGCCGTTCTTCTTCAGGTACTCCTTGAACCGCTCGAACAGCTCCTCCGGTACCTGGAACGCGACCGTTCTCTGATTTCCTTTCATCGCGGATTTCCCCTCCTCTTCGTAAAATTTTGTGATGAGCCAGGCCATGTACTGGCCCAGGGTCTGGCCGGACGCCTCCTGGCGCTCCCGCACCTTGCTGTGGAGGCTTTCCGGTATTTGCGCACATAAATTGCGAGTCTTTTCAGCCATTTCCGGTCCTCCTTTCTCATTTTGTAAAGCAAGTATATCCCTAAAACCATTTGAAAGCTATTCACGATACCCAACGATAAATATCAAAAAAACGAAGCATATATGACAAGTTTTTTAATCTTGCGTAACTGCCGGACATTCCTTATAATGGCGATAGAAAGCGAGGGAATAAACAATGGAATGGAAGCGCTGCCGCTGGGCTGATCCAGCCTCTGAGCTTTATACTGCCTATCACGACCAGGAGTGGGGAAAGCCGGAGCACGACGACCGGAAGCTCTTTGAGATGCTGCTTTTGGAGGGTTTCCAGGCGGGGCTGTCCTGGCTCACGATCCTAAAGAAGCGGGAGGCGTTCCGGCGGGCCTTCGACGGATTCGATCCTGTGACCATCGCCGGGTACGGCCCTGAGAAGCTGGAGACTTTGATGGCGGACGCGGGGATTGTGCGGAACCGCCGCAAAATCCAGGCGTCCGTCCAAAACGCGAAGGCGTTTCTGAATATCCAGAAAGAGTTCGGCTCCTTTGACCGCTACCTCTGGGGCTTCACCGATGGGCAGGTTATCCTGAACACGGACGATGAGGTTCGGGCCAGCTCCGAGTTGTCGGACCGCGTCTCGGTGGACTTGAAGCGCCGGGGGATGAACTTCGTGGGCACAGTCATCATCTATTCCTTCCTGCAGGCGGTAGGTGTGGTCAACGACCACGAGACAGGCTGCTGGTGTTATCCCCGGCAGGATCGGACATAAGGGCCGCGCTAAAATCCGGCAGGGCCGCCGGGTATACGCCGAACGCCATAGCGATTCCCCGCATGATAAATTCCACACAGGGTATGGCCACGCTATTCCCAAGGGCCCGGTATCTGGCGGAATCCGACGCCCCCGGCAGATCGGTCCAGCCGTCGGGGAAGCCCTGGAGGCGTTCGCATTCTGTCGGCGTGAGCCTTCGGATAAGTTTCGGCCCAGCAATTACCAACTTGTCCTGATGTACATACTGGCTGTTGGGCCCTTTATAGTCGCTGGTAGTGAGGGCACCGATAGTGTCCTGATAAAGAAATGTGCAGACCAAGTCCGTGGCATCCTTATCCTGCTGGGCGCTCTCCGTGGAGGCGATATCACCTTCCCGGAAGCAGTCCGACCGCTGCCTGGTGAAAACGGCGTGTCGATGCTCAGCGGTCAGGGTAAACGAAAGATTCTCCTGAACACCGAGGCCATGGCCTCCGTTTTTTGACGTGCAGTCCACGGTGTTGCCCAGGATGCAGAGGGTTTCCGGCATCTCCGAAACCAGGGGCAGATTGTTCCCTCCAGTACCAGCTCTGGCAGGTATTGTAGGAGAAATCCTGTGCGGCCCGGTGTAGCGGGCGTCGATGCCGTGGTTCTCATAAACGCTCAGGACGAGCGGCTGGTGGCCGTGTTCCTGGGCCCGGAGTGTTCCCGCCACATCCTCAGAGTATTCCATGACGCTGCCGCCCTGGTCATTGAGGCAGAGGACGGAGGGCATCATATTTCCGCTGGCGGTTCCCTTCAGGGTAGGCGATACTTCCTCCTGATAGCCAATGGTCCCGGCAGCGGAGCCAGCTCCGGCATTAAATGCGGCAGTCAGCACACAAGGATAACCCTGTCCAGCCTGACCGCCTCCGCCGCTGAGAGCGGCGTGGCGCTCCGGCATCAGGAAGCAATCGCCTCCGCCCTTGCTAACCACGCCTGCCGCGAAGAGAAGCCCGCCTGGATTCCGTCCCCCGCCTCCGTCGGCCCCCGCCAGTGTGGGTGCTCTGCTTTCCGGCGTAAAGATCCTTGTCTGCTGGGTATCCCAGGGAGTCAGGCAGTCTTCCTTAAAAAGCTTCCGCCGGGATTCGCCGTTGACCAGCGGCTTTGTGGAGAGCTCATCCAACAAAATTAACCCCGCCTGAGCCTTCAGGGCCAGTCCCAGCTGGGCCGGCAGGTCTTTCCCCCGTTCGGCTGCCCGCCGCAGGATACCCAGGCAGGCTTTTCTGGTCAAATAGTATTTGGATGGGACGTCCTCCTGCAAAATCGCAGATAAGGAAGATTCGACGGCGTCTTTGGGGCACTCCGAGGTGTTGAGCGTCCCACCGCACCCAAGCCACTGTGGATCGATTTCCCAATATGGCCCCAGAATATTTCCAGCGCCCGTGCGGAGGTCCAATAACATGAAGCTCTGGTTCCTCAATCTGGAGGAACGCCTCGAGGACCTGGCGGAAGTCCGAGTCCGGCCTTTTCCGCCCCGTCTTCGGGTCCCGCCCGCTGGAGAGGCAGCCGGGGACATTTTCCCACACGGCAAATCTGGGCCGAACATGGACACCTGTCCATCCATGACGTTTTTCCTCATCTCTCATCTCCTTGATAATCCGTATCTGTTCCATAAAAAGGCCGGAGCGGGAGCCGGTCAACCCGGCGCGCGCTCCGGCCACAGACAGTCCTGGCATGGGCTGCCGCCGCAGATGATGTCCACGGCCGGGAGCTTGGCCCCGTCCAGCTTCGTGACGTCCCCCACATGGATCATGCCGGGGAAGCGGTATTTTGTCACCTCAATGGGGAAGGCTTCGATCTCGCTGGCCCAGAGGGGTTCAATCCCCGCCCGGACCGCCGCGAGGGGAAAGCCGCCGATCCCGTCAAAGAGGCTTCCCATGGTCAGCTTCATCCCATCACCATCCCCTGGGTGGGAGAGAAACCCATGGATTGAATTTCCTCGGCTTGGATCTGCCGCACGGGGATGCCCAGGGACTCCGCCAGCTTCCGCTCCCCCTCCATTCCGGCGCTGATCCGGTCCCCGCACAGCCACAGTTCTCTGCATAGCTCCAGCATCTGGTTTCCCATATCAATGCCAAGCTGCCGCTCCGCCGGATCGCTGTCATCCAGCATCTGTGGATAGAGAAGGTGCGGGGCAAAAGGCGTGACATTTTGAGAGATGGCATAGCGGCAAGCCTGCCGCGCAAAATCCAGATTTTTCTCCACATCCCCGGAGAGAGGGGAGGCAATGTATACCAGTTTGTTCATATCGTTTCTCCTGTCATGGTTTTGGAGCGACCGCGTGCGCGATGTTCCGGGTGGTGTTGATTGCCGTTTGGGCCGTGTAAACCGCACTCATGATATTGGCGTGGGTGGTGGTGTCCAGGCCGAAAGTCCCGGCGATGCGGGGAACCTCCCCGGCGGAGAGCATCAGCCCCAGGCCCAGCAGGGCGTGGTCCTTGAAAACCATCAGGCCCGCCACCAATATGGTGGATTGAAGGAATGCCGTCAGGCACAGGCCGATGACCTGCTTGATCCACTGGACAAATCCGTCAATGTAGCCCCGGGGAACGCTGAACATGTAAAGGCTGCCCACAGCAATCTGGATGAGCAGGATGCCGCCACGCTTCAGATTGCTGAAAAACACCTTGATTACGGCGTAGGCCATGAGGATGATGCAGAACAGCAGCATGAAGGGGCTGGTGAGGACGCTCAGGCCGAAGTCCAGGGTCTGCCCCGCCATATCCGCCAGGCTGTCCACGCTTTGGAGGTCCGCGATGATGTCCTCTCCCACAGTGCCGATGCTGCTTCCGTATCCGGTGAGCCCGGTGGCGAAGGTCCCCTGTAAGGAGACCGACAGGGCATAGAGCCGGACCGGCACGGTGGTGAAGAGGCTGACGGCCATAAAGCCCTTGAGTGCGTTGACGGCGGTCTGCTGGAGGTTCCCCCGGCCGGAGCTGTATTCAATACCAAACTCAAAGGCCGAGACTACCAGGCTGACGGCGAACAGCGCCCAAGCCAGCTGGGAGAAAAAAAGAATAATGGCCTGAACCCATTCCGGTTCAAAGAGCTCCACGCCCATGTTCCCCATCTCGGCGAAGAAGTTGCCGAGGAAGCCGACAATTTGTCCGTAGAACCAGTCGATGAGGTTATCCATGACCGTGGAGGCGACAAAGTCCCAGATAAAAATGTGGTTCACCTCCTATTACAATATAATTTGGTTGATTTTTGGTAAGAAGAAACAGGCACACCGCTGTACTGCGGTGTGCCTGCCGGTTTATGATGTGCTGTAGAATGCTTTGTGTGGGCGAGTGTCTGGTTTTTCTTTCTGCGTAAGCAGAACATCCAAATCCAGAAACCGCTCCAGTGTTTTCAAATGCCGAGAAGAGGGCTGTCTGCCCGAAAAAGCAAGCGGCATATGCCCATGCAATTGTGATTCGTACACTCACCCAAATCGGAGAAGCCATTCGTTCGTTTCCGCTTGATTGAGTAGGAGCCCCATTGAGATCTAGGGAAACAGGCATGAAAAGCACCTTCTCCTTCTTATTAATCTTGAACGCTTGTATCGTCCTTCGCCCGGCTCAGTTCCTCCAGCCACGCATAACAGGGCCTTCCCACATGGCTGCTTCGGGATGCTGGGGGCCATGGTCTTCCGCGGTTCTTTCCCCGGAACAATTCATGACGCTTCACATTCCGATGATGCCCCAGATGTAGGAGGGGGCGGTGAGGCAGAAGATGAGGCAGACCAGAAGGATGGCGGGCGGAGTCCACTCAAACTGGCCCCGCTGGCGGTAATCGAAGTAGGCGCTGCCCACCTTGATAAAGAAGGCGATGGCGAGGATCATATCCAGGGCCGGGAATACCACAGTATCAACGACGGTTTTGACCTGCCCGGAGGCGGCGGTCCAGGTCTGCTGGATAGCGCCGGAGACGTCGCCGCTGCCTCCAACGGCAAGAGCCGTGGTGCAGCACACGGCACATACCATCGCGGCGGTCATCAGGATGCGAAGCAGTTTCTTGGGATTCATGTTGAGATTCCTCCTTACAAATTCATATCCATCTTTGAGAAAGAAGGGCCGTCCTTGGAGGACGGCCCTTTAGCGCGGCTTTACCGCTTAGTAGCCGGTGCGGGGCAGGGGCTTGGAGGGCTTCACGGGCTTATAGACCGTGGTGACCCAGCGGTCTGTAGCCATAATCCACTGTTCGTTATGAACGCCTCCCACGTCCGCTTGGTTGACGAACTGGGCGCCACCCTTAAGCCAGGAGACTACATTGCAGTGAATCTGGGGCGCCTCCACCTGCCGGAAATTGGAGGGCACAATGCCAAAGACAAACATGACTTCCGTGACATATTCGCCGGAAGCCAGACCCAGTGCCGCGGGAGAAGCCGGCACGACGGAGTTTTTCATGGTGCTGACGTTGTCCGCAATAACCCGGTAGGTTTCCCCGCTGAGGTTCGTCCTGTAGACGATCTTGTAATTCCCCTGGACGTTATACGTCCCTGTGACGATCTTGTCCAACCGCAGAGCGGCGGGCAGGGTATCCCTCCAGTAGAAGGAGGAAAGCGCGGTGGTGGAATTGTTGGCGATGCCGGTGAAGTCATAGCGGATGGCCTGCCCAGGCATGACCTGTGCGTAACCCCGCG
>CATOKC010000172.1 GCA_951800675.1 uncultured Oscillibacter sp.
ACGTCGATGTTATGCTCATTCAGTGTTATTCCGGATGGAGGCCGCAGGAGCTCGAATTACTGGAACTTGAGAATGTTGACCTTGAGGGGTGGACGTTCAAAGGCGGCATGAAAACGGATGCCGGAGAGAACCGTGTCGTGCCGATCCACTCGAAGATACGCCACTTGGTCGAACGCAAATATAAAGAGTCTCAGCAGGCCGGAAGTAAGTATCTCTTCACTTGTACGGATGGCCGCAGCGGTAAGCCCACAACACTGACCTATCAGCGATACCAGAAGGGATTTGCCATGGTTCGGGACGAGCTGAAGTTGAATCCGGAGCACCGTCCGCATGATGGCCGCAAGCATTTCGTAACCATGGCAAAGAAGGCCGGCGTGGACGAGTACGCCATCAAGTACATGGTCGGTCACAAGATTTCGGACATTACCGAGAAGGTCTACACTCAGCGTGAGTTCGAGTGGCTGAAAGAGGAGATTGAAAAAATACCGTAAAAAAGAAAAGAGCCTGCGTCTCCGCAAGCTCAATTCTGACTCAAGGCTGTTCCTTGTGTTCCAAATATTCAACACCAGCGATTGTCAGACCGATCACTCCTGCTATAAGGCCAATCGACATAGCGAACAATGCATTTCTCTGACCAACTTTCACTCCATCGTGGAATGAAGTTGCTGACAGATTGAGCAAAGCCGTCAAATGTTCCTCGGCCAACTTGTTGATTTCTGCCTCGTATTTTGGTATCATCTTGGTATGTTTCATTAGAACAACCTCCCTTCATAAAGAGGGATGTCTTTTATGCGAAAGGATAGTGTAGAATGAGCAGAATAGAGAATTTGGGTGACTATAATACGGCCCGAGTAATGTTGCAAGGGAAAAATGGCGACCTAAGTGCTTTGATAAATGAGTTCAAAGAAATTGGAGCCTTAGAAGCTCTTCCAAAACAGATTAGAACGGGAATTTTAATCGGAGCGCCTATAGGTGGTGCAGGTGTCTTTGCCGCCATCAAGGTATCAGACTACATTAAGAAGCGAAAACAAGCAAAATTAAAAGAGGTTGAACTGAAAGCGGAATTAGAGAAAGCTTTGGAGCTGGAAGAAGTCCCTACCGAACCAGAAAAAATAAGATAGGCTGTAAGGGAGGCGTAATAGGTGACTCCAAAAGGATGCCATGTCATTGGAGACTTTAAGGTTCCGGATTTCTTCGTCGATAAAATAGCCATTGTAACTGACGGAATCATCACCGACATCGAATCGACAATGTATTATTTGGCGATGGCACTCGTAGGCATGAAAGCTGAGGCATCCCCACCACCAATTCCATTGCTTGGTCTGAATGTCTACTTTCTTGAAAACAAGTCAATAACTTTCTCCTTGGATGAAGATGTTTTTGGATGCTTTCATCAAGCAATCATTTTTCCGGTTTGGAATTGGCGGGAGCGGGGACTAACCTCGGAGACTATGCTGGTTGTAATGGTAGAAGAACTATGCCATGCAGTATGGCTAATACCTGATGGGCCTCTGATAGAAGAAAAAGTTAGAGAGATTTTTGAACAGCGGCCAGATCAGTTCTCGCCAGATTTTGTAACAAATGTGTATAAGAGGATAGATCAGATGACTTGAACTCATGACTTATAAGATGATTGGAGGCTGTCCCTTCGGATGCGTTCAAACTTTCAGCCAATAAGGTCAACTTTTTAAGTAGTTGCTTGGGGTCTTTAAGCATATTATTTCACTCCTTACTCCGACGGAATATTAGGATCATTTGCATCACAGATTTGCCTGAGAATAGCATCAATGCCAGCCATCTGAATGCCGGCGAGTGGTTCAACGACCTTAAAGTTCTCAAATGCGTAAAACTCATTGTACCGTTTCCAATGGCTTTCATCGCAGAAAGCAGGGCAACGCTCACCAGCAGGACATCCGAAACAAGGGTCGTCTTTTTCTCCTAAGTCGATTCCTTTATAGTCAGGATCACAGCCATTGTAAATAGAGCGAGCGATTGCCTCAGGCCATCTTAGCGTACAAATCCAACGATCTTTATCAGTCCAATCTTTAGGCCTTGGGGCTTTGGCTGGTAACATGATTTACACCTCTTTTCGATGGAAAATGAGAAAACGCCATTTCTAAAAGAGAGGATGTGCTCAGGCAAAAATGTCAAGGTCGTAGACCTAATAGCAAAATACGCTTAAACACACAAAGGAGGAGACTGCCACCAACAGTTCTCCTCCTTTTCCTCTCTTTTAGAAATGGTGTTTTCAGTTTTCGGGAGAAGTCTCCCACAGATTGCCTTGCTCATCGGGGACGAGGTGGCGGGACTCAGAGGTCAGGGCATGATCGGCGTCTGTCGTGTGCCGGCATTCGCGACCTCTTTTGTAACAACTGGTTTTTCGGCAACTTTCGACAGTGCCGTCGCAGAGATAGAGGATTGCTTTTTTCGTCTGCTTGGCAGCTGATACTGCGAACACTTTAGCAAAATGCTGAGCCTCGTCAGGGTGCGTTTCGAGGTATATATCAGCTTCATTGAGCGGCATTTTCCTGATTTCTTCATCGGTCAATCTGCTCATACAGTTCTCCTTTTTGTATTTTTATTCATTCTATTCCGCCTTTCACGAAGTATAGGAATATCGGTATAGGAATAGTGCAGGAATAATAGACGAGCTATCTACATTTCCACAAAGTTTTCTGCGTCTAACTACTGCTCAAACTATTGAGATAACAGCAGTTAATGGCAGTAAAGAGCGACAAAAGCAAAAGAGTGTTTCTATTATATAATTATATATATATAAGTCTTTTGTCCAGATGGTATACTCCATAAATTCCCGCAAAATTTTTATGGAATATAACCAAATTGTCAAACAGATATATTAGATCTATAGTTGAAACCGAAAATTCAACCGAGGCTCGGCGTGCGAAAACAGATGGGCCACAGCGAGCGCACCGGCCCCGGCCTCTACCGCAACGTCCCCGGGCAGTACGACCTGGGGCTCTTCAGAAGCGCGGCGCGGTATTTCAAGTAAGGGAAACAGACGGCGTGCGCGCCGCGTTTGTGACGGCGGGGGGGGGGTGGGGCCGCCGCCCCACGCCTCCTTTTCGGTATTTTATGGGAAAACAAACCCCTCAATGGCCTTTGCGTCCTCGTAGCCCTTGTGGTAGAACCGGATAAGGGCGTCCTTCTCCCGGGTGAGGGTGTCGATGCCGCAGGTGTCGTCCGGGGCGACGATGAGGGCCCGGCCCCGGGCGGCGTACTCCCTGGCCAGGGCCACGCCCTCGTTGTACCGCTGGGCCCGGGTGCGGAGCTTGTTTGCGGCGAAGGGATAGCGGTGCTGGATGCGGTCGGCGAAGAAGAGGTCCTTCCCCGGCTCCCGGAGGACGTCCGCCGGGCGGGTGAGGACCACCACCACCTTGTCACAGCCCGCGTCAAAGGCCTTTTGGACGGGCACGGGATCGCTGAGCGCGCCGTCGTAGTAGGGCATCCAGTTCACCTCGTAGGGGTTGCAGACGAAGGGGATGGCGGAGGACGCCTTGCAGATGTCATAGCAGTCCTGCCGGATGTCGGACTTGTCAAAATATTTGGGGCTGCCCGTCAGAGCGTTGGTGGCCACCACCAGGAGCTCCCCTGGATTCTCCTCCAGGGCCGGATAGTCCAGGGGGTTCTCCCCGGTGGAGTTGCTGAGGGTGCTGTACACGTAGTCCAGGTTCACGTAGGAGCGGTTGGTCAGGAGGTTCCGGGCCCCCATATACTCCTTCCGGAAAGCGTACTCGGTATAGAACGTGTAGTTGCGGCCCCGCTGTCCGGCGAGGTAGCTCAGGGCGTTGGCGCTCCCGGCGGAGACGCCCGCCACCAGGTCGAAGTGGATGTCCCGGTCCAGGCAGAAGTCGAACACCCCCGCCGCGTAGACGCCCCGGAAGCCGCCCCCTACGTCGATGATCCCAAGTTTCATTTTTTGATTCCTCCAATGCTGTGCGCGGCGCGTCCGCGCATTTGTTTGGACCATTATAGCAGACTTCCGTGGGGAAAACAAGAAAATTTCAACCCTTCACACCGGGGGCAGAGCATTTGACAAGTTCTCCCTCCTTGCGTATAATATGGGTCAGAAAACGCGGTTTTGAAGGAGGAACGCACTGCATGTTCAAGGAATTGGCGAAACGGCTGGGCTTTCTGCCGCCCCAGGACGCCCGCGGCAAGCAGGACCCGGCTGTGGAGTCCCCCGAAGCCCCCGCCCCCCAGGACGCCGGGGAGCCGGAGACGTCCCTGGAGCTGGAGCCCCTGGCCGGGATCGAGGAGCTGGACCCTGCCGCCCTCTTCGCGGAGGAGGGCCCCCGGCCGGAGGAGGACGCTTCGGCCTCGCCCCGGAACGCCCAGGCGGAGTTCGAGGTGGGGGTCCAGCTCTGCCAGATGAAGGAGTACCTCATGGGCCTGGAGGCCCTCACACGGGCCGCAGAGCAGGGCCACGCCCAGGCCCAGTTCCTCTGCGGGTGCATGTACCGGCAGGGCGTGGGCGTGGAGGTGGACGAGCGGCAGGCCCTCACATGGCTGCGCCGCTCCGGCAAGCAGGGGGTTTTGGAGGCCCAGCTGGCCTGCGCGGAGATCTACGAGACCGGGAACGGGGCCAAGCTGAACCTCAAGCAGGCCCTCTACTGGTACGAGCAGGCCGCCAAACAGGGGTCCCTGGCCGCCCAGCTCAAGTGCGGGAACATGTACTACCGGGGCCGCGCCGAGAACCGCAACCCCAAAAAGGCCCGCCGCTGGCTGGAGGCCGCCGCCCAGCAGGGCAGCGAGGAAGCCCGGGACCTGCTGGAGCGGTATTTTTAGGGTCTCCGTCTCTTCCTATAGCAAACCTCAAAAATCACGCCGTCTTATAGGGGCGGATATTATCCGCCCCTACACAGCGCGGACGCACCTCCGGCGGCGCGGACACAAAATTGATTTCCCCTGTTATGCTGAATTTTACTTGACAACCGGCGGTGAAAGCGAGTATTATAAGAAAAGGATTTTTGTCGGTGGGTACGCAGGGATATCCACCGATTATTTCCGCATCCGGCGTTGCGTCACCGCCGGGTCCGCACACCCCGCCCCAGTCTATTTTTGAGAAGAACGCACATGTAAGGAGGAAAACTATGCCATTGCCGCTGATCGTCGCCATTGCGATCATTTTTGCGGCGGTCGTTTCCTTCCTTCTCGGGTACTTCTACCGGAAAAAGGTTTCGGAAAAAGAGATCTCCAGTGCGGAGGACGAGGCCCGCAGGATCATCAACGAGGCCATCAAGAACTCCGAGAGCAAAAAGCGCGAGGCCCTGCTGGAGGCAAAGGAAGAAATCCTGCAAAGCCGCGCCGAATACGAGAAGGAAGAGAAGAGCCGCCGGGCCGACCTGCAAAAGCAGGAGCGGCGCCTGCAGCAGAAGGAAGAGAACTTAGACCGGAAAACAGAGAACATTGAGCGTAAAGAGGAGGCCCTGGCCCAGAAGCACGCCGACGCCGACCGGGCCCAGGAGGATATCGAGCGCATCAAGCAGAGCCAGACCGAGGAGCTTGAGCGCATCTCCGGCTTCACCGCCGAGGAGGCGAAAAACTACCTCATCTCCCAGGTGGAGAGCCAGGTGACCCACGAGGCCGCCCTCAAGATCAAGGAGATCGAGGCCCGCGCCAGGGAGGAGGCCGACGCCCGCGCCAAGGAGATCGTGGCCACCGCCATCCAGCGCTGCGCCGCCGACCACGCCTCCGAGATCACCGTCAGCGTCGTCCCCCTGCCCAACGACGAGATGAAAGGACGCATCATCGGCCGGGAGGGCCGCAACATCCGCACCATCGAGACCCTCACCGGCGTGGACCTCATCATCGACGACACCGCGGAGGCCATCACAGTCTCCTGCTTCGAGCC
>CATOKC010000173.1 GCA_951800675.1 uncultured Oscillibacter sp.
GGGCATCTCCGGCCGGGCGCGGCTGTTCGAGGTGGTCCAGCGGGTCAAGGAGATCAACGCCGCGCGCCTGCGGGAGGCTCCGGGGCGGCAGTTCACAGGCTCCTCCAGCAGCGATACCGAATTGAAGGCTAATCCGGCTCTTTCTGTAGATTATATCGTAGCCCCGCCCCGGATGGCCCATTACATGGAGTGGAGTACGAAGGTTTACGGCGTGTACCTCAAATACATTGCGCCGGAAGATATCATCAATTACTCGATTGACGAAGTGTTTATAGACGCCACCAACTACCTGGAGACTTACCGTCTCAGCGCCCGTGACCTCACCATGAAGATTATTCTGGACGTGCTGGAGACCACCGGAATCACAGCCACGGCGGGCATCGGCCCAAATCTCTACCTTTGTAAAATCGCCATGGACATCTGGGCCAAGCGCATCCAGCCGGACAGGAACGGCGTCCGCATCGCCCAGCTGACGGAGAAGAGCTACCGCCATAACCTGTGGACCCACCGTCCCTTGACGGATTTCTGGCGGATAGGACCCGGGTACTCCAAGAGATTGGAAGCGGAGGGCCTTTTCACTATGGGCGATATTGCCCGGTGTTCCATCGGAAAGCCTACAGATTATTACAACGAGGAACTGCTGTACAAAATGTTCGGCGTGAACGCGGAGCTCCTGATCGACCACGCCTGGGGCTGGGAGCCCTGCACGATTGCCGATATCAAGGCATACAAGCCGGAGACCAAAAGCATGGGGGCCGGGCAGGTATTGCAATCCCCTTACCCATACGAAAAAGCCCGCCTGGTGGTCCGGGAGATGGCGGACCAGCTGGCGCTGGACTTGGTAGACAAGGGGCTGGTGGCGGATCAGCTGACGGTGACGGTGGGCTATGACATTGAGAATCTGACAATTCCCAGCCGTCAGAGGAAGTATCAGGGAGAAGTCACGGCGGACCGTTATGGCCGGTCAGTTCCTAAACACGCCCACGGTACCGCTAATTTGGAGGAATACACCGCCTCCACAAAGCGGATCATCGCCACTGCTTTGGAGTTGTTTGACCGTATCATTGACCGGAGCCTTCTGGTCCGCCGCCTGACAATCACCGCGAACCGTGTACTGCCGGAGGGGGAGGCCCCCAGGAAGAAGACGTTTGAGCAGCTGGACCTGTTTACCAATTATGCCGCCGTTCAGGAACAGCAGGAGCGGGAGGCCGCGGATTTGGAGCGGGAGAGGAAGGTGCAGAGGACGGTACTGGATATCAAAAAGCGTTTCGGCAAAAACGCTATTCTGAAGGGGATGAACTTTCAGGAGGGCGCGACGGCCAAGGACCGGAACCGCCAGATCGGAGGGCACAAAGCATGAGTAGCCCCTACGACGATATCATCAATCTGCCGCATCCAACCTCGGAGCGGCATCCCCGGATGCCTATGGCGGCCCGGGCTGCGCAATTCAGCCCCTTCGCGGCCTTGACAGGCTATGAGGACGCCGTTCATGAAACTGCCCGCCTCACCAGCAGCCGGGCCGAACTGACCGAAGAGGAGAAGTCCATTTTGGACGCGAAGCTCCAGCGTTTGCTCCCAGGTACAAAAGCCGCGTTCACCTTTTTTCGGCCTGACGGTAAAAAAGAAGGCGGGGCATATCTTACGGCCTCGGGCATAGTCAAGCGAATAGACAGCTGTGCCCGCGAGGTAGTCCTGACAAATGGGCAGAGAATTTTCGTTGATGATATTCTGCAAATTCAATGTGAGGCGTCCGAAGATTGAAAAAGAGAAGGGGCCAGCCGGCCCCCTCCTTATGTGCCTCATGCGGTTCTGGCGAGGCCATGCGCGCAGCAGGCGCACAAATGTGGACGCCTCCTTGCAAATGTCCGCCCGGGCCTCGGGGGGCTTCTCCCTCACAATGTTTCGGAATTTTGACCAGATGATGCCGGCGGACCGTTCACCGCACCGGAGGAGGAAGCTCTGGAGGTTCAAGCCCTCGTCAAGAAGGGCTGCCGCATCGTAAATGGCCTGGCGCTCGCATCTCGTTTCCAGCCGGACCGCCGTCCGCAGCAAAGCCCAGAGCAGATCGGTGATCATAGGCCCGTCGTAGCATTCCAGGAGCTTTTCGCCAAGTGCTCCGCCCTTATTTTCGGCGGCCAGTTTTTTCCCGCGCTCCAGACGCACCATTTTCTCTGCCAGTGTTTCCTCCGGCAGTTCCCGTGCCTTTGCGGCCAGGGGCAGGGCGGCCTCCAACGGTGCGATATCCGCAATGCGGTCAGACGGGCCAAGGGCCAGCGCGCTGAGAGCTTCCAGGGTGATTTTTTCGAGCAGGGTTTCCGGGGTCATATCCGGTCTTGTGTATTCCATGATGCGCCTCCTCTTTTATGGGTCTTTCTCCCTGATTTGCTGACAACAATACAAGGTCTGCGGTAAAATATCTATCACGATTGTCAACGAAAAAGAGGGCGGATATCCGGCGGAACCAACATACGGGAAACCGGCGGGGCTTCCGGTTGTCAACCACCGTCATGGCAGTTGCAGGGAAGATCGTCCTCCGGGAACATCCAGCACATGGCGGTCTGGTTCTTGTCCGCCTCCACAAAGTCCCGCCATGCCCAGTTCCGCCCCAGACCCTTGACGGAGGTCAGGTTGGGTATGGCGCCGTCCTCAATGGCGATGGCCCGTTCATAGAGGTCCGGGTGCTGGTGGAACAGGGTGCGGATCTCCTTCTTCTTCATGCTGGGGCAGAAAAAGCAGGAGGACTTGCCGGGCAGCGGCAAGCCCTCCTGCTGAATCGCGGTGATGCAGTCCTCTCTTGTCCAGCCCCAGTCCATGAGGGCGTAAACCTTGGTGTACTTAGTGTCCCCTTCGTCATATTCCTTGGCGCCTTCTTTCCGCCGCTGCTCTCCCACGTCGTAGCCGATGTACTTGAACACCTTACCGCCCCTGGCCCATACCTCCCGGCAGGGCGGATAGTTATTGCAGAACTTCTCCTGGGGACCAATCTTGTGCTTGAGAGAACATTTTTTATACCCGTAGGCAATGGCGGGAAGTGTGCCGGAGCGGAGGCATTCCTGCTCCAGCGTCAGCCGGTTCCCGTCCTTGTCCTGATATGTGACGATCTGGATCTCCGGCAGTCCGTGCTGGGCCAGCCAGTTGTTCATGATGGGGAGGTAGGCGTAGGTGTGAGGCTGCTCCCCGCCGGGGTCCGCGAAGAGAATGAGGTCTATGGGGATATTTTTGTGGTACATTCCAATAAGCATGGCGGTCGAATTTGTACCCCCGCCGTATGCGACTACGTTTATAATAACCGCTCCTTTCAGCCGCCCAGCGTCATACCGGGCGGTTTGATATTCTGCTCCGGGCAATTCCATAAGGTGTCATTTACATCCTCAATCACCCGGTCTATTGCTTCCATAGCATCCCTGAGCTGCTCTGTCTGCTCTGCAGTCAGCTGGGGGAACTGCTCCGGGAACAGGCACATCCGGTTCAGCTGGTTGACGCATTGCAGCATAGTCGGTTCCCCGCCCAGGCTTTCCGCAAGCTCCAAATGCGCCGCAGCGCCCTCCAGCGCCATTTTGAGCTGCTGTATCTGGTCCCCCGTCAGTTGAGGAAACCGCTCGGGGAATAAGTCCCGCTCAATCAGGCCGTTCATATACCGTTGGACCGAGACGCCTTTCTGGGCGGCGCGGACGTGAATATTCCGCAGGAGCTCGTCATCGATCTTGATGGAGATCCCATTTGCCATCACCGTCCGCCCGCCTCTCCAAACAGCGCCCGGATATGCTCCGGGGCGTGGACCTCCAGCAGATACCGCTCATTGCCGCACTTGAAGAGGCAGACGCCGTTCTGGGGGTGGGCGATGAGTTCGAACTCCGACGCCTCCAGTTGGAGGTTGTTCATGTAGAACCGCTTGTCCACATTTCCGGCGTTGAAGAGAAACTGGTGGGTGGGGATGGCGAAGAGGGGACGGGTCATCTCCCGGACGCCGGGTGTGTCGAAATCCTCCAGGTTCTGGGACGCCATGATCAGAGAGGACTCCTTCTTCCGCACCCGCTTCAGTGTGTTGCGGATATACTCCACGGCGGTGGGGTTGGAAAGCCAGATGTAGAGCTCGTCCAGGCCAGCCACAGTGTTGCCCTCCGTCAGCAGCTTGTCGCTGAGGTAGGAGAGAAGATTAAAGAGCATGGCGTTCCGCACTCCGAGGCTGCCGTTGAGGAGATCCTTCACGCCGAAGACCAGGAAGCGGTGGGAGGTGACGCTGGTGTGCCCGTTGAAGAACTTGCTCTCCGCTCCCTTGCACATAGAGTGGAGTCCCAGCAGGACCTCCTGGAGCAGCTCCTTGGGGTACAGCGGGTCCTTCTCCTGTTCATAGTGCTGGTAGGCGTCCTCCATAACTTCATAGAGGTCCGAGAGGATGGGAAAGTCCGCAGGCCGCATGGACTTGAAGTCCGTGTGGTTGTTCAGCCCCCAGGTTTTGTACAGCCGCTCCAGCATCAGCTCAATGGTATCAATGTGCCGGTCCGTGAAGTCCTTGTAGGAGCGGAAGAAGTCCTTGAGGAAGGAGATGTGCTGGCTGAGGCGGGTGCGCTGCCGGAAGGCGGCGGGGGCGTCAGGATCGCTCTCGCTTTCGGCGTTCCACAGCTTGGGCTCCAGAGGATTGATAAGATACTGTCCGCTCATGACGTCGGCGAAGCAGCCGCCCATGTTCTGACAGAGGTCATCCAGCTCGTGCTCCGCGTCCAGGCAGATCACGGATTTGCCGGAGGCTAGAATGTTGCAAAGCAGGAGCTTGAGAAGAAAGCTCTTGCCCTGGCCGGAGTTGCCCAGGATGAGGACGTTGGCGTTGGTTTTGTCCTCCGCCCGGCGGTCCAGGTCCAGGATGATGTTGGAGCCGAAGCGGTCCTTCCCGATGTAGAACCCATAAGGATCGTTTTTGCCTGAGTAGTTGAAGGGGAAGAGATTTGCCACGGAGGAAGCGGGGAGGACCCGCTCGAACTGGGAGGCAAAGATATTGCTGCCCGCCGGATTGGCGGCCAGAAAGCCGCCCCGCTGGAGGAGGAAAAGACGGTCCGTGCCGATCTTGGACCGTGTGAGCGCGGCGTTGACCTCATCCCGGAGAGCCCGCAGGCCCTCCGCGTCTTTGGCGCAGAGCTCTATAAACACAGCACAGTGGACCAGGGGCTCCTTATTCCGTCGCATGGTGGTGATGAGGGATTCCACGTCCTGGAGGTTCGCCTCGGCGTTGATGCTCCGGCGCATATTGTTGGTATTTCCCCGGTCCATACGGTTTTTGTTTTGGGCGTTGTGGATGATGGCGTCCTCTTCCCCGGCGGTGGCCTGGCGGATATAGACGTGGAGGACCACGCCGCTTTTTTCGCCGAGATGGCACAGAAGAGCCAGTTCTTCCGTGGTGGTGGGATAGCTCCGCAGGGCCAGGGTGCAGCGGAAGGAGCTGCCCAGGATATAAGAATCCGTGTTGAACTTCACGGCGGCCGGGGCGGTCATGTCCAGGAAGTCCTTGACCCGCGGAGCGGAGGGCTGGCTGGTCCGGCTTGGTTTCTTCTTCTGTTTTTTAGCCATTGAGGCGCACACTCCCTTCTCCATCGAAACGGTCGAAATGCTCTGTTGTCACATCCTGCTGGTAGTAGACGGCCAGAAGCCGTTTCACATCCTGCTCGTCCGCCATGCGGACGTGAAAGCCGCAGTCCTGGACGCGCTTTTCCAACTGCTTCAAGGCGCTGTAGTCCTCATTGGACTTGGAGTCGACACGGTGGACGAGGGCGAACTCCCGCGCCGAGGCGGTGGTGGACTGGATGTCGTCCAGATGGGCCATAT
>CATOKC010000174.1 GCA_951800675.1 uncultured Oscillibacter sp.
AGGAGGCGGACGCGCCCCCAGAGGCCCCCGACGCGCTGCCCCCCGCCGCCGGAGACGGCGGAAACCCCATTGTGGTGCGGCCCGATGGAACGCCGGAGACCACTGCCGGGGACAGTACGATGGACGACGAGCTGGTTTTCACCGGGGAGGACGACTTTCGCTATCTGGCCTTTGAGGACCTGCGGGACAAGGTGCTGGAGGGAAGCCTGACGGCAAGGATGCTCCAGGAGTCCATCGCCTCCATCGACGCCATGGATTACACCGACATGTACCAGAGCCTGAACGCCCAGATGACCAGCCTGGAGGCCGCCCAGAAGATGTACGCCCAGATTCCCGTCTCCACCCCTATGGAGGGGGCCATGCAGGGCTTCGTGATTTCCAACCTGGCCAGCTCCTATGCCAGCCTCAGCGCCAACGTATCGGAGCTTGCCTCCGGCAAGCTTCAAAAGGACTCCGCCGCCGCCCGGCGGCAGCTGAAAAACGCCCAGGACCTCACCGTGGTGGGAGCGGAGTCTCTGTACTTTGCTATTTTGGAGCTGGAGCAGACCAAGGAAACGCTCCGGCGGAACCTCACCGCCCTGGACCGCCAGCTGGAGGAAATGGAGCTCCGCTATGAGCTGGGGCAGATTTCCGCTCTGACCCTGGAGCAGGTGCGAAACGGCCGGGCCACCCTCCAGAGCAACCTCAGCACCCTGGAGATGAACCTCCGCCGCTGCAAGCTGCAAATGCAGTCCATGGTGGGAGCGAACCTCAACGGCTCCCTGGTGCTGGGTCCCCTCCCGGCGCTGAGCCAGGGACTGGTGGACTCCATGGACTATAAGCCGGACCTGGAGGAGGCCAAGACCCGCAGCTATGACCTCTTCGCCGCCAAGAAAAAGCTGGACGAGGCCGGGGACACCTATGACGACACCCGGGCCAGCTACGCCCAGAATACATACAACGTCCGCAGCGCCCGTCACACCTATGAGGCGGCGCTGTACGAGTACAAGATGGCGGTGCAGAGCTTTGAGATGAACTTCCGCAATGCCTTTGACTCTGTAAAGGATTACCAGCAGGTTCTGCGTTCCGCCCAGACCTCCCTGGCCTTCCAGGAGAATACCTACGCCTCTCAGGAGCTGAAATACCGCCAGGGGACCATTTCCCACAACGCCCTCCTGGACGCGGAGGACCAGCTGACAGAGTCCAAGGAAGCCGTGGAGACCGCGCGGCGAAACCTGTTCACCGCCTATCGGACCTATTATTGGGCCGTGAACTACGGCGTGATGAGCGGCGGCCAGACCGGGACCTGAGGACGAGCGACGACGATTTGGAGGAACTACATGACAAAGAACAGAATCCTGGCGGCGCTGCTTGCCGCCACCCTGGCGCTGAGCCTCGCCGCCTGCGGCGGGGCAGAGGACGCGCCGGAGGAAGAGCCCGTCAACCCGGGCGTGGCCGTCCAGGTGCAGAGCATTGGGGCGGATACCATCTATACGGAAAACACCGTCTCCGGCCAGCTTCTGGCGGAGGATCAGTCCACCATCATGGTGGCCGTCAGCGCCAAGTGCACCGCCGTCTACGCCGAGGCGGGAGACGAGGTGAAGGCCGGCGACATGCTGTGCACCCTGGACCTTGGGAGCACCCTGGCCTCCCACAATGCCGCCAGCATCAGCTACCGCTCCTCCGCCCAGAGCTACAACGACCAGTCGGCGGTCTTTGAAAAGCAGATTGCCCTGGCGGAGAAGAACGTCCGGGACCTGAAGGAGCTCTATGAGATCGGCGCGGCCTCTCAAATGGAGATTGACCAGGCGGAGCTCCAGCTCCAAAGCGCCATCGCCCAGCGGAACTCCACCCTCTCCCAGCTGGAGGCGGGGATGCAGAACGCCCTTTCCAACGTGGAGCAGCTGGACACGGTGCTGGAGAATGTGGACGCCCGGGGCAACGTCATTGCCCCCAGCAGCGGCACCCTGGTGACCATGAACGCCACCGAGGGAGGATTCATCTCCAACGCCGCTCCCGTGGCCGTCATCGACGGGGCGGAGCAGATGAAGGCAGTGGTCCAGGTCTCCGAGGCCCTGGTGCCGAAGCTCTCGGTGGGGGACAAGGCGGACGTGTCCGTCAGCGCGGCGAATCAGACCTTTGAGGCCACCATCCGCTCCGTGGAGCGGGCGGCCAACATGCAGACCCGGCTCTACACCGTCACGCTGTCCCTGCCCTCCGACACCGACGGGCTGCTGGCGGGCATGTTCGCCGACGTGACCTTCCACACCGACGTGTCGGAGAACACCATCGTGGTGCCCACCGAGGCGGTGCTGACCCGGGGCGAGACCCAGTACGTCTTTGTGGTGGAGAACGGTACCGCCAAATACACGGAGGTCTCCACCGGCCTCACCGGCAACGGCGTGACGGAGGTCCTCACCGGCCTTTCCGCCGGGCAGCGGCTGGTCACGGTGGGGCAGGCCTACCTGAACGACGGCGACCCGGTCCGCGTGGTCTCCGGCGAGGAGTCTACCGCCCCGGCGGAGGACCCGGCGGAGAGCCCGGAATCCGGTGAAGCCGCCGCTCCCAAAGACGGAGAGGGCCAGGAGGAATAATTGAACATGAGTATCGCCAGAGCAAGCATCCAGCACAAGGTGGCGACCATTCTGGCCAGCATCCTGATCTGCGTCTTTGGATTGATGTTCGCCACGCAGCTCCAGATGGCCCTGATGCCGGAGATGGAGATGCCCATGGCCGTGGTGGCCTGCTATTACACCGGGGCCAGCCCCAGCGACATCGAGGAGCTGGTCACCCGGCCCCTGGAGGGAGCCATCATGTCCGTTCCCGGCGTGGATGAGATTTCCTCCACCTCCTCCGACGGCGTGAGCCAAATTCAAATTACTTATGTGGACGGCACAGACCTGGACATCGCCGCCACGAAGCTCCGGGAGCAGTTCGACATGGTGAGCCTCCCGGAGGACGCCATGGACCCGGTGATCATCAACATGAACCTCAGCGCCCTGATGCCCACAGCCATGATCGCCCTGGTGGGCGAGGACTTAAGCCAGCTTCAGAGCATGGCGGAGGACCTGGTGGTCCCGGCCTTGGAGCGCATCAACGGCGTGGCCCAGGTGACGGTGAACGGCGGCGTCAGCCAACAGATCGCCGTGGAGCTGGACCCCACCCGGGCGGCGGGCTATGGCCTCTCCGCCTCCTATGTGTCCCAATTTCTGGCGGGGCAGAACCTGATCTACCCCGGCGGGAGCCTGGAAAACGGGTCCAAAAAGCTCACCGTCTCCACCGACGCCAAGTTCCAGACGGTGGACGACGTGCGGAACATGATCCTCTCCCTCCCTACCGGCGGCACGGTGCGCCTGGGCGAAGTGGCCAACGTCACCCTGGAGGACAAGGACATGGACGCCATGGCAAAGTCCGGCGAGGCCGCCTGCGTGGTGCTCCAGGTCTCCAAGCAGTCCGCCGCCAACGAGGTCTACGTCTCCGAGCAGGTGGTAAAGCGGCTGGACAGCCTGAAGGCGGATAACCCCAGCCTCCGCTATTCCGCCCCCTACCTCGCCAGCGACTACATCAACCAAACCGTGGACGCCGCCTATCAGAACATCCTCCAGGGCGTGCTGCTGGCGGCTGTTGTGGTGCTGCTGTTCCTCCGCCGGGGCGGGGCCACCCTGACCATCGCCGTGTCCATGCCCATCTGCATTTTGACGGTCTTTGTCCTCATGCGGGCCTTCAACCTGACGCTGAACATGATGTCCTTAGGCGGCATCGCCATGGGCGTGGGCATGATCGTGGACAACTCCATTGTCGTCCTGGAGAATATCTACCGCTTCTCCGCCGAGGGCCGCGGCCGGGCGGACGCCTGTATCGAGGGCACAAAGGAGGTCACCTCCTCCGTCCTGGCCTCCACACTCACCACCGAGGCGGTCTTTGTCCCCCTGGCCCTCACCAGCGGCATGGCGGGAATGATGTTCAAGGACTTCTGCCTGACCATCGCCTCCCTGATCTTTGCCTCCCTGGTCATCTCCCTGACCCTGGTGCCCCTCCTCTGCTATTTCACCCTGGACGAGGAGAAGGTCCGCCGCCGTCAGGAGAAACAGGCGGAAAGACAGCCCGGCCCTCTGAAGCGGCTGACCGGGAAGATCAGCAGCTTCTACCTGAAAACCCTGAACTTCTTTGTCCATCACCTGTTTTTGGGCATGGCGGCCTCCTTTGCCCTGGTGGTGCTCTTCGGCGTCACCCTGATGAACACCAAGATGGTCCTCATACCCGACATGGACCAGGGGCAGATTACCGTCAATATCGGAATGCCCATCGGGTCTCAGCTGAATGAGACCTCCGTCATCGCCGACCGGGTGTCCGCCATCACGGAGGAGACGGTCCCGGAGATTGAGGAGATGTTCTACATCGCCTCCGACGAGTCCGTCACCATGATGCTGGACATCGGCTCCAAGTCCCAGCGCCAGCGGAGCAGCAACGAGATCGCCCAGGCCCTCCGGGCGGCGGTGCGGGACGTGGCGGGCTGTGAGATCACCGTCTCCGCCTCCGACGCCAGCGCCATGATGGGCGGCGGAGGGGATATCGCGGTCAACATCGAGGGCGACGACTACGACACCCTGGAATTCCTGGCGAACGACCTGATTTCCCAGATCGAGGCCCTGCCCGACGCGGTGAACGTGAAGAGCTCCCTGTCCGACGAGGTGCCCCAGGTGAAGGTCACCGTGAACCGTGAGGCCGCCGCCCAGTACGGCCTCACCGCCGCATCCATCGGCCAGGCGGTCCGGTCGGAGCTCACCGGCTCCACCGCCACTCGCGTCACCATCAACAGCCGCGAGCTGGACGTGGTGGTCCGGGGCGGCGGCACGGCGGCGAAAAGCCTGGACGCGCTGAAGTCCATGGGCGTGCCCTCCGCCATGGGCGGCACGGTGCCCCTGGGCTCCGTGGCTGCCGTCTCCATTGAGCAGGCTCCCCAGACCATCGTCCGGGCCAACCAGACCCGGCAGGTGACCATCTCCGGCGAGACCGTCAGCGGTGACACCGCCGCCATGACCGCCGCCGTTTGGGAGATTCTGAATAACTACACCTTCCCCCAGGGCTACGCCGTGGAGACCGACGGCTCCTATGAAACCATGATGGAGAGCTTTGGAGACCTGCTCATTGCCCTGGCGGCGGCGCTGCTGCTGGTATATTTTGTCCTGGCGGTGCAGTTCGAGAGCTTCCTCATGCCCGTCATGGTTATGCTGATCCTCCCGGTGGCCTTTACCGGCTCCCTCTTCGGCCTGCCGGTGACGGGGCGGGACCTCTCCATGCTGTCTTTGGTGTCCATCATCATGCTGGCGGGCACGGTGGTCAACTCCTCCATCATTTTGGTAGAGTACATCAAGATCCGCCGGGCCCGGGGCGAGGACCGGGAAACCGCCATCCTCCACGCCTGCCCCTTCCGGGTGCGGCCCATTTTGATGACTACCCTGACCACCATCCTGGCCATGGTCCCCATGGCAATGGGCATCGGGGAGACCAACGAGATGATGTCGGATATGGGCATCACCATGATCGCGGGCATGGTGATCTCCACCATTGTGACCCTGGTGTTCACCCCGGTGTACTATTCCGTCATCGACAATCTCAGCCACATTTTCCGCCGGAAGGACAAGAAGCCTCCCAAGAAGCCCCGAGGGTCCCTCTTTGGGCGCAAGAGTAAAGGGCTTCCCGCTTCCGAAGTCCCGGAGGCCCCAGCCCCTGAGGCGGAGGCCGTCCCCGCGGAAAGCACCTAAATTCCATAAAAAGGCGGGCCGCCCGGAAAAGGGCGGCCCGCCGCGTTTTTTTTGATTTACCCGGGGGTTTG
>CATOKC010000175.1 GCA_951800675.1 uncultured Oscillibacter sp.
TTCTGGACAACTCCATCACCGGCATGACCGGCCACCAGCAGAATCCCACCACCGGCTACAACCTCAAGGGCGACCCCTGCGCCAAGATCGATCTGGAAAGCCTGTGCCGGGCCGTGGGCGTCAACCGGGTCCGGGTGGTGGACCCCTACGATCTGGCCGCCTGCGACGCGGCGGTCAAGGAGGAGCTGGCGGCGAAGGAGCCCTCCGTTATCATCTCCCGCCGCCCCTGCGCCCTGCTGAAATATGTGAAGCACCCCGGCCCCATCGCGTCCGATCCGGACAAGTGCGTGGGCTGCAAGTCCTGTATGCGCATCGGCTGTCCCGCCATCAGCATCGCGGACGGCAAGGCGGTCATCGACAACACCCTCTGCACGGGCTGCGGCGTGTGTACCCAGCTGTGCAAATTCGACGCCCTGGGCGGAAAGAAGGAGGCGTGAGCATGGAAACGAAAAACATCATGATCGCCGGCGTAGGCGGTCAGGGCACCCTGCTGGCCAGCAAGCTGCTGGGCGGGCTGCTGCTGGGCAAGGGCTTTGACGTGAAGGTCAGCGAGGTCCACGGCATGAGCCAGCGGGGCGGCAGCGTGGTGACCTACGTCCGCTGGGGGGAGAAGGTGTATTCCCCCATCATCGACAAGGGGCAGGCGGACGTGATCCTGTCCTTCGAGCTGCTGGAGGCCGCGCGGTGGACGGAGTATCTGAAGGCCGGCGGCAGGATCGTCACCAACACCCAGCAGATCAACCCCATGCCGGTGATCACCGGCGCGGCGGCGTATCCGGAGGCCCTGGTGGAGAAGATGCGCGCCGCGGGTCTGGAGGTGGACGCCATCGACGCCCTCTCCCTGGCCGAGGAGGCCGGGAGCAGCAAGGCGGTGAACATCGTCCTCATGGGGCGGCTGTCCAAGTGGTTCGACTTCACCGAGGAGGAGTGGCTGGCGGCGATCCAGCAGAGCGTCCCGCCCAAATTCCTGGAGATGAATCAAAAGGCGTTCCGGCTGGGACGGGAAGCGTAAGCGGAATAGACAAGGTCCGGAGAAGTTTCTCCGGACCTTTTTTGGCGTTTTATTTTTAGACGCTGGCAGTAAATATTCCAGCAGATTATACCGATAGCTATATTGCAGGGCAATGCAACAGATAATTGCCCCCTGTTGCAACATCCTTGTGGTTGAGCTTTATGAGAGCTGAAACTATAATGGCAAGAAGGAGAACGATTATGGAACTTCAAGAAAATCTTATCCGGCTGAGGCATAGACGGCATTTATCACAGGAACAGCTGGCCGAGCAGTTAGGTGTGGCCCGGCAGACCGTTTCAAGGTGGGAGGTTGGTACCGTTATTCCGACCGCCGACAATCTGCTGGCTCTGGGGACGCTGTACGGCGTATCCGTGGAGGAACTGATGGACGGGGATGTTGAGGATATTCTGCATGGACCGGCGGTCCATGCGCCCGAAGAGGGGGAGCCAGAATGCGCGGCTGCAGAGGAGGCGGTGAAGGCCAGTGTGCCGGTTTCGGAAGAAACGCCGTCCGAACCGGAGAAAGAACATAAATCGAAAGGGCGATCCCTGGCAGCCGCCATTAGTATAGTGACCACTTTTCTGCTGATCTTTCTATGGGGTGAGCTGACAAATTCGCGTACATCTGCGGCGTACCTTCTGGAGCTGTTGGGGACCTGCATATTGACCGGCGCGGTGGTCTATGGCCTATATAAATTGCTATATTCACTTTTTAAAGCGCTCAGGAGGCGATCATCATGACGCACAGGATAGGAAGGTTAAACGGACATCTAATCCTAATCATCATAGTCATAGATTATTTGGTCCATAGGCAAATCATCTGGGAAACTCTCCCCATACGAGACATGCTCAATGATCACCAGACCGCCATTGCTCCATAGATAGAACGCTACCCACACTGCTATCAGTAACAGTATCGTCAAAACGGCGATCAGAACACGGGTGCGGAGCTTTCGCTTTTGCCGCTCGCCAGCAACCACCGTCGAATCGCATTCTTCCATCAGCCGGGCCGCGCAGACCTCCGGCGTGCCGAATGTTTTGGCAAGCTCCGCCTTATCAGCGCATGGGTTGTCCTCTATCCATGCACTCACCGCCCTGTCCAGCTGACGCAGCAGACGCTCCCGTTCCGCCGCGGGACAATCCAGCAGACGGCGTACGGAATGAAGATAAGACGCTTTCACTGAAAATCCCCCTCCTCACTTGGAAATATGCCATTTATCAGGCGATCAACGCCCCCGGTAAAGTTTCTATAGATGCCCAAAATCTCCCGGAAATAGGTCCGGCCAGCTTCGGTGATGCCGAAGTATTGCCGCCGCCGTCCATCGGGAGCGCGGCGTTTGGGCAATTCCTGGATGTACCCCTGGTCGATCATACGATATAAAATCGCATAGGGGAACACGATGGAGATCGTCCCCCCGCTGCGTTCCGCAATGGCTGCGGTCAGCTCAGGAACGTGATTGTCCCGTTCATAGAGCAGGGCCAGCACCAACAGCTCCAACAGGGCTTTTTTCAAGTTTTCTTCCATAATACTGCCCCTGTTCGTGGTGATGAATATAACGCGGTCATTATACCATGACGATCCTGGATATGCAACATATATTTTTTATTTAAGAATTTTATTTATATCTGTTTTTTTGTATTGACAAATTTATTGGAGGTTGTTATAGTTATGATACCGGACGGCCTTACAGGAATTTCTATTTCCCGCCGCCTGTTCGACGGGTCCATGCAGGACGTAAGCTGCCTCTTCCTTGCGATCGAGCTTCAACTGGGCGGAAGCTGTCATGAAGGAAGGAGGGGATGCCATGGGACTTCAAGAAAATCTTACCCGGCTGCGGCATAAGCGGCATTTGTCACAGGAGGAGTTAGCCGAGTTATTAGGCGTATCCCGGCAGACCGTTTCAAGGTGGGAGGTGGGGGCCGTCGTCCCGACTGCCGACAATCTGCTGGCTCTAGGCACGCTGTACGGCGTGTCCGTGGAGGAGCTGATGGGAGGGAACATCGAGGAAGGACTGGCAGTTCCTCCGGTGGACGAGGCGGGCCCGGTCGAAGATGTGACGGCAGAGCCCACGGAACCGTGCCTGCAAAGCGTCTCGGAGAAACCACATAATAGACGGACTCTGCTCATCATATTGGCTTGTTTTTATGGCGGGGTGCTGCTGTGGGGGCAGTTGACACATTCGACAGGCGATGCAAAAATATTTTTAGTTTTTGTGACCTTTCTGTTGATCCTTGTAAGCATCATGGGCAAACTCAAAAAAATGTTGATTTAGAAAAGGAGAAAAATATGCAGATATCATCATTTATCCCCGGCTTTTACAGCGCCCAGACAGCACTTATTAAATCCGCTATGAAAAGCATTTCCAAGAGCAAAGAGGACTTTTCTTCCCATTTCAGCGGTCCGAACGATGTTACTGTGAACCGCGACGGCCACGGTGGCATCTTTTACGCATCCGCTACCCCCTATGTCCGCTTAATGGAGCAGTACGACCGCTGGAAGGCCCAGCTGCCGGAGGAGGAGGCCGCCGCTCTGCCGGACTCTGTTGGACTGACGGAGGAAAACATCGCGTATCTCAAGGACCGGTATTCCGGGGAGCTGACCTGGATGGAGCGCGAGGACGCGCTGAACACCATGAAGCAAATGGGCATCATCAACGATCAGCAGAAGTTCTCGGCCCATAACAGCAGCAAAGGCGGCTGGGTCTGCCTTGCGGTAGGCAATGAAGCGCAGCGGGAAGCCGAAATGGAGAAGCTGCGCCAGCATTTCCACCGCCATGACCCGATGGAGCGGGACTGGAACGTCCTGTTGGAAGACACGCCGGTCTCTGGCTTCCGTACCATTGACGATATCCTCAGTTGGGTCGATCAGCTCTCTGAGACCACCGTGGACCCGCTGCGCTGCAAGGTAGAGCGCCCTTCCTGAAACAGCGGAAAGGATATCTTGTCATGATGGATATTGGTATTACAAGCCAACTGGCGGCACCTTCCAACTGGGGGAGAACACAGCCAAATCACCGCAATATGACTTTCCCAGTAAACAGGGTAAGGCCAACCACAACGCCAGACATGCTGTTTTATGAAGGTATGGGCGATGGTCAGGACGTCCATGTATTATTGATGGAGGGCTCCACCGAGGAAGACCCCGTGGTGCGGATCAAGGGGCACTCTTACAACGGGGAATTTGACTTCACCTGCCACGTCAAGGATATCGATCCCCGCAATGCTTCCTATGCGGAAATGTGCGCCCTGTTTGGCTGGCAAAGAAAGCTTGATCCCAGCGGCTTCGATGACAAGCTCATGTTTCCGACCCCCTTGGGGATGGAGGTGGGGAACGTGCTGCAGCGGCAAGACTTCGTGAGCCGGAGCAGCAGCTATCTTGCTTCCGGAAAATTTAGTCCGTCCATAGCGGATCAGACAAAAAATCTGCTGGCGCTTTATGATCAGGTGATCCAGTCGAACCAGCCGGACGACATCCAGGCGTATTGCGCATACCGCCGCGCGGCGGATGACGCGCTGATGGAATTGCTGGAGCTGGTATAGAAACGCGGCGGATAAATACTACATTTTTCAGAAGACAGGAGAAAAGGGCATGATCATCGGCAACTACATTTATTCCCCGATCGAGCAGGGCAACGGCTACACTTGCGGCTTTGTCAAGCTGAATTTCACGCCCCGCAAGGTGGAGCACCGCGTTCCCGAGGCTTCCGAGACCGGCGGGGGCCAGCCTGCCAAAGGCTTAGACGCACTCTCCCCGGAGGAGAAGACCGCTCTGAAAAACAAGCTGCACAACGGTCAGGGAGACCTCTCCCTGCAGGAATGGGACGATTTTCTCGCGGATCTGGAGGAGTACGGGATCATCTCTCATGAAGAACGGTTTTTTGCCAACGGGACCCTCCGCGAGATACCGGGGGCGGTTTTGAGGGACGGCTCCCACGCCTTCCATGGAAGTGTCGATCAGGACGTCGGGAATATGTGGAAGGGCGACCCCCTCTCATGGCTGGATGATATGGACGTGTATATGCTGAAAAACCAGCTGTACGCCTCCATGGGCAGCCGGTACATGGTCGAGCCCGGCGGACAGCGGGCGGCGTTCCAAAAGGTGTCGCAGATCACGAAGGATCTATTGAATTGCATATAAGAATGAAGTGAGAGCCAACGCCCGGAGGGCGCTGGCTCTCTGTGTAAGGGGACAGGATAATTGAGAAACCGAGATAAACCGGGAGAGGCGGGAGAAGTGCTGGACCCCCCGCTTTTCAATGGGAACAGGCATATTTTAAGCGGGAAAGCCCCGCACGTTGCTGGGGTTCAGCTTTTCCATACGCCGCCGGATCAGCCGGGAGAGGTCAAAGGCGTTTTTCTTCTTGTCGGCCTCGGCGGTGTATTTGTAGTTGGGATGCTGCTTCAAATCATACTTGGGGGAATAGAACGGCGGCAGGCCCCGCAGTTGCAGGATGCACCTGTCGCCGGGAATGGTGGCAAGCTCGGCGGGGGTCATAAGCTCACTGCAACATTGTCAAGTGGTGAATTCGTCTTTATGCAATGAGGACCTACACTATGCACTAACGTCAAAGTGTAGGTCCTCATTAGTATTCCTAAACGTCATACTCTCAAAACTGTTCAATAGAATCGATCATATTTTCGCTTTTTTAGATTATGTAATATAATATAGTAAAAGCAGTTGAAAAAAGGTAGGACAACGAGTAGAATAAAGACATGAGC
>CATOKC010000176.1 GCA_951800675.1 uncultured Oscillibacter sp.
GCTGGTGGACGGATTCGAACCCCCGACCTGCTGATTACAAATCAGCTGCTCTACCGGCTGAGCTACACCAGCGCATGGCGGCTGTCCACCAACAGCGAACGCTATTATAGCAAAGAAAGGCAGGTATGTCAAGTAATAAAACAAATTTTTTTCGCCCCGCCGCTGCGGGATCGCCAGACCCGGCGCCCGGCCTGGATCTGCCCCCGATGCGGCGGAGAACAGTATCAATACGACCGGGGCGGCCGTCTGTGCGCCCGGTGTCTGGACCGCTGTACACGAAGGAGGGAACACCATGACGTTAGCTGAATTATCGCTGGAATACCGGGCCCACGCCCACGCGCTGGATCTGCGCATCTGCCAGCTGGAGTATAAACTGGAGCACACAAGAAACGCCGACCAGCGCTGCCAGCTCCAGGACCGCATCCGGATGCTGTCCACCATGCTGCGGGAGGCCAACGAGCTGGCCGTACTGACCGAGCGTTACTATGACAGGGGGTACCGCCGGAATGCCAAATACACGATATAGAAAAGGCAAGCTCTACGCCGCCGACATGGCCATGTACTCCCGGCAGATGGCGGCGGACAACAGCCGGGAGATCAGCCGCCTGAAGCGCAACCTGATCCGCTGCCTGCGGGAGGACGTCACCTCCAAGCAGCGGCAGGTCCTGCTGCTGTACTACGCTGAGGGCAAGAACATGCGGGAGATCGGCGAGTCGCTGGGGGTGGACAAGTCTACCGTCTCCCGCACCATCAAACGGGGGGAGCGGCGGCTCCAGCGCTGCCTGCGCTACGGCGCCGAGGCCTACCTGCGCAGCATGGACAACCTCTGAACGGGGCAGCGGCGCCCATTGCCCGCGGGCGCAGGCGCACAGCGCCACAATTATATAAATAAAGATACAAAAACGGCGGTATTGAGTAATCAATACCGCCGCTTTTATGTTCTCAGATCCCTCAGCAGTTCGTCAGCAGCTTCCAGGAAAGGCTCAGCATCTCGTCCGCGTTGGTGCTGTTCTGGATGGTAACGCTGCCGCAGTCTGTATCCCCGTTGGCGGTCTTCTGGGCCACGATCCTGTCCCGGGTCTCCTGGGCGATCCGGCTGCTGGGCTCATAGAACCGGACCGGGTATCCCAGGGCCTCCTGGACCTCCGCCCAGGCAAAGGGGAAATGGGTGCAGCCCAGAACAACGCCCTGGAAAGGAGCCGTCTGCCAGGGAGCGGTCAGCTCGCGCAGATAGGCGACGATCCCCTCATGGTCGCTCATGCCGCCTTCCACATATTTCACGATCCCCGGCGCCGCCACAGAGACGACCTCGCCCTGTCCCTCCACTTCCTTCAGCTGCTTCTGATAGCGGGAGGAGGCCAACGTCCCCGCGGTGGCCAGAGACAGGATGCGCCCGCCCGGATTCTCCTGAAGGGCCTGGCGCACAGCCGGCTCGATGCCGACCACGGGGATCTGAGGATATCGCTTTTCCAGCGCCTCCTGGGCGGCGGCGGTGGCGGTATTGCAGGCGATCACAAGGGCCTTCGGCTGGAGGGCGTCAAACTGCGCCATGCCGTCCACCGTCAGCTGGCACACCTCCTGGGGGTCCCGGGGCCCATAGGGCGCGTTAGCCGAATCCCCAAAATACATAAACTTCTCCCGGGGCATGACCTGGATCAGCTTTCTCAATACGCTGATCCCACCCAGGCCGGAATCGAACACAATAATAGGCCGCTCAGAATTTTTCACAAATATCACCCTTTCAGCTTGATTATATTTTAGCCACGTCATATAATCAAATATAAATGAGCATATAGGTGTCATAGATAAAAAACTATAAATGGGGCGTCGCGGATGGATACACGGATGAGATACATCAAAGCGGTATATGAACAGCGCAGCTTTACAAAGGCGGCTGAGAAGCTCTACATTTCTCAGCCCTCTCTCAGCGCCATGGTCAAAAAGGCGGAGGCTGAGCTGGGGGCGGCGATTTTTGACCGCAGCGCCGTGCCGCTGGAGCTGACAGAGGCGGGCCGGGCGTACATGGAATTTATCGAGGGGACGGCCCGGAACGAGGCGATCCTCAGCGAGAAGCTGTGGGATATCCAGAACCTGAACAAGGGGCGTATCTGCGTCGGCGGCTCCAACTACATCCTCTCTAATATTCTTCCGCTGATTTTGCAGCGCATCCTCCCCGACTATCCCAGGATCGTCTTTGAGACAGTGGAGGAGAACTCATTTTCCCTGCGCCAGATGCTCCACGCGGGGGCGCTGGATGTCGTGATCGACAGTCCCAGCACCGAGGACCCCTCCCTCATCTACCACGATCTCTTTCAGGAGCAGATCCTTCTGGCCGTCTCAGCGGAAAACCCCATCAACGCCAGGCTTGCGGCGTACCGGATCACCCTGCCGGAGCTGGCAGGGATCAGGCAAAACAGAAAATATCTTCCGGATGGGCTTGCCCGCGCCGCGCTGGAGCAGCCCTTTATCCTGCTGAAGAGCGAAAACGATATGTACCAGCGGGCCAGCGCAGTGTTCCAGCACTACAGGCTCCAGCCCCAGGTGGTCCTCCAGCTGGACCAGCTGAACACCTCCCTGCAGTATACGGCATATGGCCTGGGCTCCAGCTTTGTGACCGACACCCTGTTCCGCTACGGGAACAGCTGCCCAAATATCTGCCTCTACGCCATCGCCGTCCCCTCCTGCCAGCGCAAGCTGTGCATTGTCCGCAAAAGGGGAAAATATATCTCAAAGGCTGGAAATCTCTTTATCCAGACTGCCCAGGCCATCTTCGCACCTCTGGACGCCGGCTGACCGTCCGCGCACCGCACTATGTGGAGGCGAAAATTTTATACGTCATTTGTAAAGAAATATGTTGCATTTTGCTTTATAAATGATATAATAGAAGTGCAGGAGGTGACATTCATGGCGCAGGTCATGGTCAACTTTCGGATAGACGAGGACATTAAAAAAAATATGGAGCAGGCTTGCAGGGAGATGGGGTTGAGCATGACGACCGCCTTTACCATTTTTGCCACAAAGGTGGGCAAGGAAAAACGGATCCCTTTCGAGGTCACCGCGGCGCCGCAGGGCGGCTCCCCCCGCCGGCTGCGGTCCTCAGAGGCCCGGCCGGTCCCCGGGCAGGGGCCGGCTCCACAGAGACAGGAGCGTCTGGAGCAGCTTTGCGCGGAGATCCGGCGGTCGCTGACCTCCATTCACATCGCGATCCCCGCCTCCATCACCGGGCTCCCCATGGAGCGGATCCGGCTGCTGTGCGGCGACGAGCTGAAGGACAAGGCCGCGGAGGCTTCCAGCGCCTGCAAGGCCCTGTTTTCCGGAAAAAGCGCCGGATCGCTGGAGCAGAGGGACCTCACGATCCTGGACAGCTACACGGACGGTCTGGCCTCCATCGCGGAGGAGCTGCGGGACGTGGAGCGCGCCCTGATCCCCGCCATGAAGTCCTGTCCGGAGGCGGATTCCGCCGGCTTTGCCCCCTATGAGCAGCGGCTGGCCGCGGTGTCCCAGAGCTTCGACGGACTCGCCCCTGTGATGCGGCGGTTTCTGAGCTCCTCCGCCTGTGACAGCGGCGTCCAGGGGGTCATTACCCGAATCAGGCGGGCGGCGGCCCCCGTTGAAACGCCCTACGTGCTGACGGCACTGGAAAACCTGGAGGCGCTTGTTCTCCGGCACTGCGGCTCCCTGGAGGGCCAGACCGCGGCTCGGCTGGAATCCGACTACCTCCAAACGCTGGAGCTCACCCTGGGGGAACTGGCCCAGGCGGAGCGGGAGGGCTGGGACACCGGGGAAAAGGCGGCCCTCTGCCTGCGGGTGGTAAACGTGCTGTCCCAAGTGATTACCGACGCCGGGCAGTTCCGCCAGGAGTGGGGCCGGCGGAGCCTGGAGGCCGAGGTTGAGGCCCTGGAGCGCCTCGCCGCCATGCGTGGGGACATCACCGGCATGACATAAGAAATTCCAAGCCGGCACCTATCCCCGCGGCCCGGCTTGTTTATATAGAAAAATATCCATGTGTTTATTTTGAAAGGAGGAGTCCCTGTGCTTGACATTATTTTGCGTGTACTTCCCGCTATTGTGATTGTTGTGATCGTGGCCGTCATTTTCCTGCTGGGTTATGTCAAGGCCCCGCCCGACCAGGCGTACATCATTTCCGGCCTGAAGAAAGAGAGCAAGGTTCTCATCGGCCGGGCCGGGATCCGCGTCCCCTTCCTGGAGCGGATGGACAAGCTGTACCTGGGCCAGATGACGGTGGACATCAAGACGGAGCAGTCCGTCCCTACCAGCGACTTTATCAACGTTAATGTGGATGCCGTGGCAAAGGTCCGGATCTCCCCCCACGCGGAGGGCATCAAGCTGGCGGCCAAAAACTTCCTGAACAAACGGCCCGAGGAGATCACCCGGGACCTCCAGGACTCCCTCCAGGGCAATATGCGTGAAATCATCGGAACCCTGTCCCTCAAGGAGATCAACACTGACCGGGACTCCTTCTCCGACCAGGTGATGCAGAAGGCCAGCAAGGACATGGATAAGCTGGGCATCGAGATCCTCTCCTGCAATATCCAGAATGTCACCGACGAAAACGGACTTATTAAGGACCTGGGCGCCGACAACACCAGCCTCATCAAAAAGAACGCCGCCATCGCCAAGGCCCAGGCCGACCGGGACATCGCCATCGCCCAGGCCCAGGCGGAGCGGGAGTCCAACGAGGCCCGGGTCCAGGCGGACACCCAGATCGCCCAGAAGCAGACCGAACTGGAGATCAAGCGGGCTGAACTGAAGATCATGGCCGACGGCAAAAAGGCCGAGGCCGACGCTGCCTATGAGATCCAGAGCCAGGAGCAGCGCAAGAGCATTGAGACTGCCACCGTCAACGCGGAGATTGCCAAGACCCAGCGCCAGGCCGAGCTGAAACAGTATGAGGTAGAGGTAGAGAAGCAGAAGCTGGAGGCCGAGATCCGGGCCAAGGCGGACGCCGAGCGCTACCGTCAGCAGCAGGAGGCGGAGGCCGATCTGTTCAAACGCCAGAAGGACGCGGAGGCGGCCCGCTATGAGCAGGAGCAGAAGGCCGAGGCGGAGATGAAGATCGCCGAAGCCCAGAGGTACACAAAGGAACAGGAAGCGGAGGGCATTGCCGCTGTCGGTAAGGCGGAAGCGGAAGCCATCCGTGCCAAGGCGCTGGCTGAGGCCGAGGGCATTGACAAAAAGGCTGAGGCCATGAAGAAATACGGCGAGGCCGCCGTCATCGAGATGGTCATGCAGGCTCTGCCTCAGATCGCCAAGAATGTGGCGGAGCCCCTGTCCAAGGTGGACAAGATCACCATGTACGGCGAGGGGAACAGCGCCAAGCTGCTGGAGGATATTATCACCGGAACCTCCCAGGTCACCGATGGCATTGCCCAGAGCATGGGCATCGACATAAAGGCCCTAGTTGCCGGAATGTTGGGCGGCAGGCTGGCAGGCGGAGAGGATAAGACAGTCATTATTCAAAATCCCTCTCCCGCAGATAAAGCCCGATATTCCCCTATAGATCCTGCAAAGGGCACTCCTTCAGACTGATTGAGAAGTAACCGTGTCTTTTTCATAGCCACATAACGGTAAACAGCTTGAGCTGAATATTGATCTGTCTCTGCCGAGTGTTTCATTCTCCCGTCTACCAAATGTCTACCAAAAAAGCCCCGGAAGCCCTGCGCCGCAGGACTT
>CATOKC010000177.1 GCA_951800675.1 uncultured Oscillibacter sp.
GGACAGGGCAGCCAGCTCCCCCTTGAGGCGGGCGGGGAGCACCGCCAGGCCCATGACCTCAATGAGGCCGATGTTCTCTTTTTTAATGTGGTGAAGCTCGTCGTGGGGGTGATAGAGGCCCAGGGGGTACTGCTCGGTGGTCAGGTTGTTCCGCAGCACCAGGTCTAGCTCGAACTTCTCGCCCCGCCGCCGGGCAATGGGTGTAATGGTGTTGTGGGGCACGCCCTCCGTCTCGGCGAGGATGACCGCCGCCTCATCGGTATAGGCCCGCCACTTGTTCAAAATCCGGTCGGCCAGGTCGATGAGCCGGTCCGGGTTTTCGGAGGAAATCCGAATGACAGACATGGGCCATTTGACAATGCCCGCTTCCACGTCCTCAAAGCCGGGGAAGGTGAAGGAAGTCTCCACCGGGGCCGTCTCCATGGCGAAGGTGTAGCGTCCGCCCTGGAAGTGGTCGTGAGCCAAAATAGAACCGCCCACGATGGGCAGGTCCGCGTTGGAGCCCACAAAGTAGTGGGGGAACTGCCGGACGAAGTCCAGGAGCTTTCCGAAGCAGGCCCGGTCGATCTTCATGGGGGTGTGCTCCCGGTTGAAGCAGATGCAGTGCTCATTATAATAGACATAAGGCGAGTACTGCAAAAACCAGGGAGAGCCGTTGATGGTGATGGGGACCACCCGGTGATTTTGGCGGGCGGGATGGTTTACCCGGCCCGCGTAGCCCTCGTTTTCCGCGCAGAGCAGGCAGCGGGGGTAGTTGGAGGCGGGGAGGTCCCGGGCGGCGGCGATGGCCTTGGGGTCTTTCTCCGGCTTGGAGAGGTTGATGGTGATATCCAGGTCCCCGTATTCCGTGGGGGATTTCCACTGCATGTCCTTGGCGATACGGTCCCGGCGGATGTAGTTGGTGTCCTGGCTGAATTTGTAGTACCAGTCCGTGGCGGCCTTGGGGGCCTGGGCATAGAGCGCCTGGAATTTGGCGATTACCTGAGCCGGACGGGGGGTCAGGCGGCCCATCAGCTCCGTGTCGAAGAGGTCCCGGTAAACCACAGAGTTTTCCGTCAGCACGCCCCGGGCATGGGCGTCGTCCAGCAGCTCCTCCAGCACGGGGACCAGCTCAATTTCCCCCCAGTCCTGCCCGGGGTCGGTATAGACGTCGACGCGCAGGGTGTCCAGAATCGTGTTGACGGCCCAAATGTACTCGCTTGCCTCAATCAGCCCCATCCGCAGGGCGTAGGAGGCCAGCTTGGATACGGCTTCGTTGACCATAATGTTGTCCCTCTCTTTTTCAATGTCGTTTCAAAGGCTTTCGATCAGGGAAAGATTGCTCAGGCCACCACCACGCAGCCGCCCTGGGGACGAACCCGGAGCACGTGGCACATGCCGGGGCCCAGCAGGGCCTCCATGCCGGAGCGGAAGGACTCCAGCTTCTCCAGGGGGACAAAGGCCTGGATGGTCCCGGCGAAGCCGCCGCCGTGGACCCGGATGGACCCGGTTCTCTCCAGCAGCTCCCGGCCGAAGGCCAGGGCCAGGGGGATGGCCTGCTGCCGTGGGTCCGCCGTGGACCAAGTGTTTTGGAGGTGCAGGGAGGAGGACACGCCGGAGGCGTTTACCAGGGCCAGGAAGCCCGGGAAGTCCCCTTGCTCCAGGGCGTCCGCCTCCTGGACGGCCCGGCGGTCGTCATCGTAGAAGTGAAGGGCCCGGAGGACGGCCCGGTCGCCGCACTCCCGCCGCAGGGCGGGGATGGCCGCCCGGAAGTCCGCCTCGGGAACCTCCCGGAGGAGCTGCTTGCTGAAATGGACCGCCACGGAGCGCATCTCCCGGGTGATATTGGAGTAGTCCTCCGTCAGGTGCTTGGCGCTGTGGTCGGAGCCGGTGTCCACGATGCAAAGAGCGTGGCCGGAGAGGGCAAAGTCATAGGAGATGGGCCGGACCACCGGGTTTGCGGCGTCGCCGAAGTCGATGGCCACCGCGCCGCCAACAGAGGAGCCCATCTGGTCCATCAAGCCGCTGAGCTTGCCGAAGTGGACGTTTTCGGCGTACTGGCCGATTTTGGCCAGCTCGATGGCGTCCAGCTTCCCTTCGCAGAAAAAGTGGTTGATGATGTTGCCGATGAGGATTTCATAGGCGGCGGAGGAGGAGAGGCCGGAGCCGGAGAGGACGTTGGACACGGCGCAGGCGTCAAAGCCGCCCACCGCGTAGCCCCGCTGGGCGATGCCCGCCGCCACGCCCCGGACCAGGGCGGCGGAGGAGTTGGCCTCCTCGGGCCGGGGGCTGAGGTCGCTGAGGTCCACCTCCAGGGTGGGGTAGCCCTCGGACTGGACCCGGATGACGTTTTGCCCGTTGGGGGCGGCGCAGGCCATCATGTCCATGTCCACGCTGGCGCAGAGGACGTGGCCCCGCTGGTGGTCCGTGTGGTTGCCCCCCAGCTCCGTGCGGCCGGGGCCGCTGAAGAGGGCGGCGGCGCCCTTGGGGGCGAAGGCGTCCGCCAGGGCTTGGGTGACATGCAGGGCCCGGGCCTGGGCCTGGGTCAGCCCCCCGGCGGTGTAAACGGCGGCGAGGGGGGCGTCGCACTGGCCCGCTTCCAGGGCTTGAAGCAGTTGATTGCAGGAATACATCAGGATCGGCCTCCTTTCTTTTTCAGTGTCCAGTATAGTAAATCCGGCGAAGAAATTCAATGCCTACTTTCCCGCTTTGCCCAAAATCCGCAGAAAATTTCCCCGGGCTACCAGCTCCCGCTCCTTCGGGGACATGCCCAGGCGCTCCAGGCAGTCCAAGAAGGCCCCGGCGTGCCCGCAGTCCTCCAGTCCCCGGGCCGCCTCGTTGCCGGGGGAGCCCATGAACTCGCAGAAATCGAAGCCGCAGGCCACGTGCTCCACGCCCATGACCTCCGCCATGCGGGCGGCGTGGAGGGCCAGCGTTTCCGCCGTTTGCCGTTCCGGGTCCTGGTGAACGAAGTTTTGGTAGGCGTTCACGCCCACCACGCCGCCGCTGTCCCGGATGGCCCGGAGCTGTTCGTCGGTGAGGTTCCGGGGCACGTCGCAAAGCGCGCGGCAGTTGGAGTGGGAGGCGATAACCGGGCCGCGGGCCAGCCGCAGGACCTCCCGGAATCCACCCTCGTTCAGATGGGAGACGTCTATAAGAATCCCCAGGTCCTCCATCCGCCGGAGGGCCCGGCGGCCCAGGTCCGTCAGCCCCTTGGCGGGGTCCTGGGCGGCCCCGGCGGCGAAGCGGTTTTCCTCGTTCCAGGTGAGCGTCCCCAGCCGGAGGCCCAGGGAGGCCAGCCGGTCCAGCTCCTCCGGGCCTTCCAGGCCCTCCATGCCCTCAATGGCCAGGAAGGCGTACAGCTTTCCCTCCGCCCGGGCGGCCTCCGCCTCCGCCGCGGCGCGGACCACCGCCAGCCAGGGGCACTCGGCGAATTCCGCCTGGGCGCAGGAGAGCATTACCTCCAGCCGGTGGGCGGCGCGCTCCGCCCCGGGGACGCCCTCCCAGAAGGTTTGGCCCTGCCCCCGGCCGTACCAGAGGGCCAGGACCAGGCCCTCGATGCCGCCCCGGCGGAGGCGGTCCAGGTGGTGCTGTTCCAATACATGGGATTCCCCCGCCAGGCGGCGGCGGGTCACGTCGTAGAGAAGGTCAGAATGTCCGTCAAAGATCATAGCAAGGCTCCTTTCGCCCCGGCGGCAGAGCCGGGGGCTTTATTGTATTCCAAAGAAAGATGGAGATGCAAGTGGGTTCCCGGCTTTTTTTCGGAAAATCTCGTCTACCCCCTATGCAAAACCGGAAAAATACGTTAAAATAGAAATCACTGTAAAATCCCCACAGAACGACGGATATCGGAAAAGGGAGGTCACGCGATGACAAAACCTGTATACCGGCGGGTGCTGCTGAAAATCAGCGGTGAGGCCCTGGCCGGAGACAAGCGGACCGGGCTGGACTTCCAGGTCATCGGCCGGGTTTGCGACGTGGTGAAGGAATGTCTGGACATGGGTGTTCAGGTCGGATTAGTGGGGGGCGGCGGCAACTTCTGGCGGGGAGCCAAGGACGGCGGAGGCCGCATGGAGCGGACCCGGGCGGATCACATGGGCATGCTGGCCACTGTGATGAACTGCCTGGCCGTGGCCGACGTCTGCGAGCAAAAGGGCATTCCCGTCCGGGTGCAGACGGCCATCGAGATGCGGCCCATCGCCGAGCCCTACATCCGCTCCCGGGCCATCCGGCATTTGGAAAAGGGAAGGGTGGTCATCTTCGGCTGCGGCACCGGCAACCCCTTCTTTTCCACGGACACCGCCGCCGTCCTCCGGGCCGCCGAAATCGGCGCGGAGGTCATCCTGCTGGCGAAGAACGTGGACGGCGTGTACTCCGCCGACCCGGTGAAGGACCCCGCCGCGGTGAAATACGACACCATCAGCTACGACGACGTGCTGGCCCAGCACCTGATGGTGATGGACACCACGGCCACGTCCCTCTCCATGGACAACCACATTCCCGTGCTGCTCTTCGCCTTGAAAGACCCGGAGAACATCCTCCGGGCCGTCTGCGGCGAGAAGGTGGGCACGATTGTAAAAGAATGACCGGAAGCATACGCCGGATTTGAACAATTGAAAGGAGCGTCTCCATTATGTTAAAGGACGAATACAAGGTATACGAGGACAAGATGAAAAAGAGCATCGACTCCGTGGCGGCGGACTTCGCCTCTGTCCGGGCGGGCCGGGCCAACGCCTCCGTGCTGGACCGGATTCTGGTGGACTACTACGGCAGCCCCACCCCCATTCAGCAGATTGCCGCCATCTCCTCCCCGGACGCCCGGACCCTGCTGATCTCCCCCTGGGACGGCTCCGCCCTGAAGCTGATTGAAAAGGCCATTCAGAACTCCGACCTGGGGATCAACCCCCAGAACGACGGCAAGGCCCTGCGTCTGGCCTTCCCCCAGCTTACCGAGGAGCGCCGGAAAGAGCTGGTAAAGCAGATCCGCAAATACGCCGAGAGCGGCAAGGTGGCGGTGCGGAACATCCGCCGGGACGCCATGGACAACTTTAAAAAGCAGGAGAAAAAATCCGAGATCACCGAGGACGAGCTGAAGCAGGTGGAAAAGGACTTCCAGAAGCTCACCGACGAGAGCTGCAAGAAGCTGGACGAGCTGCTGGCGAAGAAGGAAAAGGAACTGATGGCGGTCTGATGGCGGAAAACAGGAACAAAACGGGGCGGCTGGCGCCGCCCCGCGCTAATGGAGCGGCGCGGGGGGAAACCGGCGGGAATCTGCCGGCCCCGCCCCGCCACATCGCGATCATCATGGACGGCAACGGCCGCTGGGCCACGAGACGGGGCCTTCCCCGGACGGCGGGACACAAGGCGGGAGCGGAGACTTTCCGGAAAATCGCCACCTACTGCAAGGATATCGGTGTGAAGTACCTGACGGTCTACGCCTTCTCCACGGAGAACTGGAAGCGCTCCGAGACGGAGGTTTCCGCCATCATGGCGCTTTTAAAGAAGTACCTTCTGGAGGCGGTGGACACCATGGAGCGGGACCACATCCGGCTCCACTTCTTCGGGGATATGACTCCCATTCCGCCGGAGCTCCAGGCTCTGGCCCGGGAGACGGACGAGATCACGGAGCACCTTTCCAAGGACGACTTCCAGGCCAACGTCTGCCTGAACTACGGCGGGCGGGACGAGATCGT
>CATOKC010000178.1 GCA_951800675.1 uncultured Oscillibacter sp.
ATATTATGGCAACGGCTAACCAACTCCTGACCATCGCCCGGAAACAGCTGGGCATCTGCGAGAACCCGCCCGGCAGCAACAACGTGCGCTATAACACCTGGTACTATGGCCGGGAGGTCATGGGCAGCGCCTACCCCTGGTGCATGGTCTTCGTACAGTGGGTGTTCGCCCAGGCAGGCGTAAAACTGCCGGTCCGGACGGCCAGCTGCGGCGCGCTGATGAACGCCGCCAAAGCCGCCGGATGCTGGGTAACTACCGACTTCCGTCCCGGGGACGTGGTGATCTACGACTTCCCCGGCGGCGCGGCCACGGACCACTGCGGCATCGTGGAGACGGAGCTGCCGGATTACGGCGTGCAGGCCGTCGAGGGGAACACCAGCCAGTCCGGGAGCCAATCCAACGGCGGTATGGTCTGCCGGAAGAACCGCCCCGGAAAGTACATCGTAGGGGCCGTGCGGCCCGTGTTCGACAAAGAAAAAGAGGAGGACGATATGGTTATTTACAAGACGCTGAACGATGTGCCCAGCTGGTACAAGGCTGCGGTGCAGAAGGCTATGGACAAGGACGCCCTGAAGGGCACCAGCGGAAAGGAGATCAACGTCTCCGAGGATCTGTGCCGGACCCTCACCGTGCTGGACCGGCTGGGGAAGCTGGATTGAGCGTTGCAAACTTGTCCGCGATGTGATAAAATCTAATGGAAAGGGGTGCAGGATATGGAGAACAAAAAGGACAGGCTGTCCGTCAATCTGGAGTACAGCGAGGAGCAGACCATTCCTCTGGCATTGCACGAGATGCACATGGCCCGGGCGGACCGGCGGCTGTGGAGGCTGTGTATCTGCTGGGCGGTCTCCGTTATCATCATTGTCGGCGCGTTTGTCTGGCTGTGGTGCCAGTATGATTACGAGAGTACGACGGAGCTTTCCGGGGTATATAATCTTGTGGATTCTGAAGGGAACGTGGTCAGCTCCGACCTGGAGCCGGACGATGTACTCCGTATCCTGGAAGAGCTGAACGATGGCAAGGATCAAAAGGACCAAAACCAGAACTGAGAAAAATGGCAAGAGCAAGGGCACGCGTGTCAGGAAGTTTCGGTGACTTCACCCGCTCCGATTGGGAACTGGTGATCCGGGAAGCGGCCCTTGGCGTGGAGGATACCAGGATCGCGGAACTGTATCTTGTGGATGGGATAGCTCATATTGACATTGGAGAAGAAGTTGGATTAAGCAGGAGCGCAGTGTCAAAGAGAATGTTGCGGATCATCGACAAGATAGAGCGAACAGCCCAAAAACTAAATATCTGCTGATGGAAGGGGAAGCGAATTGCTTCCCCTTCTTTTAACTTTCCCATATCTTCACATATTTTCACCTAAACGCTACACAAAGATTTTTGCAATGCTGTAAAATAAGGCCATCAGGAGGAGAAGAGAACACCCGGCAGGACCGGTGCGCCAGAGGCTTAATGTTTCTTTTCTCCTCCGCTTTTTGGGAGGTCGGCAATGACGGATGAACGCAGATTGATGGCGGCGGGGATGCCGCTGGAGGACGCCATATCGAACTGCTGCGCCATGCGGCGGGAGGGGACCCTCACGGAGTTTGTCTCCGAACAGGAAAACCGCCATGAGTGCAAGTGCGGCGGTACCGGTAATTGCCAGGACTGCCCGAACCGCGGTCGATGAGCTACGCCTACTACAACCCGAACCCGGCGGGGCGAAGCGTGGGGGACTGCGCCGTGCGGGCCCTGGCAAAAGCTCTGGGGCAGACGTGGGAGGAGGCCTACGCCGGACTGGCGCTGGAGGGATTTATCCGGGGCGATCTGCCCAACGCGGACAGCGTGTGGGGGCCGTACCTGCGCAAGCACGGTTTTACGCGGTATTTGCTTCCCGATGCCTGCCCGGACTGTTACACCGTAGCGGATTTCGCAGAAGAGCATCCTAACGAAACTTACATTCTTTCCATGCCCGGGCGGCATGTGGTTGCTGTTGTAGACGGAACTATTTTTGATTCCTGGGACAGCAGCGGAGAAGTCCCAGTTTACTACTGGACAAAGGAGCGTTGAAAATGGGGCAGTATTATTACATTCCAGATCCTGGAGAACTAATCGGCAATTATACACCGCCAGTTATGGACCGATTGGCTCAACTACGAAAAAATCAGCAGGTGAATAGCCAGACGGTGCAAACAAGCACTCCAACCGCTGTTCCGCCTGCACCCCCTCAGAACAGCGGGGTTATCTGGGTCAGCGGCAAGGAGGAAGCGGACAAATGGCCTATTGCTTTTGGCTGCGCAGTAGCCCTCTGGGATGCCAACAACCCCGTCATCTACCTACGGCAGGCCGACAGCACTGGAAAGCCCTCCACCAAAGTCTATGACCTGGTGGAACGCACCGATGCTCCGCCTCCACCGCAGGTTGATCTGAGCCGTTATGTCACCATTGACCAGCTGGAGGACATTCTTGCAGATCGATTCAAACGGCCCGCGAAGGCCGCTAAAGTAAAGGAGGATACAGAGAATGGCTAATCCGTTTAGAGAAGCTATGGGCGGCGCACAGGCTCCCCGGGCAGGAAGAAGAAACCTTGCGCCCTCGTTGCTGCAACACATCCAAAATTTTCAAGGCAATCCCATGGAGCAGCTGCAAAGCAAGCTCAACAGCGGGGAAATGACCCAGGATCAATACAATCAGCTCCACAGCATGGCGGAGGGAATCGTCCAGAAGATGATGGGCGTGCTGCCCCGCAGATAAAAACCGCCCCGGTTAGGGGGCGGCGCTCTCGCACTCTTCATCAAGGGTTTTTACCAACAACTGATAGGCCCGACTGCACATATCATTGAGCCTTTCGGTTGCTTCGGAATACGGTCTTTCTGCTTTAATAGCGTCCATTTTTGACTCTACAAGCTTGCTGTTAAGCGCCCATACCAATGTTTGGAGTTCATCGGTAGTAAATTGCATTTCTGCCATTTTCTTTCCCTCCCGGCCTGTGGCCTGTCGTGTTGTTTGTGAAACGTAGTATTACGTTCTTTATGAGCTTATTATAAACGTAGAACTACGTTTTGTCAAGGCCTATTTTTCAATTTTTGCAAAAAAATAATGACCGCCGTTTTTGGCGGTCATTGGTCGAAATCCATCAATTCGTCAGGGCTTATTTCAAGGGCGGCGGCAACCTTTGAGGCAAACCAAAGCCGGGAATTTTTCCAAGGAAATCGGCCCGAGCTATACCCTTCAAGTGTTCTGTGGTTTACGCCAGCCTTTTCTGCCAAACTGCGCACGGTGTAACCATTTGAATATATGTACTCAGCAAACGTCATTTAATCACCCCGCTTAATGGTAACACGTAGATGTGCGTTTGTCAACTCAATTTGTGCATACAGTCTGGCCAGACTTTGCAAATACATCAACAAAGGAGAATACAAAATGTCTCTTGGTTCTGAAAACGGTCTGTCCGTTGCCGATATCGCGGCGGTGACTGACCGAAACAACAACGGCAATTGCGGCGGCTGGGGCGGCGGCTTCGGCGAAATGCTGATTGCCATGATCATGCTGTTCCTGTTTCCCATGATGTTCGGCGGCGGTATGTGGGGCGGCGGAATGTTTGGCGGTATGGGCGGCTGGGGCAATGCTGGAATGATGGCTATGGCCAACGGTGCCCTGACCCAGGCCGACCTGTGCAGCGAGTTCAACTTCAACGGCCTGGAGAACGCCGTGCGCGGCGTGACCCAGGGCCTGTGCGATGGCTTCTACGCTATGCAGAACTCCATCAACGGCCTGGGTACCACCGTCATGCAGGGCTTCTCCCAGGCGGAGCTGTCCCGGGCCAACCAGCAGGCCGCGCTGATGCAGCAGCTGAACAACCTGGGCTACCAGCAGAAGGACTGCTGCTGCGAGACCCAGCGCTCCATTGACAACGTGCGTTTCACCATCTCCCAGGAGGACTGCAACACCCGCAATCTGATGCAGACCAACACCCGGGACATCATTGAAAGCCAGAACAGCGGATTCCGGGCCATCCTGGACAAGATGTGCCAGCAGGAACTGGCCGCGAAGGACGACCGCATTGCCGCCCAGGCCGCTCAGATCCAGGCCCTCCAGCTGTCCGCCTCTCAGGCCCAGCAGAACGCCGCCATCGGCGCGATGATCTCCGCCAGCGAGGCTACTATCCTGCGCCGCACCGGCGCGGAGTGCCCCACCCCGGCTTATGTGGTACAGCCCCCCACGCCCGTTAACTTCCCCACCAACTGCTGCGGACAGTTTGCGGGCTGGGGCGGTAACGGCTGCGGCTGCAACCAGGGCTGCGGCTGCTAACTTGCATTATATTGCTTCTTAATTGCAACTACAGTTGCAACATTTGAACGCAATAATGCAACTTCCCCGGAATAACGGGTGATTATTTCGGGGCGGTGGACTGCGTGTCTGCCGCCCCTGACATTGAGGAGGTATGTTATGGCTTGTAAACCCGTATGCAAGCTCTGCGACCGGCTGGTCATCAGCCAGGAGGTCACGTTTACCGGCGGCAATCTGGTCATCAATCTGCCTGCCGGGAGCTACAGAAACCACGAGAAGTATTGTATCGTGGTGGCCCAGTCCATCCCGGACGCTGCGACCATCAACGCGCCGGTGTTCGTTACCATCGGCACCGGCACCCAGCTTTACCCGCTGACGGACCGCTGCTGCGCACAGCTTACCGCCTGCGCCATCCGCACGCGGACGCGGTACTCTACCGTGGTGTCCACCAGCGGCACCAGTGGAACGTTCAAGCTGCTGGGCAGCGCTTGCCCGTGCCCTACCAATGATCTGCCCAGCATCAACGGGACTGCTCCCGCAGCTCCTGTTGCCCCTGGAGCATGAAAGGAGAACCGATATGGAAAAACTGTATGATCTGAAGGACAAGCTCTGCGAGGAGCTGGAGGAGATCGCCCGCAAGCCCGACATGGGCCCCGGGGATCTGGAGCTGATCCACAAGCTTACCGACACCATCAAGAACATCGGCAAGATCGAGATGCTGGAGGAAGAGGGCGGCTACAGCCAGGAGGACGGTCGAGACGATGGCTACGGACGCGGCATGAGCTACGCCAGAGGGCGCGGCGGCTATAATCGCGGCGGGCGGAACACCCGCCGGGACAGCCGTGGCCGCTACAGCCGGGACGATGGCCGCAGCGCGATGATGGAGCATCTGGAAGCCGCTCTGGACAGCGCCAGCGACCAGGACCGGGAGACGATCAAACGCTTCATGCGCCAGCTGGAAAACGCCTGATAGGAGGGAACGCCCATGTCTGCGCCGAATCTCAAGGAAATAGAGTGGGCGATCTCTGAACTGGAGAACCAGGAGAGCTCCGAAGGCCGGTATACGCTTCTGGCTGCGCTCTACACCTGCCGGAACCAGATGCTGGGGAATACCCAGCCGGAGCCGCGTATAGCGGCTTATTCGGAAATGGCGGCTCCGGAAGCGGAAGTTTTAGGCCAGTATGGCGACAGCGAATTTCTCAGGGCCGCAGCGGGGAAGGACCCGGCAAAGGTGCTGATGGTCATAGATGACCTGCTGGACGCATTGCAGGTCGTGAACCGAAGGGCTTATGATAATGTGATGCGTAAGCTGTAGAAAACAAAAAGCGGAAGCGTGAGCTTCATCCCCACAAGGAAGTGTCCTCAAACCACTCAGCCGGACCCTATAAT
>CATOKC010000179.1 GCA_951800675.1 uncultured Oscillibacter sp.
GTCCAGGGGGGGCACGATCTGTATTGGGTCCCGGCGCTTGCGGGGGGCGGCGGGGCGTGCTATAATCGAAGAAACAAACCCGGGGGAGGCGCGGGAAATGAAGATCATGGGAAAGGACGTCAGGCGTAAGGCGGCTGTTTCCGTTGTTTTGACGAAAGAATTTTCCCTCTGGGCGCTGGAAACCTGGACTTCGGTGTGGTATAATCTCCCTCTATAAACGAAAAAACGCTCTATGATGAGGCGGCGAGGCTGCTTTAGAAACTTCTGCTTTTCGCCGCGGCACTGGCTGTAGGCGAAGTGTTGGGCTGTTGCTGGTCCGGGCTTCCGGGGTGCCGAACATCTCATTTTTACAGACGCATGCCTCCTGTTGGGGAAGGCTTTTCACTGGATAGATCAACGAATCTCATAAATAAAAAGGAGGGACCGCCATGCAGCGCCCCCTGGCGGACGAAATCCGCCCGAAAACTCTGGATGAGGTTGTCGGACAGCGGCACCTCCTGGCCCCCGGCGCGGTGCTTCGCCGTCTGATTGAGAGCGGAACCGAGGCTAATATGGTCTTTTACGGGCCCTCCGGTACCGGGAAAACCACCATTGCCAACATCGTGGCGGAGCGGACCCACAAGGCTCTCTACCGCCTCAACGCCACCACCGCGTCCCTCCAGGACATCAAGGACATCATTGCCGACGTGGGGACCCTGCTGGCCCCCGGCGGGGTGCTGCTGTACCTGGACGAGATTCAATATTTTAATAAGAAGCAGCAGCAAAGCCTCCTGGAGTTTATGGAGAACGGCAAGCTGACCCTCATTGCCTCCACCACGGAAAACCCCTATTTTTACGTCTACAGCGCCCTGCTTAGCCGGAGCACGGTTTTCGAGTTCAAGGCCGTGGTCCCGGAGGAGGCGGAGCCTGCCGTCCTCCGGGCGCTGAACATTGAAAAGGAACGCTCGCCCCTGCCTTTGACCTGGGAGGAGGGATTGTCCCTGCAAATCGCCACCGCTTGCGGCGGGGACGTGCGGAAGGCCGTCAACGCTGTGGAGCTTTTAAGCCACGCCGCCCAGCCGAAAAAGGGAGCCCTCTTCATCTCACGGGAGGACGCGGCCCAGGTCTCCCAGCGCAGCGCCATGCGCTATGACAAGGGAGGCGACGCCATGTACGACATCGCCTCCGCTTTGATGAAGTCTCTCCGGGGCAGCGACCCCGACGCGGCGCTTCACTATCTGGCCCGGTTTTTGGAGGCGGGGGACTTGGTGACACCCTGCCGCCGCCTCCTCTGCTCCGCGAGCGAGGATGTGGGCATGGCCTATCCCCAGGCCGTGGCGATTGTCAAGGCGTGTGTGGACACGGCCATGCAGTTGGGACTGCCGGAGGCTCAGCTCCCCCTGGCGCAGGCGGCCATTTTGCTGGCCACCGCGCCAAAATCCAACAGCGTGATCGAGGGCATCGGGAAGGCCCGGGCGGATGTGCGGGCGGGCCGCGCCGGAGACGTGCCCCGGCAGCTTCAGAACGTCCACGCCGACACCACCGGCTTTGACAACCAGCAGCACTACCTCTACCCCCATAATTTCCCGGGACACTGGGTGGACCAGCAGTACCTCCCCGAAGCCTTGAAGGGCGTGAAGTACTACCAGTGGGGGGAGAACAAGACGGAGCGGGCCGCCAAGGCTTACTGGGAAAAGCTCAAGGGGAAGGAGCTGTAAAGACGGTCTCCACCGGCGGCTTTTCATAGCCCGGCGGAGAGTAGACCCAGTGCTCCAGCCTCCCGTCGGTGATTTGGTAGCGAATGGGCTCGGCGGGGGCTGGAGGCAGCTTTTCAATGACCTGGAGCTTGATCTTCATGCGCTCCGGCCGGATGCTCTTGATGTACACGGATACCCCGTCTCCGGGGGACAGGCGCTCCTTGGCGTCCGCCAGGCCGGAGAGGTTGGGGGTCAGCTCGATGAAGCTGCCGTAATCCTTCACCGTCCGCACCACGCCCCGCACCGTCTCGCCGGGGCGGAAGCGGCTGGCGTTGTCCATCCAGGTGCCCAGAAGCTCCCGGTGGGTGAGGGTGATTCGCCGGGCCTCCCGGTCCAGAGCCCACACCGCCGTCAGGATTTTCTGCCCCTCCTGGAAGCGGTCTCTGGGGTGGGCGATGCGGGAGATGGAGATATGCTCGATGGGCAGCATGGCCACAATGCCGCAGCCCACGTCCACAAAGGCTCCGAAGCTCTCCAGCCGGGTGATCCGGCCGGTGAGGACGGACCCTGGCTCCAGGTGCTGTAGGAAATAGGACATGGCCTGTTCCTGGGCGGCCCGGCGGGAGAGGAGCGCGGTGGGCGCGCCCTTTTCGTCGGCCTCCAGAGCCGTGACGGTGAAGCAGGTGGGCTTTCCCACCCGGGAGAGGACGGCGATGTCCCGCTCCGCGCCGCTGATCCAGGGGGCCACGGCCTCCTCCCGGGGCATGCGGCCCTGGACGCCGCCCAGGTTCAGGTACAGGGTGTGGTCCACGCCGCAGCGCTGGACCGGAGCCTCCAGAATGACCCCGGATTCCAGGGCATCCCGCAGACGGTCGAGGGCAAAGGGGACAGGAGGGTGAAGACCCTCCGGCGGGTAAAGTTTATTTTCCGGCATGATATCGCATCCTTATCGTTGATACAGCTAATATATGCAAAAAAATGAAATGGTTGACAGGAGGACAAGATGGACCTTCATCTTCACGATCTTGTGGAATTGAAAAAGCCTCATCCCTGCGGCAGCGTCCAATGGGAAATCCTGCGGGTGGGCATGGACATCAAGCTCCGGTGCCAGGGCTGCGGCCATGAGCTGATGCTCCCCCGGAGCAAGGCGGAAAAAAGCATCCGCAAAGTACGGACAAAGGAGGAACCGACATGAACGGCAAGCTGAAACGGGTTGTCGCGCTGGCTCTGGCGGTGGTCTTGGTGGTGGCCCTGCTGGCCTCGATGATTCTGCCCTACATCGGATAAAGACACCCAGGCGCAAAAAAGAGGCTGTCAAAGACAGCCTCTTTGTCATGTCCTGCTATGTTTTGCTATGGGTTGGCGTGCTCGTCCAGCCGCCGGAAGGTAAAGACGCCCATGGCCAGGAGTTCTCCGTCCTCTCCCGTGACCCGGGCCTCTAGCACGCAGACGCTCCGGCCGCTTCGGAGCTCGTGGGCCTCCGCCGTCAGCTTCTCTCCCACCTTGGCGCTTTTCAGGAAGTGGAAGGAGCAATCAATGGTAACGGCGAAGCCGCGGGCCGCCATGGCGGAGCCGCAGGCGGTGTCGGCCAGGGTGAAGTAAACGCCGCCATGGGGGACCTGAAGGGGGTTCAAATCCTCCTCCGTCACGGTTTTGACGGCCCTGGCGTAGCCGGGGCGGAGCTCCTCTACGTAAATGCCCAGCCGCCGGCCAAAGAAATTTTTCTCGTTGCGGAAGGCGCGGATTTGTTCGTAGTCCATGGAAACCGCCTCCTCTGCGGGAATAGGAGATGTTGTTTAGCGCTGGATGGTAAACTGCCGCCCGTCGGAGCGGACGCTGCCCTCCTCCCGGAGGCGCTTTAGCTCCCGCATCATGGCGCTACGATCTGTGGCGATATAATCCGCCAGGGTGCTGAGGGAAAAGGGAAGAGTAAAGGTCCGGCTCCCCGCCTGCTGGGAGAGCTGGCTGAAATAGCACAGCAGCTTCTCCCGGATGGACCGACGGGACAGCACGTCCACCCGGCAGGACAGGGCCTGGGCCTTGTCCGCCATCAGCTGGAGCATGTTTTGGACCAGGATACTGTGCCGGTGACAGGCGTGACTACAGCGGCTGAGGATATGGGCATAGTCAATAAACACCACGTCGCAGGGACGGCGGCAGACAACCTCCAGGCTGTCCCCCGTGGCCCCGGCAAAGGCCAGCGTTTTGCCGAAAACACCCCCCGCGCCCAGGTCCTCCAGCACCGTGGCAACCCCCTCCTTGTCAATGCGGATGAGGGACGCCTGTCCCCGCTCCACCACGCCGACGGCGTCGGAGGAAAAATCGTATATCAGCTCGTCGGCTCGAAAGGAGCGCTGAACCGCCTGAAAACAGGACAGAATCTCCCGGTAATCCTGATAGTTGATATCGTGAAACAGCGGACTTTTTACCAGCTCCTGTTCACTAAGCATGTGCTCATCCCTTTCTGTTGCATATCCCACACAATATGATATCATACCAGCTTTCGTTTAAAAAGTAAAGGACAATTTTTTACTCTCGGCTTTTCTGGGATAACTTTCGGTATTTTTCACGAAGCTCGCTTTGGAAAATCGGGAAACTTATGGGTGGGAAACGCCGCCCCCTATAAGGACCGCTGTTCAGAAGAAATCCCGGATGGCAGTTTGAACAAGGGGAGAGGATTTACGGTTCCGTCCCGGTTTGTTTACAATTTGTTTATATCCATCCATTGACAACAAATCCTTGGGGTGGTAAACTCGCTTTAGCACTCCAGGAAAAGGAGTGCTAAAGCATTCAAAACGACCTGTCCCAAGGGTCAGCGGATATAGGAGGAGGCCGGTGTGGAGCTCTCGGAGCGAAAGCGGCAGATATTGAAAGTGGTGGTGGAGGACTATATCCGCACCGCCGAGCCGGTGGGGTCCAAGGCCATCGCCACTGAGATGGGGGGCAGCGTCAGCTCCGCCACCATCCGCAACGAGTTGTCCGATCTGACGGAGCTGGGCTACCTGGAGCAGCCCCACACCTCCGCCGGACGGATGCCCTCGCCCAAGGGCTACCGGCTGTATGTCAACGAGCTGATGGAGGAGCAGCGCCTCTCCCTGGCGGAGACGGAGAAGATCAACCAGTCCCTCCAATTGAAAATGGAGGAGTTGGACCGGCTGCTGGTCCAGGCGGGGCGGGCGGTTTCCGCCCTGGTGCGCTACCCGGCCTATATTGCCGCCTCCCGAAAGACGGAGCTCACCGTCCGACGCTTTGAGCTGCTGGCGGTGGACGAGTGGAATTCCATCCTGGTGATGATGACCAGCGACAGCCGGGTAAAGAGCCAGCTTCTACGGACGCGGCTGAAAGTGGAGCCGGCGGACCTGCCTGTGGCGGCGAACCTTCTAAACAGCCATTTTACGGGCGCCGACCCCGGCGGCATGAGCCAACGCCTGATGAACGTGGCGGATCAGGTGAGCCCCCAGCTCTTCCTGCTTTTGTCCCAGGCTGTGAGCTGCGCGGCGGACGCCCTGGAGGAAGCGGGCCAGCGGGAAATCGTCACCGCCGGAGCCAGCCGGTTGCTGAAGCTCCCGGAGTTCCGGGACGCCGACAAGGCCCACGAGCTTATGAGCTTCCTGGCGGACAGCAAGGAGGAGCTTCCCATGCCGGAGCGCCGGCCCATGGAAATCCTCATTGGCCCGGAGAACGTCAAGGAGGCGCTAAAGGACACCAGCGTGGTGGTGGCCAGCTATGACATTGGAGACGATATGCGGGGCCTCATCGGTGTGGTGGGCCCCACGAGAATGGATTACGCGGCGGTAGCGGCCCGGCTCTCCGGCTTTGCCGAGGGGCTGACCCGGTTGTTCGGGAAACAGGAGGAGCTGCCCCCGAAGGAGGAACGGAAATGACGGAAGAGAACAAGCAGCCCCTGGAGG
>CATOKC010000180.1 GCA_951800675.1 uncultured Oscillibacter sp.
GGGGATGGAGCCGATGCCCCCGAACACCGCCGCCACGAAGGCCCGGAGCCCCGGCAAAGAGCCGGACAGGGGGACAATGGACTGGTAGTTGGTGAAGTACAGCACGGAGCCCACCGCCGCCAGGAAGGAGCCGATGACGAAGGTGACGGAGATGACCGCATTGATCTTGATGCCCATGAGCTGGGCTGTCTCAAAGTCCTTGGCCACGGCCCGCATGGCCATGCCCACCTTGGTGTGGTGGATGAGCTGGGTCAGGGCCAGCACCAGAACCAGCACCAGAACAGGCGTCACGATGGTCACCCATTTGGTGGGGACACCGGCGATGGTGACGGTAGCGGAGATGCCCGGAATCTCCGGATACATCTGGGGCAGGCCGCCGGTGATATAGGTAGCCAGATTCTGGAGAAGGTAGCTCACGCCGATGGCGGAGATCATGACGCTCATCCGAGGCGCCTCCCGCAGGGGCTTGTAGGCCGCCCGCTCGATGATGAAGCCCAGGAGCACCGTCAAAACCAGCACCAGGGGGATGGACGCCGCCAGAGGCAGGCTGGCGGTGAGGTAGACCATCATCAGGCCCGCCACCATGAACACGTCGCCGTGGGCGAAGTTAATCAGGCGCAGGATGCCGTAGACCATGGTGTACCCAATGGCGATCAGTGCGTACTGTCCGCCCAGGGACACGCCGGAGAGCAGAATGGAGATGGCGTATTGCACGAGGGAACCCTCCCTTGTCTTTTAAGATGATAGGGGACGCGAAGGACCGTCTCGAAAAAGGCCGAACCAGCCTCTTTCGAGGCGGCCCTGTGAAACGCCGATGCCTGTCGGGGGAAAGCCCCCGACAGGCGAACGGATTTAAGCGCAGGTATTCGGTTTTTACTTGGCGGTCTGGACGGTCTCCAGCGTCCAAGCTCCGGCGGCGTTGTCCGCCGTCTTGATATAGGCGGTATCCCGGATGGCGTCGCCCACTTCGTCAAAGGCGATGTCGCCGGAGACGCCGGTATAGGTCAGGCTGGGCAGGGCGGCCTTAACCGCGGCCTTGTCGGGAGAACCGGCGGCCTTCAGCGCCTCCAGAGCCACGTAGTAGGCGTCATAGCCCATGGCCGTTACCGCCGCGATGGTGTCGTTTCCTCCGTTGTTGGTCATGGCCGTGGAGTCCTCGTTCAGCCAGGCTTTGATTCCGTTATCGAAGTCCGGCGCGCCGCCCTCCTGGTAGAAGGTGGAGACGTAAATCTGCACGTCGGAGCCCTTGGCGGCGTCCAGAACCTTGTTGCTGTCCAGGGTGTCGGAGCCCAAGATGGGGATATTCAGATTCATGGAGGCGGCCAGCTTCACGATCTGGGTGGAGTAGGCAATGGACACGGGGCAGAAAATGACGTCCACACCCTCGGCCACGGCCTTGTTCAGGTAGGTGGAGAAGTCGGAGGTGTTGGGGGGGAAGGAGTCCTTCACGCACTCACCGTCAAAGGCCTGCTCAAAGTAGTTCAAAAGGCCCTGGTCGTAGTCGTTGCCCAGCTCACCGAGGAGGTACGCCTTCTTGGCGGAGAACTTCTCGCTGGCGAAGTTGGCAAGGACGGTGCCCTGGAAGGGGTCCAGGAAGCAGATGCGGAAGTAGTAGTCGTTGCCCGCGGTGACGCCGGGGTTCGTGCAGGTGACGCCGATGGCCGCCAGGCCCGCCTCGCCAAAAACGGGGCCGCCGGCGATGGCGCAGCCGGAGCCGTAGGTGCCCAGCACCAGGCTCACGTCCTGGCTCACCAGCTGAGAGGCGGCAGTGGGCGCCTTGTCGGCGGAGGAGGCGTTGTCGGCATAGACCAGCTCAACCGCATAGGTCTCCCCGCCAATTACCACCGTGGGCGTTTCCTTGTTGGCGTACTGCATGCCCAGCATCTCCTGCTTGCCGCCCGCGCCGGAGTCGCCGGTGGCAGGCTCAAAGACGCCGATCCGGACCACCTTGTCCCCGCTGGCGCCGCCGTTGCTGGAGCTGCCGCCGGAGGGCTGGGAACCGCCGCCGCAGGCGGCCAGGCTCAGGACCATGGCCAGCGCCAGCAGCATTGCAAAAACCTTTTTCATTCTTTTCATCCTCCTAATTAGACGGGACCTTCCATCCCTAGTATGCCGACTATTTTACGTCCTTTTTCCCAATTTTGCAAGGTAAATTCTTCACAGAAAGATTCCCCGGATTTTGCCGTCTCCGGAGACGGCGGCTTCAAACCGGCATCCTTTTGTCTCCCAGTGGGGGACATTCCAAAAACCCAGGAAATTTTTACCCAACCTCCGTCCCCCATTGGCGGACAATCGTTTTCGTGATTTTGCTGAATCGCGGAACTCTGGGAAAAATTTTCACTGGCAACTTTTCGGTTCCTGTTGCATTATGATGGAAGTATGCTATAATAAAACCATTGCCCAATCCAAAACCGAGTGGGAGGATACATTGTTTATGAACACGAAAAAGAGTATTAAGAAAACCGTATGGACCCGCGCAATCGCAGCCTTGGCCTCTATCCTGCTGTTCAGCTTTGTGACCACCGCCAACATTCTGCGGATTCAAAGCGTCCAGAACGAAAACACCCAGGCCGCCGAGCTGCTCCAGCGGGCCCAAGGGGCGGAGACCGCCCACTACCGCTGGGCCAGCGGCCTGAGCAACGCCCTTTATGCCGGGGCTGAGTTCACCGGCAGCACCGACCCCACCACCTGCACCCTGGGCCAGTGGATCTACGGAAACGAAGAAATCACCGACCCCGTTATCCTGACCCTGCGCAACGAGCTGGAGCCCCTGCATAAGGAAATCCACGAGTCCGCCACCCACGTGCTGGGGCTGCTGAAAACCAGTCCCACCCAGGCCCAGAACTATTATCAGGAAACCATCCTGTCCAACATCTCCACCCTGGTGGGCAAGCTGGACAAGATCGTGGAAATGGAAACCACCGCCAACAACGAAGGTCTGGCCCACATGCATACCATGATCCTCCAAATGCAGCTGGTCTGCTTCATCTGCCTGGTGCTGGCGCTGGCCTGCCTTATCAGCCTGGTCACCTATGTGGGCAAGCATGTGGTAAAGCCCATCCTGCGCATCACCGACCGGGCCCGTCCCCTTCAGGAGGGCCGCCTGGATTTGAAGATGGACTACCAGTCCGAGAACGAGCTGGGCGAGCTGGCCAAGACCCTGGAGAAATCCATGTCCCTGATCAACAGCTATGTGGAGGATATCAACCATATCATGGGCCAGCTGTCCCAGGGGAATTTCGATGTTGCCACCTCCACGCCCTACATCGGCGACTTCCAGTCCATTGAGTCGTCTTTGAACAGCTTCACCGCCACCATCTCCGACACGCTGGGCAGCATCGTCCACACCCAGGGCCGGGTCTCCAGCAACGCCGGACAGCTCTCCAGCGGCGCGCAGGCTCTGGCCCAGGGCGCCACGGAGCAGGCCAGCGCCGTGGAGGAGCTCTACGCCACCCTGGACGACCTCTCCAAAAACGCCAACCGCAACGTCCAATCCGCCGCCGAGGCCCTGGAGAGCGCCCGCCTCACCGGCGAGCAGGTAACCATCAGCGGCCAGCAGATGGAGCAGATGGTCTCCGCCATGAGCGACATTACCAAGTCCTCCGAGCAGATCGGGCGGATCATCGCCACCATTGAGGACATCGCCTTCCAGACCAACATTCTGGCGCTGAACGCCGCCGTGGAGGCCGCCCGGGCCGGTTCCGCCGGAAAGGGTTTTGCCGTGGTGGCCGACGAGGTGCGCTCCCTGGCCACCCGGTCTGACGAGGCCGCCAAGGCCACCAAGGACCTCATCGACAACTCCGTCCAGGCCACGGAGCAGGGAAGCCGCATTGTTGGCCAGGTCTCCGAGTCCCTGAAAAAGACTCTGGACCTGGTGATGCAGTCCAATACCACCATTGGCGCCATCGCCGAGGCCGTCCGGGCGGAATCCGCCTCCATTGCCCAGGTCACCGAGGGCATCGGCCAAATTTCCGCCGTGGTCCAGACGAACTCCGCCAGCAGCGAGGAATCCGCCGCCGTCAGCTCGGAGCTCTTCGAGGAGGTTCACAAGCTGGAGGACGAGACAAAGAAATTCCGGCTCAAGAGGGGCCATTGAGAAAACCAGCGGAGCCGCCTGGGCAAACGCCCAGGCGGCTTTTCCCTACTCCATCAGTCCGGCCCGCCGCATCTGGGCCGTCTTGGATTGGAGGCGGGCAAAGGAGGTTACGCCGCCGTCCTCCTCCAGCAGAGCCTTGACCTCCGGGGACAGGGTTTGGAAAAACTCGTAAGCTGAGGGGTCCTGATCCAAAAGGTCCTCCAGGCTCAGGTATTCTATGCCGTACATCCAAAATCACCTCCGGGCTTAAACCCTGTGTTCAAAACGGTTGAACGCCGTCTGGAAAGTCTTTCCGGCGTCTCCCAATCCTGAATACAGGTTCATAGATTGCCCGGTTTCGCGGGGAGGCTTTCATGGAATTTCGCGCAATTTCTGACAATAAGCGGGACTTCCTCCCGCTGCTCCTCCTGGGGGACGAGCAGGAGGACATGATAAGCCGCTACCTGGACCGGGGGACGCTGTGGACCCTGTATGACAGCGGGCTCAGGGCCGTGTGCGTGGTGACGGAGGAGGATGACGGGGATCTTGAAATCAAAAACCTCGCCGTGGCTCCGGAGAGCCAGAGGCGAGGCTATGGGCGGGCCATGGTAGAACATGTGGTCCGGCAGTACCGGGGGCGGGGAAGGCGGCTTCTGGTGGGCACCGGGGACAGTCCGTTGACAGTGCTCTTTTATGAGGCTTGCGGCTTCCGGGAGTGCGGACGGGTGAAAGACTTCTTCCTGGACAACTACGACCACCCGATTTTCGAGGCGGGGCGGCAGCTGGTGGATATGGTATATTTTTCCCTGCCGCTGTGAGCCTGCGGTGAAAGTTTTCCCCGAACCCTATGCGGCCAGCATATTGTTTTTTTCGGGGGGGGATAGAATAATGTTTTGGGAATCAAGTTGTTCCCTCTTCCCTGTCCATTACAGATGTCCAAGGTATAACGCGCCGCTTCACCGTGAAGGAATTTGCGGGGGGAACTGATACGGCATATGGATACGGAAAGTGGATTCTGCCAGGAAGATTTAGAGCGCATGCTCAATAGCGACCTGTCCATTCCGGAGAGGCCTGGCATTCAATTCCACACAAGACGAACTCCCGACGGTATTTGGGAGCTTGTGGAAAATGCGGAAGATGACCCGGAATTCTTCGAACTCTATCTGCTGGGGTTTTATGACCAGCAGGATTGGGAAGGTCTTGCGGGCGTCATTTTCCCGGACCTGGAACTTCGGCTGGCGGGCCCCGGACACCATTTCCTGGACGGAGAGGACAATGAATATTTCCCCGGCTGGGATTGGGAGCTTTCCGCTTCGCGCGCCGACTGGGGCTTCCCGGAGGACGCGGACTGGATTCCCTATGACCTGGATGCCTGTTTTGCCGGGTAACGAGGGATTTGGGGGAGAATGAGAAGACGAGAATTACAATGGGGACAAATGACCAGCGTGGGGGGGCGGTACGGCGCCCG
>CATOKC010000181.1 GCA_951800675.1 uncultured Oscillibacter sp.
ATGGAGAGGTATTTCCACTGCCCGTAACACTGGACCTTCCAGAGAAACAGTACAAGCAAACAGAGCCTGGCGACGTTCTCACCCTGTCCTTTCGGGGGCGGCCTGTGGCGGAGCTGACGGCGGACAGTAAATTCATATTGACCGAGTCCGACCTGAAAAAGGTTTTTCGGACACTGGATAACGCGCATCCTGGCGTACACAAGGAGCGGGAGCGGTCCCGCTTCCGTGTGGGCGGCCCCGTCACGCTGCTGGAACGCGGCCTTTTAGATGGTGCGCTTTGTCCGGAAGACACGAAACGGGTTTTTGCGGAGCGGAAATGGAGCACTGTGGTAGGTTTCCAGACCAGAAACCCGATTCACAAAGCCCATGAGCATATCCAGCGCATCGGCCTGGAGATTTGCGACGGCCTGTTCATCAACCCGATTGTAGGCTGGAAGAAGAAGGGGGACTTCACGGAAGAGGCCGTCATGGCCGCCTATCGAAAAATGGCGGAGGACTTCTACCCGGCGGAGCGGGTCCATATTGCGGGACTTAAGACGCAGATGCGGTATGCAGGTCCGCGGGAGGCGGTTTTTCATGCGCTGATTCGCCGGAATTTGGGCTGTACACACTTCATCATTGGGCGGGATCACGCCGGTGTCGGCGGATATTACGGCCCGTATGACGCCCACGCGCTGGCCCGGGAGCTGGAGCCGGAGCTTGGGATTCAGCTGCTGCTGACCCGGGAGCCCTATTACTGCCAAAAATGCGGGCAGATTGTGACGGACAAGCACTGTGCCCATTATAACACGGACCGTGTGGAGATCAGCGGAACCATTATCCGCAAGTACATTCAGGATGGTTTTATCCCCAATGAGCTGATGCTCCGCCGGAAAATTTTCCAAGCGATTATGGGCTGTGATCAGGTATTTATCGATTGAGCGACGGCATGAATTCGAGACTGGCATTGAAAAAACTCCGGGAGCTCTTGGGCAGCGAATCCTATGAAGCCGTTATGGAGCTTTTGGCCGGATCAACGGTATACTTTCCTGCAAATGGGAAGTTTACGGACATTGAAGAGCGCAATATGCAGATTAAGGATGATTTTTTCAGCGGAAAATATGAGGTGACGGACCTGGCGCGGAAATATGAACTGAGTATTTCCAGAATTTATAAGATTATCCAGGCAAGATAGAAGCGGTTGTTTTCGCACTTTCTTGGAGCGTGGCTAAACTGAAAGCAGACCGCTTGAAGAGAAGGACCCTCTTTGCTAAACTGATCTCAGTAATAGCAAGGAGGCGGAACTATGACACTGGAGACACTCGCTGAACATGAAATTATCGCGACCTTTTTGGCCCTGGCGTTTTTGCTGGCGGGAGCTTATGGCTGCGGAAAGCTGATGGAAGCAATCCGGGCCCCCAAGGTTGTGGGAGAGATCACCGGAGGAATGCTTTTTGGCGGCACATTTCTGTATCACTTTTATCCGGATTTGATGACGGGCATTTTCCATGCGTATCCTTAGGAGTGGAAGGTGCTGAACCTTTTTTACCAGCTGGGCCTTTTGTTCCTGATGTTTTCGTCCGGGTTCAACACCCGCATAGAGCTGGACCGCGAGAATGGGAAAATCATTGGCTGCGTGTTTACCGGAGCGACGATTTTGCCCATGCTGGCTGCGCTTCCTTTTGCCGGCCTGTTTCAGGAGCGCTTCATTGGGGAAAAGGGGAATGCAGTTTCTTTTTTGCTGGTGTTCATAATTGGCGTGGCGATTACCTCAATTCCTGTAATTTCAAAGATTTTTTTTGATATGGGAATCATGAACACACGCTTTGCAAATACAGTTTTAACCGTGTCAACGTTTCAGGACCTGTGCCTGTGGATTTTGCTGAATGTGGCCACGCGGATGGCGTCTACGGGAACGATTGATCTGGTGGATATGCTGCTTGTGATCGTGTTTACGTTGGGCATGTTTGTGGCGGCCAAGTTGGTCAGCGACCATGTACGGGGAGGGTACAGCAAAACGCCGAGACCCACAGATTTTTATACCGTCAGCTTCATTGCTTTGCTGCTGGTTTCGGCCGCGCTTTACCATTTCGGAATCAATCTGATGTATTCTGCCTTTTTGATTGGCTATATTGTAAAGGCGGTTTCTCAAAACGATCCGGACGCTGCGGGGCGGATGGAGGCTGTAGCCAATTTTTCCTTTTCGCTGTTTGTCCCTATTTATTTTGCGTTGGTGGGGATTCAGTTAAATTTGATCCACAATTTTTCACTGGGACGGTTTGTCCTGTTTTTTGCCATTGCCTTTGGGTTGGAAGGACTTGGGACGGCGCTGACGCTGCTGGTCACAGATTTGAGAAAACCGGTAATTATAAATTTTGCCGTAACGATGAACGCTCGGGGAGGCCCCGGAATTGTGTTGGCTACGGTAGCTTATTCCTACCGGATTATCAGTGTTGAGTTTTTCACCGTGCTGATTCTCACCACCATGCTCTCTTCGCTGATTGCGGGGTATTGGCTTCGCTATCAGCAAAAGAAGGACGACAGCATCTTTGTGAAATTGACGAAAGCGAATTAAGGAGGAAGGCAGTATGCAGAAGTACATTTTGACCACCGGACCCGCACTGGCGGGGGAGGTTCCCCTGAGTCAGGTACACAGCGGTAAGAATATCTATCGCATCAATGGAGCGCATGGGACCGTTTCCGAGATTGAGCGGAGTATCCAAAATATTCGCGGCCAGATTCCCGGCGCGGATATTTTAATGGATTTACCGGGAAATAAGGTGCGGACAGCCAATATTTCCGTAGGCATCCAGCTGGAAAAAGGAAAAACCTTTACGCTGTTGTCGTCTCAATTTAATTATCCGGATTTTTACCGGCATTTGAAACCGGGTATGGTGGCATGGGCCAATGACAGTGTATTCGAGTTTGAGGTAGTGTCCGCGGACAGTGAAAAGATTGTGTTTTTGTCCAAGTCCAGCGGCGTGCTGATTAGCAATAAAGGCGTTCATGTGCGTGGTATCCACAAGGATATACCGTTTTTATTTGAGAAGGACCGGCAATTAATCCGGCTCGCCAATCAGTACAAGCTGGAGTATGTGGGACTTTCTTTCGTTCGTACGCCGGAGAATGTAAAAGAGGCCAAGGCGCTCATTGGCGAGGGGACCCAAGTAATTTCCAAGGTAGAGACAATTGACGCAGTGGAAAATATCAATGAGATTCTGCCGCTGGTAAAGTATATTCTGGTGGACCGTGGAGATCTGTCCACTGAAATTGGGATTGAGAAGATTCCCCGGTTCCAGAGATATAATTATGATAAGGCGCTGTACTTTGACGTAAAGGTTTTTTTGGCCACGCAGGTCCTGAAAAATATGGAGACCAAGCCAATTCCCACCATTGGGGAGATAGAGGCTCTGTACGAGATTATGAAGTCCGGCGTTTACGGGGTTCAGATGTCCGAGGAGACGGCAGTGGGCCAATATGCGGCAGAGTGCGTCCAGATGCTGGAACGCATGAACCAGGAGGTTATGACCGAGAGAATCCGAATTTGAGCCGCGAAAACCGGAGCGCAGTGCCAAAACAGCAAAAAAGGAGCGGCAAAGCCGCTCCTTTTTCTCCACCCAAAACTTGGACCTATTCATCAAGGTCAATGGAGATATGCTCCGTTCCATGCTCATCGAACTCATCCAAGTATGTGTCAATCCGCTCCATCAAGGCCCCGTAGTTCTCCCGGGTCAGGGGCTCACCGTCCAGGTCCCGCAGGGCCAGCTCCTCCGCCAGAATCTCATAAAAAACCACGTCCTCATAATTTTCAATGGCCTCGTGGATGCCGCCGTTGGCAAAGGCCCGGGAGGGAATCAGATCCCCCTGGTACAGCTCCACCAGCTTTCCCATGCCGTGGCGGAGACAGTGAGAGAAAATCAGGCTCTCCACCTGATCGTACTCTTGGATACGGTCATCCTCCCGGGTGGAATTGAGAACCCAGTTGCCTATGTAAACCAGGTCCAACAGGTAACGGTATTGCCGTTCCGTCAGCTCGATTTTCATGAACAGCCCCTCCTCAAAGCGCCAATGGCAGTTGAGAAACCACCGAATCAGTCACAGCGCGCGTATCCCGTCGTAAATGTGTTCCCATCTGCGTCAAAAAATGTTAAAATCCGCAGGACTTCCGGGTTTTTCTCTCTTGCTGGAAGAAAATTCTGACACAATTCTCCGCACGCCGCTTAAATCAGTGCTTCCTTGCTTTTCGTATACGGCATGATTATAACAGAAGTTTCAGAGAAATTCCACATAAAAAAGAGGGCAGAAAGACTAAAATCTGTCTTGCGGCGAAGAGACTCTCATAGTATAATACATAACTCAGAGTGATTTGTGTTCGGGAGCCGGGCTGCGGCTTCTGGACGAGAGGAGTGACGGCAATGGATACGCGCCCCATCGGCGTGTTTGACTCCGGCCTGGGGGGCCTGACGGCGGTGCGGGTCCTGCGGCGCATTCTGCCGGAGGAGTATTTGATTTACTTCGGCGACACAGCCCGGGTGCCCTATGGAGGGCGCTCCCGGGAGACCCTTTTGAAATATGCCCGGCAGGACTTGCGCTTTCTCCGGTCCTTTGACCTCAAAGCGGTGCTCATCGCCTGCGGCACCATTTCCACCACCTCTTTGGATGTGCTCCAGAAAGAGAACGAGCTGCCCATTGTGGGCGTGGTAGAGCCCACCTGCCGCCGGGCTCTGGCGGTGACGAAAAAACGCCGGGTGGGCATGATCGCCACCCTGGCCTCTGTTCGCTCCGGCGCCTACGAGGCGGCGCTGCGGCGGCTGGATCCGGATGTGGAGGTTCTCTGCCGGCCCTGTCCGCTGTTTGTGCCCCTGGTGGAGAATGGCCGGTTCCGGCCCGGGGACGTGGTGATCGAGACCGTAGCCCGGGAGTACCTGACTCCGCTGCTGGAGTGGGGGGCGGACACCCTGATTTTGGGCTGCACCCATTATCCGCTGCTGGAGGAGGTTCTTTCCGCCGTCTGCGGCCCGGGAGTGACCCTGGTTTCCGCCGGGGAGGAGTCTGCCTTTGAGCTCAAGCGCCTGCTCACCGCGCGGGGCCTCCGGGCGCCGGCGGAGGGCCGGGGAGAAGCGGAGTTTTATGTCAGCGACCAGGCGGAGGATTTCGAGGGCGTGGCCTCGTTGTTTTTGCGGGAGAATATTCATCATATGGCACGGAGGATCGATATTGACCAGTATTGAGACAAGGGCGCTGCCCGTTCTGCTGACCATCCGGTCGGAGCAGCATTTTGAGGGCATGGAGCCCGACGGCGTTGAGCTGATGACCGAGGGCACCCTGACGCCCACCGGGGAGGGGGGACTTCTCCTCTCCTATCAAGAGACCGCGCTTACTGGTTTGGAGGGCACTACCACCACCTTCGAGGTCCGGGGGCATCAGGTGATTTTGAGCCGGACGGGGAGCGTGAACTCCCAGATGGTTTTTGAGGAGGGAAAGCAGCACACCTCTCTTTACGAGACCCCCTTCGGCGAGCTGGCCATTGACATTCAGA
>CATOKC010000182.1 GCA_951800675.1 uncultured Oscillibacter sp.
CGATACAGGGACTTTTTGAGGGAGTTAGCGGGTTCGACTCCCGCCTCGCGCACCAGACAGGCCCCAGCTTCCAAACGAAGCTGGGGCTTGCGTTTTGCCCGAAAGCCCTGGGGGGCAATGATTGAGGGGACAGCTTCCCTCCCTTGCCTTTTTCTCATATTCTACACCAAACCGCAGAAAAAGGCAAGAAAATATATTTTTCGACAGGGCGATATCACACGGAAAATCACACAATATGCGGGGTCTCCCCCGCGCCCGCGCCGTCCGGCTCCATCAGATTGTAGAAGTAGGCGTCAATCGCCTGATCTACCGCGTTTCGCTTTGACGCCATCGTGTGCTGATACACGAGCTTCATGGTGCGATCCGTCGCCCAGCCGCCCCGCTTCTGGGCGTAAAGATCCGGCACGTTCAGCAGGGCCATGAGGCTGGCGTTCGTATGCCTCAAATCATGGAACCGGATGTCCGGCAGATGGTTCTTCCGCAAAATCACCTTCAGGCGGCGGTACAGGCAGTTCCCGGCAATCTTCACCACAGGCTCCTCCAGGGCGGCCCCCGCCCTTGCCCTCCACAGCAGGTCCATGATGTACGGCGGGGCGTTGATGGTCCGGGTGGAGCTGGTGGTCTTTGTGGCCTTTGCCACCCATTCGTTATTTTTGTTCCGCACCCGGGCCTGCCGGACGGTGATGGACGACCGCTCAAAATCCACGCAGTCCCAGGTCAGCCCCGTGACCTCCGAGGAGCGCAGGCTGAGCCACAGGGCCAGCAGCACCGGAATCTCCATCTCATTCCCCCGGACCGCCCGGAGCAGCACGCCAATCTGCTCCGGCTCCAGGAACGCCTGCTCCGCCAGCCGCTTTTGGGGCAGGGTGGTGTTGAGCCGCAGCTCCGGGCAATATTCCCGCAGGACAGCGGACAGCAGCCCGTGGATGTTGCGCACCGACTTGGGCGTGGGGGTCTGGGTCCGGCCCCGTTTGTCGGTGTAGGGCTTGGCCTCCCGGTTGATGGCCTCCTGCACCATGGCGGGGGTGAGCCGGTTCAGCCGCAGCTCCATCAGGCCCTGGAGGTGGTTGCGGCGGATGATGTCATAGCCCCGGATGGTGGACGGGCTGAGTATCCCGTCCTTGGAGGCGATGTACCTGTCCATCGCCTCCGCCAGGGTCATGGCGGAGGTGTCCCGGGAGATCTCCCTGTAGTGAAGCTGCCATTGCAGGGCATTGTACTCCGCCTCCTTCCGGGTGAGGGCGGTAAAGGAGCGGTACTGCCGCTTTCCGGCGGCGTCCTTTCCGGCGTAGACCTGGACGCGCCAGGAGCCGCTGGGGAGCTGTTTCGCTTTTGCCATAAAAAGAAAACCTCCTATTGCAATTTTGGGAAATGTGCATTACAATAAAAGGGACTACAGTCTCGCCAAAGTTTGTAGTCCCTTTTGCCGCTCCCGGTGTTGGTCGCACCGGGGGCGGTTTTATAGTGCCAGCGATTTTTTAAACATCGAAATTGCAAACTTGATATTTAACGGGGTTGCCAAGCCGAACGGCTGGTTTTCCTTTAAAACCTTCTTCATTTTCTCAATGACCTGCTCCAGTGAGTAGCCCCCGTTTCTTCCGCAACTCTCTATAAGTGAAGCCAAATAGTAGGATTCCACGCTTCTATTCAGATCCGGGCATTTTCTGATGTCCATGGCATAAATGAAAAAGCCAAGGACGTAACACTCAAAGGCGCGTTCAGCTTCGCCAATCTCGCTCATGAAGCGTCCGGTTTTTGTGATAGCGGTTTGAAATCTCGCCCGATTCCTGTTTTTATAACAATCCTGGATTTCCTTTGAGAGAAGCCGGGTCAAAATCACTTCGTTAGAATCCTGCGGGGATGCCTTCTCCCGCTCCTGGAGCAGTCGGTAGTAAGAAAAGCCCAGTCTGTGGTTATCATTGCATTCAATAATGGAGTATGACTCAAGTGCCCTGTTCCCTTTTTCTGTGATGATATACACCCCAGTGGGAAACAGCTCCCTCAACCCCTGCTCTGGAAGGCTGTTCAGCAAACGGCAAACCAACTCACTCTTTTTCCCAGATACTTTGAGTTTGTGTGCTGACAAGATCTCTTTGAGCTCTGGAACAGTTTTCAGAGAGATGTTTCCCTCCAAACCAGACGTCTCAAGATAACCCCCTCGAAGTAGCCGATTCAACGCCGGGCCCACATTTCGCCCAAATGCAGAATCCTCATAATAGGGCGGCACTTTGTAGTCCGTTCTTTTTCCGCCCCAAAATTTCAGCGCGCGGGCATCAAGATAGCTGAGTTCCGCACCCTTTGGAGTTTTGATTTGTTCATCTTCATCTATGCTATTGTGTGAAATCATGTTGGGAATCTCGGCAAGCATGGTTTCCTGTATAGCCGTCTTCTGTGGTCCTGCTTTTTTCTTGGGAAAAAAACGGTCAAGAAAAGACAATTCCTACCGCCCCCTTCAAAGCAAAAACTTCACTTCTACCACCTTACCCAAAACCCGGACAGAGGTTCTGCTGAGATCGTACATTTGCGGCTTGTGCTCCGGGTTGGTGGACTGGGGCATGAGAGTGACGGTGGTATCTGATGAGTAAAACCGTTTTACGGTGGCATCCTCCTCGTCCACCAGCACCACGGCGACCTCCCCCTGCTCCACCTCCTCCTGGCGGCGGACTATGATGATATCTCCCTCATTGATGCGCAGGGCGTTCATGCTGTCCCCGCTCACCCGGAGCCCAAAGTATTCCGCGCCGCCGTTCAGGTCGGTGAGGGTGTAGCCCTCGATGTGCTCCTCGGCGTACAGCGGCAGGCCGGCGGAGATCCGGCCCAGGATGGGGATGCGGCGATAATTGGAGATGTCGATGGGATATGCATCTGGCAGAAGGTCGAGCGGGTTGTCAGCGATACCCATTAAGTGAGCGGGGGAAACATTCAAAGCCTTGGCAAAGGCGGCAATTTTGGATTGCGTCAGATCAACTAATCCAGCTTCGATTTTTGCAATAGATGACCTGTCTTTATATCCGGTTCTTTCAGCAAGTGCCTCCTGCGACAAGCCTTGCTTTTCTCGTAACGCTTTAATATTTTCATGGGTTTCCACGGATCTCATCCCCTTCCCTTGGGGCTACCATACCACAGATGTGAATAGTTGTCAACAAAAATTTAGAATTGTAAAAAAATATGTTGACAGGCATTCACATCTGTGGTATTCTCTTATCGTGAATTTTATTCACTTCACAAAAAAGGGGGGGATTATTTGAATTGTCCAGAGCTACGGGCATCTATTGCTCGTGCGGGAGTATCCAATCGCAAGCTATCCGAGTCTCTTGGAATCTCTGAGCAGGCGTTTTACAACAAGATTCAAGGTGCAACCGAGTTTAAAGGCAGCGAGATTAAAAAGCTGGCGAACATCCTGTGCCTTTCGATGATGGATGTAAACAACATTTTTTTGACGCTACAGTGAACTAAATTCACATATCAACCCGTGAAAGGGGGTGGAGGAGATGCAAATTGAAATTGTTATCAAAACAACTGGGGTAAACGTAACAACAGCAATGGAGATCGTTGACAGCGTAAAAGCGAGACACCCCAACGCAATGATTCGCGTTGAGGTGTCAGTGAACTGATTACGTCTTGCAAACCTGGATGGATCGCACTCCATCTCCGCGCACACACCACATACCAGAATCAGCGTGTAACCACAGGTCCTTTTTCAGCGGGTAACGATGACTGCCCACCTCGTCTCCTTGTACCACAACCTGATGGTCAAACCCACTATATGACACACTGGTAATGTTGTCGCACTCAATGAATTTTCCGTCATCATAAGTTATGTAAAAGCAATACATAGTTTCACCTCCCTTCTGGTGATTGATTTTATCATACACGGGCAGGAGGGACAAGACCCAGAACAGCACACGAAAGGAGCACTCCCATGAAAACCATCGACGACTACAAGGAAGCCCTGGAGCACGCGGGCTCCGCCGTCCAGGAAAAGCTGCTGGCCCAGGCGGACGCGGACGGCTTCACCGCCTGGGAGCTGGCGGAGCTGGCCGCCTGGGCGGAGGCCTGGGCGTAAAAAACACCCCGTCAGGCACTTCCAACACCTGACGGGGCAAGAGAACCGACCAACACGAAATCAGTTCCGCATTCTGATTATACCAAACCTGCGGGACGGAATCAAGGAGGCATTCTATGAAAATCCAACTTTCCCAGGACCGCCTGGACGCCACCATCGCCGTATTGGAGGCGGCGCAGTTCCGCTTTGAACAGGAGGCCGCCGCGCTGCTTCAGGTGGCGGCGGGCCGCGAGCTGGCGGAGGAGCGACTGAAGCAGGCCAAAACCGCCGCCGAACTGGCGGATTTCTACCTGGCCCTGTAAGGAGGGACGGAATATGCCGAAACTGCGGGAGTCCCCCAAGGCGCGGATGGACCGGGCGTTTATGGCCGGCCTGCGCTACGGGCAGGAGCTGCGGGGCGAAAAGGACACCGACACCATCAAGCTGATGCCCAAAAGCCCCGCCACCTACTATAAGCGTCTGCGGGATTTGGACAGCTTCACCCGGGAGGAGCTGCGCATCATCATCCCCCGCTACTTCAACGACCGCCAGCTCTGCGAAGCCTTCGGGGTGGAATACCACGGGGCAACCCCGCAGTAGGGCGTACATCATCAGAACGCCGCCGCCCACGGACGGCGGCGTTTCAGAAAGGAAGTCTGCGCATTGAAAAAACGGTTTGACCTTCTCCCCGCCCTGCTGCTCCTGTCCGGGGTGGCGGCGGTGCTTGCCGCGTGGTGGACGCTGCTGCTGGCCCTGTGCGGAGCATGAGACAGTGGACAAGCCTCGCCTCCTTCCTGCTGGTGCTTCTGCTGGCGGGGGCGGCGGACGGGCTGATGGAGTCGCTGGGGCCGGAGGGCTTCCTGGCCGCGGGGCTGGCAACGCTGGCCCTGGCCTGGGCTCTACTCAATTTCAACGGAAAGGAACCATCAAAATGGAGCATACGGAACTGACGGCGCGGGAGCGCGCCCTATCAGAGAACCGGGACGGGGAGCGGCTGGCAAAGCTGGCGGACCGCATCCGGGAGCGGGACCGGGAGGACCAGCAGCTGGCCAACATGATGCTGGCCCACGCGGTGGAAAAGGGCCGCTGGCTCACCGAGGCCAAGGGCATGGTGCCCCATGGGGAGTGGGGCGGGTGGCTGAAGCGGGAGGTGGACTACTCCCAGTCCCGGGCCCAGGAGCTGATGCGACTGTTCCAGCGGTACGGGAACAGCCAGGAGAGCCTGTTTGAATCGCCAAAATCCCAGACGCTTGGGACTTTGAGCGTCAGTCAGGCCATCTGCCTGCTGCCCCTCCGGGACGGGCCGGAGCTGGACGAATTCCTGGAGACCCACGACGTGGAGCACATGAGCACCCGGGAGCTGAGCGCGGAGGTGCGGGCGGCCCAGCGGGAGCGCGACGAGGCCCGCCGGGCGGCTGAGCATGCCCAGGCCGGACA
>CATOKC010000183.1 GCA_951800675.1 uncultured Oscillibacter sp.
CCGCACGGTTTCGGGCGCCGTTTTTGTATGCCGCCGCTGGCAGGGGGCGAGGGGATGTTACGCCTCCCCCTTCTCCCCGTTGGCCCGGGCCTCGTTGTCCAGGTCCTCCTGGTCCTTGGGGATGGCGATGTTGAGGATGATGGCCAGCACCGCCGCCGGCACGATACCGGAGCCGCCGAACACCAGCCGCGCCGGCTCCGGCAGGCCCTCCAGGGCCCCGGCGGTGGCGCCCAGGCCATAGCCCAGGCCCATGGCGATGGACACGATGGTCACCACCCGGTTGGTAACGCCGTACTTGGTCAAAAGCTTGATGCCGGACACGGCGATGGAGGCGAACATCATCACCGCCGCCCCGCCCAGGACGCTCTGGGGCATAATGGAGATCACCGCCGCCAGCTTGGGGCTCAGCCCCGCCAGCACCAGGAACACCGCGCCGCAGGTCAGGGCCATGCGGTTGACCACCTTGGTCATGGTCACCAGCCCCACGTTCTGGGAGAAGGAGGTGGTAGGCAGAGAGGAGAACAGGGAGGAGATGACGGAGCCCACGCCGTCGCACACCACGCCGCCGGAGAGCTCCTTGGCGGTGGCCTCCCGGCCCATGCCGCCCTCCACACAGCCGGAGATGTCCCCGATGGTCTCCACGGCGGTGACCAGGAACATGATCAGGATGGAGAGGATGGCGTGGACGTTGAAGGTGGGCTTTACGGGCAGAAGCTGGGGAATGGAAATCCACTTAGCCTCGCCGATCTTGGCCCAGTTCACATACCAGGAGGCGGTGAAGGCATTGCCCTCCGCGTCCACCAGCTCATGGGGCAGCATAAAGCCCATGACGGAGGCCACGACATACCCCACAATGATTCCGCAGAGGATGCAGGAGGTGGATGTAATCCCCTTTGTAAAGTGCTTCAGCGCCACGATAACCGTCAGCACCAGAAGGCCCAGCAGCAGGTTTGGCAGGGAGCCGAAGTCCTTGGCCCCGCTGCCTCCGGCAAAGGAGTTCACGCCCACGCTGATGAGGCTTAGGCCAATGGCCAGCACCACGCTGCCGGTGACCACCGGCGGGAAAAACTTCCGCAAGGGCTTGATGAAAAAGCCCAGGGCCGCCTCGCAGACGCCGCCCACCATGGCCGCGCCGACGATGGCGCTGTAGGCCACGATGCCGCCGCCCATGGCGGGGTTGGCGGCCACGCCCTTCATGACCCCCAAAAAGCCGGAGCTGGTACCCATGATGATGGGCACCTGTCCGCCCACGGGGCCGATGGACCAGAGCTGAATCAAGGTGATGAGGCCCGCCGCCAGCATGGCGTTTTGCAGCAAGGTCACGTACAGGGCCGGTTCGCTGCCGCTGATGCCGCAGATGCCGCAAATGATCATCAGCGGCGTCAGGTTGCCCACGAACATGGCCAGCACGTGCTGCATCCCCAGGGGGATGGCCTGGCGCAGGGGGACGCGCCCGTGGAATTCATAGGGGCTGGTGTACTCCGCATTGGTTCGCTTCTCGGTTTTCATGGTTCTTCCTCCTCCTTGTTTGCGCCCGCTTCCGCCGGGGCGCGCTTCGCGGTGACCGCGTCTCGATACGCTTCGCCCTTTTCTTTCTCTCCGGCCTGGGTCCGCCGGTACTTGCTCCGTTGAAGCATAAAAAAAGAGACCACAAAATCCGCTGTTCATAAATCAGGAGCAGCAAACCTTGTAGTCAAAGGACATCCTTATTATAGCATAGGTCCACCTCTTTGTCAATCCACGTTTGTGTATTTACAGCCCCGAAAAAATGTGCTACACTGGTTCCGTTTCACAAGGAGGGATGCTATGAGCAGCCGGGAAGAGGTATTATCGCTGCTGCGGGGGGAAGGAGGCTTCCTCTCCGGTCAGGATTTAAGCGGCCGCCTGGGCCTCAGCCGCGCCGCCGTGTGGAAGGCGGTGGACGCCCTGCGGCGGGAGGGCTATGAGATCGAGGCCCGGACCGGCCTGGGCTACCGCCTCGCCGCCGCGCCGGACGCTTTGACGGAGAAGGAAATCCGCGGCTTCCTGGGAAAGACGGCGGTGGTGGGAAGGGAGCTGCGGTGCTTCGCGGAGCTGGACTCCACCAACAACTATTTAAAAGCCCAGCCCGGCGCCCCCGACGGCACGGTGGCCATTGCCGACAGCCAGACGGCGGGCCGGGGACGGATGGACCGCTCCTTCCAGTCCCCCAAGGGTCAGGGCGTCTATCTGTCCGTGCTCCTCCGGCCTCCCCTGCCGCCGGACCGCCTGCCGCCGGTGACGGCCCTGGCGGGGGTTTCCGTGTGCGCCGCCGTGGAGCGGGTCTGCGGCGCCCGGCCGGGGCTGAAATGGCCCAACGACCCGGTTTTGAACGGGAAGAAGCTCTGCGGCATTTTGACGGAGCTGTCCCTGGAGGCGGAGACAGGGCGGGTCCAGTCCCTGGTGCTGGGCGTCGGCGTCAACGTGGGCCAGGGGGAGGAGGACTTCTCGCCGGAGGTGCGGGAGGTGGCCACCTCCCTGCGCCAGGTCCTGGGGCGGCCTGTGTCCCGGCCCCAATTGGCGGCGGCGCTGCTGGAGGAGCTGGACCGGGCTTACGCCGCGCTGCTGTCCGGAGACCTGTCGGCGTATCTCGCGGCCTACCGAAGCCGTTGCGTGAACCTGGGAAAAACCGTCCGGCTTCTCCCCTTCGGCGGCGGAGAGCGGGAGACCGCCCAGGCGGTGGATATCGACGAGGAATTCAGCCTGGTAGTCCGGGGGGCGGACGGGAAGGAGCGGACCGTCCGCTCCGGCGAGGTCTCCGTCCGGGGCCTGTGGGGCTATACGGAGTAACGACAAGGAAAGAGGCGTTTCATGAACGGCAAGAACAAATTCCAGCAGCTCTGGGAGCTTTTCTGGACCTTCGCGAAAATGGGGGGCATGACCTTCGGCGGCGGCATGGCGATGTTGCCCATCCTCCAGCGGGAGGTGGTGGACAGCAAGGGCTGGGCCACCGAGGAGGAGCTGACGGACTATTACGCCATCGGCCAGTGCACCCCGGGCATCATCGCCGTCAACACGGCCACCTTCATCGGGCAAAAACGCGGCGGCGTCTCCGGGGGCGTCGCGGCCACCCTGGGGCTGGTGTTCCCCTCCGTGGTGATCATCTCCATTCTGGCGGGGCTGATCTCCAATTTCGCGGACCTGGCCTGGGTGAAGAACGCCTTCGCCGGGATTCAGGTCTGCGTCTGCGTGCTGATTTTCAACGCGGTGCTGAAGCTCTTGAAAAAATCCGTGGTGGATAAGCGGACGGCGGCCATCTTCGCGGTGGTCCTTCTGGGGGGCGTATTTTTGAGGCTCTCCCCGGTGTGGTTCGTCATCGGCTCGGCCCTGGCGGGCATCCTTCTTAAAAATCTGGAGGTGAAAAGAGCATGATTACCACCTGTTTGCAGCTCTACTGGGAGTTTTTCAAGACCGGTCTTTTCGCCGTGGGCGGCGGCATGGCCACCCTGCCCTTTCTCCAGGCCATCGGCGAGTCCACCGGCTGGTACACCTACACGGATTTGATGAACATGCTGGCGGTGTCGGAGTCCACCCCCGGCCCCATCGGCATCAACATGGCTACCTACGTGGGCTTTACGGCGGCGGGAATTCCCGGGGCCATCATCGCCACCTTGGGGGAGGTGACCCCCTCCATCATCGTGATTTTGATTGTGGCGGCGGTGCTCCACAGCTTTCGGAACAACCCCTATGTGGACCGGGCCTTTTACGGCCTCCGCCCCGCCTCCACGGGGCTCATCGGCGCGGCCTGCGCGGCGGTGGCGCTGGAGGTGCTGACCACCGTCCAGCTGGCGGCCCAAAGCGGCGGCGTCGTCAAGACCCCGGTCCTCAGCGGCGGGAGCCTCCTCAACGTGCCGGGGCTGCTGCTGGCGGCGCTTTTGATCATGCTGACCAACTTCGCGCCCAAGAAGGTGACCGGCCTCCACCCCATTGTGTTCATCGCTCTTTCCGCCGCGGTGGGCGTCGTGTTCCACTTCGCCGGGGTTTGAGGGACCCGGAAAATAAGCAAAAAGCCGGGCCGTTCCTCCGAAGCTTTTACGGAGGAACGGCCCGGCTTTTTGTTTCATACCATGGGAGGGGTGATGCTATGAACGTTCCCAACCGCGACCCTCTGGCCCTGACCACCATGGTGAACTCCCTGGCGGTGGCCATTTCGGGTCCGCTCAGCGACGAGGAGCTGGGGCTGGTGGCGGCAATTCTGGTCCAATTGGGCGATACCCTGGCAACCATCGCCACCCAGCGGGCCCTCTGCTCCCGGTAAGGAGCGGCCGCCCTGGGAAATCAGCCGCCGTCCCGCAAAAACCGGGAGGCGATGTCCACGTTGCCCCGCTCCAGCTCCCGCAGCTTTCGGACCGCCTCCGCCTGGGCCCGCTTGTCCACGGCCTGGGCGGCGGCACGGTCAATCATGGCGTTCAGGGTTTCCTGGGTCAGGTCCTTTAGGTCCGCGAAGTTCTCCTGCCCGATATACCGCAGGAAGGAGGAGACCTTGGGGTCGTACACCACCCCCGCCAGGGGGATGCCCTGCCCGGCGGCGAAAATCAGGGCGTGGAGCCGCATGGACACCACCGCCTCCATCCGGGACAAGGCCCCGATGATGGTCCCGGCGGCCCCGGCGTCGTCCAGGAAGTAATGGGGCGTGTCCCCCAGGCACTCCGCCGCCTCCCGGGCGGCGGCGGGGTCCTGGCCCTTCTCCACCGCCGTAAAGACGGGGGTGAGGCCGTAGCGCTCCCAGGCGTACCGGGCGGCGGCCCCAAAGAGGGGGGCCTTCTCCGAAAAGCCCGGCCAGGGCCGGAGGGCGAAGCAGATGAACCGCTCCCCCCGGGGCGGGATGCCCGCCCGGAGGAGCACGCTGTCCGTCTTTTCCGCCGCCGCCGGGGCGAGGGTCAGGGCCGGGTCCGCCGTCAGCTTGATTTCCGGCCTGTCCACCCCCATGGATTTCAGTTCCTCCAGGGAGTCCGGCTCCCGGAGGGTAATCACGTCCACGTTCCGGTTCAGCACCTTGGCCGCCAGCTTCCGGTGATTCTCCCGCTTGACGGGGCCGATGCCGCAGCCGTACATCTGAACCTTGCAGCCCGCCCATTTGGCGGCCCGGATGTTCATGAGGTAGAACCAGAGGGAGCGGCGGGAGGTCACGTCCTGGATGAGGCTTCCGCCGCCGTTGATATAGAGCCTCGCCTGTTTCATGGCCCCCAGCCAGCCGGAAAGGTCCATCCGGCTGACGGAGCGGACCCGGTAGGAAAGGCGGGTGGCCTTGGGATTTTTGGAGATAACCGTCACGGGCATGTCCGGGTCGATGGACCGCGTCTCTTCCAGGATGGCCTCCAAAATCGCGTCGTCCCCGGCGTTGCCCCGGCCATAGGCC
>CATOKC010000184.1 GCA_951800675.1 uncultured Oscillibacter sp.
TGTTTTATTGCGTATTTCTACGCAGATTGTCAAGAAACGAAGCGCACGCAGTGGACGTCATCGCCGTCCACCAGCGCAGTGACCTTGTTCTTCGGCCCGGTAGAGCCGAGGATCAGTCCCTGCCCCTTTGGCAAGTCTTTTCCCTTCCGCCACTCCGGCACGTTGAAAAGCACCCGCGAATAGGTCTGGGATATTTCTTTTGGTGAGGCCCAGCGGGCAGTGCCATGCTGACCGTCGCCTACGATCTTGCTTTTGATATTCAGCGATCCGCTGCCTGACCTGGAGGTGGCGAACCAGATCAGCAGGAGCATCCCGCCGCAGAGACCAATCAGTAACAACACTTGCGGCGAGAGGTCTGCCGCCTGTGTCCAATCAACCATGGCCTCCACCCCGTGAACCGTTTCCGCATAACGCCGCCGCTGGCAGGTATGCCTCGTCAAACTCAACGTACTCACCCATGATGGCAAGCGCTTTGAAGTTGTCTCCACTGTCCAGCACCCGCCGCCACATTTCCTCCGCCTGCTCCAGCTGACCGGCCTGCCGGAGCGCCCGGTTGGTGATGCATAGCAGATTGAATATGTTCCCGTATGCCCCCAGGATCGGGGCCACAGGCTTTTGCGGCGGCAGCTGTTCCGGACACTCAAACTCCATGATTTGCAGGATGTATTCCCGCATTTTCTGCTGGATGCCCTTGGGCAAGTCCGCGTGAATGGATGCCAGCGGTTCCATGGAAGAAAACGCCAGCCATTTCTCCAGCGTCTGGATATCCTTAATGGTAACGTAGCGGAAAGGCTTTCCGGGCGTAGTCCCCATGAGTGTGCAGTGCTTGTCTCGAACACCAATGGGGATGCCGTACCGCAGCGCGATCTCCGCCTGGGGTCGTGTGAGGTAAATGAGCTGCTGTTTACCGGTGTAGCCGCTGCCCACATGAAAATCGCTGGTGTAGTAAGCGATCAGGTTCCGGATCGCTTCCAGCGCCAGTTTCTTCTCTTGCTGCATGATAAAAATTCCCCCTTTACATGGTCATTGTTGTTTCTTGTTGTGCGAGGACCGGTCCATCGGTCAGCTCCGCATTCCAGTCCTTCTGACTGGGAAGAAGTGTCTGGACTTCGCTATATCCCTTCTCCTGCAATGCGTCCGATAATCGCTGGGACGCTTTGATCCCTGCCGTATCATTATCCAGGCAGAGTGATATCTGCCGCAGATTTGGATTCTGCTCCAGCATCCAGAGCATGGCTTTGTCCGATGCGCCGCAGAGCGCAACATAGCTGTGCCGCTGCCAGTTCTCCGGATATAGGGTGATAAACGACAGCAGATCCACAGGTGCTTCAAACACATAGAGTTGGTCATCTGTCCCACAATAGTGAAAGCTGTACCGGGCATCGCAGCCTGTGACGTTCCGCTTATATGGTTCTCCGAATGTGTACAGCCCGCGCTTGTGGGCATGACGTGCAGCGCCGTGTTCGTCGTTCCCGACAAACACGGCGTTGTGATGCTCCTTGGAGCCGTCCGCAGACTGCTCCGCACTTTCATAGATCAATTTGGCGCGAACAAAAGCATCCAGCACCTCCCGGCTGATACCGCGGTGCTGGAGCAGGTAGGCGTACATGCGCCGCATAGTCGGGCTGGCTGACGGCAGTGAAAATAATTTCTCCTCTTTCTGAGACTGTTTTCGGACTGGCTCATATGGCATCCCCTGTTCCCCATTCAGCAGCTGTGTGACAGCTTCCGGATAGGTCTGACCATAAAATTTTTGCAAAAAGGAGATCGGCCCGCCGCCCTTTTCCTCCGCATGATCGTACCAGCGATTGCCGCGAACGGTGATACTGTGGTCGCTGGCAAGCCTCTTTTCCGGACCGGATGGGATCAGCTTTTCACCCTGACATAGCAGGAACTCCTCCAGATCAACTTCGCCGGCGCGGCGCTTCTGATCGTCTGTAAAATGGATGTAGGGAATTTTCTCCACCGCCTTTCCTTGATTTTGTCGCAGGTGTCTGCTATACTGATTCCCCGGAGGGGATGCAGATGCAAGTGGTTGTTTTGAATGGGACACTGACCGAGGCCGAGCAGGATGTCTATGTCCAGCAGGCTATAGCGGTATATCCTGTAAGCATTATTGAGAAGCTGTTTCTGGACGTGCAGGACGACCATGTGGACGTCCGCTATGATCTCCACCGCTTCCGAAATATGCGGAAGATGGGAGGCTACTGCATCGGAGAACCGTCCGATTGGAACTACGCCAAGCAGGCGGAGCTGCGGGACACGATCCCGAACCCTATCGAGTGATATGACCCGAAAACGGCTATTTAATCTGTTCATCTTTTTGATCCTATTTGGCATAGAAGTGCTGATCGCACTGTTTGTCCATGACAGCTTTGTCCGGCCATACGTTGGAGATATGCTGGTCGTTGCCGTCGTTTATTTCTTCCTACGGATATTCGTTCCCGAGAAGTATCCCTGGCTTCCGGCCGCAGTTTTCGTCTTCGCCGCAATGGTAGAATTCTCTCAGTATTTCAGCCTGGCAGACAAACTTGGCATAACGGATCCCATGATCCAGACCATACTTGGATCTGTGTATGATACGGCGGATATCGTATGCTATGGTGTTGGCTGCCTGTTCCTGGCTGCGTATGAATGGGTATGCAGGAACAGGCACAAATGATTTTCTATGCTCGTCTGTCCGTTTTGCGCGGCATCATATTTCTATAATACCGCTTTGCCCTGGCCCGCTTGTTGAGCTGCTTATCTCGCTCAACAATTTCGCACTTAGTACAGCGGAAACCATCACCATTGAAGGTCGTACCACAACATACGCACACATGCCGCGGTACGATCTCTTCGCGTTCACACTCACAGAGAGCGGCAACGGTTTTCCACGGAGTCTCCCACCACGCAGCGGCCTCCACGGTAGCCTGCTCCCAGTTGGGCGCGTTGACGATAGCCAGTCCGCATTCCGGATGACGTACCCACCAGAGGTGCATGGGCGGTGCTTTCTTTGCTGTTGGCATTGATCGTCCTCCTTATGATAGCGTTGGCGCATGGTCATCCGGTTTGTGACCGTGCGCAATTTTCTTTTCCCGGAGCTTTCGCAGCAGCTTCCGGTCGGTGTGGTATACCGGACTGGCGGGCGGCGGCTGCTCCTGAAAGATCCGGCTCATGTGATGCAGGAGACGGGTCATGGAACTGAACAGCAGGGCAGAAGAATGGTCATCATTCCTCTGCCCTGCCGTTGTATTTTGCCTTGTTGGTGCAGCATGGTTTTGCTCCAACTGAGCGCCAAGCTGCACCGCCTCCTGGATCACAATATTCTTGATCCGCTTGAACTCCTTCTGCTGCGAGAGCGGGATGCGTTCCGGGAGATCATCCTTGTAAGTCCGCAGGACCTCCTCCCGCATTTCGTACCAGAGACTATAAGCGGCGGCAACACGCTCGTCCCTCTCCAGCTCATCCACGATCTCGTCCACCAGAGATTTTAGCTGTGGTTTCAGATATCCGTATTGTTTCTTGCCGGAAGTATGTCTGAGCTGCCGGGCCAGTTCCACCATAAGCTGTCCCATGCGCTCGTTACTCAAAGCATCGTCTCGCATCTGCTGGATCAACTGCCGCAGTATCTTCTGCGTGTCATGGTTGAGTGAATCACGCCGCTGGGTCTGACTGGCATAAATCTCCGTCAGCTCCTGACGAAAGATTCCCTTCGCCAGTCCGGACTTGATCTCCTCAATACCGTTTTCAGTGAGAAATCCAGATTTCCCATCGGCACTGTAGCAGACCATGTGCAGATGGGGATGGTGACCCTCGTCATGAAACGCAGCATACCATCGGAATTGTTCCCACGGGATATGCATCGCTTTTGCCATATCCATTGCATAGTCTGACAGGAACTCTTTCCATTTCTCTGCGTTATCATAGCCCAGCCGCGCAGCATCCTCGCGGCGCAAAGAAATAATCGGCAGCCAGACCGTGCCGGGGTGATTGGCAACTTCGTTCTGTACTCTGGACAGCACCAGCGCATCATCGCTGCCGGTAAACAATCCGTGAGAACCAAAACGCTGTGCGCGAGGACGCTTGGCGATGTATTCCAAGTAGTTTTCCTTCTTGGCGATCTGATCCAGATTGTCCTCTATGGCCCGTGTGATAAACTCGGACGCATTTCCGCGAGTGGGAGAATCCTGGTAGTCAGCGTACTCATCCAACCCTTTGCTCAAAGGAAATTCACGCACCAACTTCTCCACCATTTTAAACTGCTTCTCTGTCGCTGGCAGATCCATCTTGCCCGGATCAATGCGCTGTACTCCCTTGCGGGTGGCGATATACCCTACCGCATTTCCCAGATGAGCGGCGGCTTTTGCCGTGCCGCCCTTGACATGGGGACACTTGAAAATAACGCGCGGCACAGTTCACTACTCGCCTTTCTGATACTTCACCGCATCCGCGAAAGTGACTGCGCCGCCAGTTCTCTTGACCTCCTGGATGCACCGCCCACGCAGACGCTCCAGCACCTCCGGGCTGACATCCAGCTCGGAAGCAAGCACGTTCATCATCATATTCAGTTCCACCGACAGCTTGAACAGCAGACGGCAGATATGATTCTCACTGTCCCGCACCGTGCCGCGCACCGCCGCCGCTAAAGTAGGCGGCAGGAACCGCAGACAGTCTTCAGCGGAAAGATAGCCGACATAGAATTCCACAGCGCGTTCCACGAACTCATTCATTGTAGTGCAGTTATCTTTTTTCTCATACTCGCTGATCAGCCGATGAATCTCCGGTGTCAGCCGCAGGTGCAGACGTACCTTATCGGACATTATTGTTCTCATCTCCTATCGCTTAATGTTTTCCGAGGCGCCCGGTCTGCGCCACCGAAATCCCCTGAACACGGGCGTTTCGTGGTAAGAAGGCGCCACCAGTGGCGCCGGGGGTATGAAAATGGCGCCGGGGGCGAAACCCCGCAAACCGTTGCCCCGACCCGCATTGCGGGGCGGTGTGATCTGCGGAGGCGGCGAAAAGGCGCCTCTGCTTTATCCCGCACCTTTTTCGTCCCCCGTAGCCCCTGCGTCCCAGCGGCCCCGGCGTTTCCCAAGCCTCGCCGCAAACCCGGCTCACAGGCCGCAACAGGGCCGCTTAGGGGGGCGGATGGGGCAGGGATGCCACCCAGCGGGGAAAGGCCGCACAAACGCCCTCACAGGGGCAAACGGCGGGGAACGGGCTGGGAGGGCCTCTCGGCCCTCCCGCGGCCTGTTCACATCGCCATTTCCGGCACATCATTTTGGACAATTTCTTCGATATGCCTGCTCGCTTCCTGATCTGCCAACTCTGCTGTGGTGACCGGAACCGGATCAGCCAGACC
>CATOKC010000185.1 GCA_951800675.1 uncultured Oscillibacter sp.
TCACCACGCCGATGGACCTGATTCTGGCGGAGGCTATTGTGAAGGCACGGGAGGAAGGGCGATGACAAATCTGCGGATTGGCCATGGCTATGATGTTCACCGCCTGGTCCCGGAGCGGAAGCTGATTTTGGGCGGTGTGGAAATTCCCTGGGACAAGGGCCTTTTGGGCCACTCCGACGCGGACGTGCTGGTCCACGCCGTTATGGATGCCCTGGCAGGGGCCGCCCGGCTGGGGGATATTGGAAAGCTATTTCCGGATACGGACCCGGCCTATAAGGGCATTTCCAGCTTGAAGCTGCTGGAAGCAGTGGGCCGTCTTTTGGAGGAGAAGGGCTTTGCCGTGGTGAACATTGACGCGGTACTGCTGGCTCAAGCGCCAAAGGTGGCCCCTTATAAGGTTCAAATGGCGGAGAATATTGCCTCTTCCTTGGGAATTGAGGCGGAACAGGTCAACGTCAAGGCCACCACCGAGGAGGGCCTGGGATTTACCGGGGACGGTTCCGGCATGGCGTCTCATGCCGTGGTGCTGGTGGAGAAAGTAACCATTTCTCCATGACAGCAAGCCAGGAGAGAAAAAGTGCCGAGACGGTCCGTCGGGCCGCTTGGGAAATTGAGGACGATACGTTGTATATCACCCTATTCAGCGGGCTGGTCCAAGGTGGCTATTGTCAGGATCAATAGAACCTTGCGTTTGAGGACGACACCTTGCGGAATGTCCGGCAGGTTTGTCTGCGGGACCATTCCTTAGCCAGACTTATATACTCCAGATAGCCTTTTGCGCTCCGCTTACTGGCGGGGCGTTTTTGTGCTTTGGCACCTTTCGCTCCCAGCCCCATAGTATAGGAGAGAAAGGAGGAGTGTTTTGTGGAGCACTATATCATCCTGGCCCGCTCCGTAACCTACGCCCAGCGGATGCAGAAATCCCTGGGCCGGGCGGGCATTCGCTGCCATATCTTCCGGCCTCCCAGAGACCTGACGGATAAGGGCTGCGCCTACGCCGTGCGCGTAGCGGTTTCCGATCTGCCGGAGGCCCTGACCGCCCTCCACAGGGACGGCTTGGACCCCGTTCAAATATTTATCTTTCAAAAAGGCCTGTACCAGGAGGTGGAGGCATGATTTATTTTGACAGCGCCGCCACTAGCTTCCAAAAACCCGCTTCTGTCGCCGCCGCCATGTGGGAGGCCCTGGCTTCCATGAGTTCCCCGGGGCGGGGAGGCTATCCCGCCGCCGCCCGGGCAGCCGACACGGCCTTTCAGTGCCGTTCGGAGCTGGCGGAGATGTTTGGCCTGAGAAACCCAGAGCAGGTGGTGTTCACCCTCAACGCCACCCATGCCCTAAATATTGCCATCAAGAGTCTGGTTCCGCCGGGGGGGCGGGCGGTGGTCTCCGGCTATGAGCACAATGCCGTCACCCGGCCTCTGGAGGCTCTGGGGGCAAAGATTGCCGTGGCCGCCGCGCCGCTTTTTGATTCGAAAGCCGTGACAGACGCTTTTGACCGTCTCGTTGTTCCCGGTACCGCCGCCGTGGTGTGCAGCCATGTATCCAATGTTTTCGGCTTTATTCAGCCGGTGGAGGAGATTGCCGCCATCTGCCGCAGCCGGGGCGTTCCCTTCATTGTCGACGCCTCTCAGTCTGCCGGGGTCCTGCCTCTGGACATGGAAGCATTGGGGGCAGCTTTCGTGGCCATGCCGGGACATAAGGGACTTTATGGCCCCCAGGGCACCGGCGCGCTGCTCTGCCGGGAGGACGTGCTTACCCGGCCTTTGCTGGAAGGGGGCACCGGCAGCCAGTCCATCCAGCAGCGGATGCCGGACTTTCTGCCGGACCGGCTGGAGGCGGGAACCCTCAACATGCCGGGCATCGCGGGCTTGCTGGCCGGCATCCGGTATGTCCGTCGGGGAGGATTGGAAAAAATCCTGGCCCACGAAAAGCACCTGACCCAGATGACCGTTCAGGGACTGGAAACCCTGCCGGGTCTGCGGCTCTTTGTGTCCCCGGGTCTCCGGAACCAGACGGGGGTCCTTTCCTTAACAGCGGAGGGTGTGGATGTGGAGAACATGGGCTCCGCCCTGGCGGAGCGTGGAATCGCCGTCCGCGCGGGCATTCACTGCGCTCCTTATGCCCACCGCACGGTGGGGACGCTGGATACCGGCACTGTCCGCATCAGCTTCTCCGATTTCAACACGCCGGAGGAGGTAGCCCGGCTGCTCCGGGCGGTTCAGGGACTTCTGGGCCGGGCTTTCTGAACAGACCGTGAATTTTCCGGTAATTTTCCCTTGGTTTACCTTGCTTTTTACCGCCGGATTCTATATAATCTAAAGTATTCATGACCTGACGTTTCTCTCAGGAGGAACAGCCGCTCTCCCGGCGGCGCAGAGGAAAGGGATGACGAGGAAAAATGAATGTGACGCTGACGGAGCTCTTCGCCACCATCGGCCGGTATCTGCTGACCATTGAGGTTTCAGATGTTTTTGACATTGTGATCATGGCGTTTGCGCTCTATAAGGTATTGACCTTGGTGCAGACCACCAAGGCTGCCAGTCTTTTAAAGGGGCTGTTTGTGTTTCTGGCGGCCCTGCTTTTGAGTTACCTTTTCGGGCTCAACGGTATCTATTACCTGCTCAGCCGCATGGTGGAGGTGGGCGTGCTGGCCCTGATCATCCTCTTTCAGCCGGAGATTCGCCGGATTTTGGAGGAGATGGGCAGCCGCCGCATCCTGGCCCTCTTCACCCGGGCGGAGAACGCCAGCGTGCTGGAGCAGACCATCGAGCAGACCGTGCTGGCCTGTTCCGAAATGTCCCAGTCCCGCACCGGCGCGCTGATCGTCTTTGAGCGGGAGATTCTGCTGGACGATATGGTCCGCAGCGGCACGGTCCTGGACGCGTCGGTGTCCAGCGAGCTTTTGAAAAATATTTTCTTCGTGAAAGCGCCCATGCACGACGGGGCGGTGATCGTCCGCCACGGGCGGGTGCTGGGGGCGGGCTGCATGCTCCCCCTGAGCAAGAACGTGAACCTCTCCCGGGACTTAGGAATGCGGCATCGGGCGGGCATCGGCATGAGCGAGAACTCTGACGCGGTGGTGGTCATCGTGTCGGAGGAAACCGGCTCCATTTCAGTGGCTACCGGCGGAATGCTGAAACGGCATTTGAAGCCGGAGACCCTGGATAACCTCCTGCGGAACGAATTGCTTCCGCAGGAGGAGGCCGAGACGGTCAAGCAGAAATTCAGCCTGACGGGCCTGCTGCGCTCCAGGAAGGATGGAGGTGCGTAAGGTGGAAAACGAAAAGGCGGGACGCCGCAAAGTCGTTTATCTGCTGCTGGCCGTTCTGGTGGCCTGCGGCATCTGGCTCTATGTGGACCTGAGCAGCGGTCAGACCGTGACACAGGAGTACTTGGACATTCCCATAGAATATTTGTATGAGAGCACCTTGACGGATCGGGGCTTGATGCTGGTGGAGGATGGGACGGACCTGACCATCGACCTGACGCTGAAAGGCACCCGGTGGAATATTTGCAGTCTGGACCGCTCTCAAATCTGGGTAACCGCCAGCCTCTTGGATGTGACTAGCGCGGGAAAACAGCGGGTCAACTACAATGTAAGCTACACGAACCCGAAATTCAACAACAACGCCAACGCCATTCAAAGAGAACGGGCCAGCTTTGGTATGGCCACGGTAAACATCAGCGAGCTGTACAGCCGGACCATTGACGTCAGCTGTGAGCTGGTGGGCAACGTGGCGGAGAGCTATTCCGCCGGCCAGGTGGAGCTTTCCCACCCAGAGGTGGAGGTCCGGGGCCTCCAGGAGGACATCGACCCTATCAGCTATGCCAAGGTCACGCTGGACATTGGAAACAGCGCGGTGGAGACGGTATCTCGGGACCTGGAGCTTCAATTCTACGATCAAAACGGCCAGCTTTTGGACAAGGCGGGCATCCACTCCTCGGTGGAGAATGTCAAGGCCACGCTGCCGGTCTTTGTCACCAAGGAGCTGCGCTTGGTGGTGAACTTCACGGACGCTCCCGGATGCCGCGCCCGGAACACAGAATATTTCATCGAGCCCCAGACCATCGCTGTCTCTGGAGACGCGACCATGCTGAAAAACGTGGAGACTCTGGAGTTGGGCAAATATGATCTGAGAGAGCTTGGCACCACGGCCTCTGAGAACTACACCACTACCAATTATATGATTATCCTGCCTGACGGCTGTACCAATGTCAGCGGCGTGACCCGAGCCGCCCTGCGCATCCGCTTCAAGGACATGACCAGCGCCACGGTCTCCACGGAGAACATTTCCTGGCTGAACCTGCCGGAGGGGAAGCGGGTGGAGGCGCTGACCGGCAGTCTGGCGGTAAAGGTTTTCGGCACGGAGGCGGACGTGTCCGCCCTTACGGGAGAGGACATTGCCGTAACGGTGGACCTGGACGATTACTCCGCCGCCTCCGGCACCTATACCGTTCCCGCGGAAGTGACGGTGAACAAAGGCGACGTGGGCATCAGCGGCCTGTACCAGATTCAGGTGACCATCCGGGAGGGCGGTGAGGAGCCGCCTCCGGAGGAAGCGGCGGACCCGCCCTCGGAAGATGAACCGACCGGGGAGGAAACCGGCGGATAAACCCCATACTTGGAGGAAAACATGACACAAATTGCAACAGTTGAACGAATCCTGGACTCCAGTCACGCGGAGATTTCCGTCCCCCGGAAGTCCGCCTGCGGCCATGACTGCGAGGAGTGCGCCGGCTGCGGCGTCACCGGCGCGGCAGTCCACGCCCGGGCATTGAACCCCATCGGCGCAATCCCAGGACAGAAGGTGGTGGTGGAGAGCAGTACCAAGAAAATGCTCCGCATTGTGGCCTTGGTCTACCTGATTCCGGTAGCGCTGTTCTTCCTGGGCTACTTCGCAGCCCTGGCTGCGGCGGCCAGCGTGGCGGTCCAGTATACCGCCGCCGGAGTGGGTTTCCTCCTGGGTATTCTGGGGGCTGTCGGTTATGACCGCCGCCTCCGGGCCGGAGGCGGGCTGTCCTTTACCATCGTCCGGCTGTTCTGATGTTCGGCTACGTCAGACCGCCCCAGGACTTGCCGGAAGAGGAGCGAAGGCGCTTCGGCCGGGTCTACTGCGGTCTTTGCCATACGCTGGGGGAGCGCTACGGAACGGCGGCCCGGTTTATTCTGAACTATGACTTTACCTTTTTGGCGATCCTTCTCTCTGAAAAGGAGGAGGGCCCCATTCATCATCGCCG
>CATOKC010000186.1 GCA_951800675.1 uncultured Oscillibacter sp.
CAGCAAAAAAATCTGCGCCTGTCTGGCATTCCGCCAGATTTTAAACAGGCTCTGACGCGCGAAGCGCGCTTGATTCCCTATGACGTGCAGGCCAAGGCCGCGAACGCGGCCTCCAGCGGCGATTCCTCGCCGCTGGGTTCAAACGTATCATACGATACGTTTGAACTTGCTTGACGATAAAATGCTTCCCCACAGAAAACCGCGAAGGAGACTTGCGTATGCGTTCCGACAACGTGAAAAAGGGCATACCCGCCGCCCCCAACCGCTCCCTGTTCTACGCCCTGGGCTACACCAGGGAGGAGCTGGAGCGGCCCCTCATCGGCGTGGTGTGCTCCTATAACGAGATCGTCCCCGGCCACATGAACCTGGACAAGATCGCCGAAGCGGTGAAGGCGGGCGTCCGGGCCGCCGGGGGCACCCCCGTGGAGTTCCCCGCCATCGCCGTGTGCGACGGCATCGCCATGGGCCATGTGGGCATGAAGTATTCCCTCATCACCCGGGATCTCATCGCCGACTCCACCGAGGCCATGGCCATCGCCCACCAGTTTGACGGGCTGGTCATGATCCCCAACTGCGACAAGAACGTCCCCGGCCTTCTCATGGCCGCCGCCCGGCTGAACATTCCCGCCGTTTTTGTCTCCGGCGGCCCCATGCTGGCGGGACGGCTGAACGACGGGCGGCGCACCTGCCTGAGCCACATGTTTGAGGCCGTGGGCAGCTACTACGCCGGGAAGCTGGACGGGGAAGGCGTGGAGGACTATGAGAACAACGCCTGCCCCACCTGCGGCTCCTGCTCCGGCATGTACACCGCCAACTCCATGAACTGCCTGACGGAGGCCATCGGCATGGCCCTCCGGGGCAACGGCACCACCCCCGCCGTCTGGTCCGCCCGGCTGCGGCTGGCCAAGCACACGGGCATGAAGATCATGGAGCTTGTGGAAAAGAACATCCGCCCCCGGGATATCATGACCGAAGCGGCCTTCCACAACGCCGAAACCGTGGACATGGCCCTGGGCTGCTCCACCAACACCATGCTCCACCTCCCCGCCATCGCCCACGAGTGCGGCATTGCGCTGGACCTGGACATGTCCAATGAGATTTCCAGCCGGACCCCCAACCTCTGCCACCTGGCCCCCGCCGGGGATACCTACATGGAGGACCTGGAGGGCGCGGGTGGCGTCTACGCCGTCATGAAGGAGCTGACGAAAAAGAACCTTCTGGATACCTCCCTGATCACCTGCACCGGAAAGACCATCGCCGAGAACCTGGAGGGGGTGGAAAACCGGAACCCGGAGCTCATCCGCCCCATTGAAACCCCCTACTCCCAGGACGGCGGCATCGCCGTGCTGAAGGGCAACCTGGCCCCGGAGGGCTGCGTGGTGAAGCGCTCCGCCGTGGCCTCCGAAATGATGATCCACAAGGGCCCCGCCCGGGTCTTTGACTGCGAGGAGGACGCTATCGCCGCCATCTACGCCGGGAAAATCGTGGCCGGGGACGTGGTGGTCATCCGCTACGAGGGCCCCAAGGGCGGTCCCGGCATGCGGGAGATGCTGAATCCCACCTCCGCCATCGCGGGCATGGGCCTGGACAAGGACGTGGCCCTCATCACCGACGGCCGCTTCTCCGGCGCCACACGAGGAGCTTCCATCGGCCACGTCTGCCCCGAGGCGGCCCAGGGCGGCCCCATCGCCTTTGTGGAGGACGGGGACACCATCGCCATCGACATCACCAAATGCTCCATCTCCCTGGAGGTGGACGAGGCCACTTTGGCGGCCCGGAAGGCCAAGTGGGTCTGCCCGGAGCCCAAAATCAAAACCGGCTACGCCGCCCGGTACGCCAAGCTGGTCACCAGCGCCGCCCGGGGAGCAGTTCTGGAATAACCGTTTTTCCACAACATACACGGGCCGCAGCTTAACGCTGCGGCCCTGCCTACATAAGGAGGGACGACATGCAACTGGAATTGGCGGTCCTGGACTGGGTGCAGTCCCATCTCCGCCGCGAGTTTTTAGACTGGCTGATGCCCTTTGTCAGCGGCCTCAGCGACCATGGAGAGGTCTGGATTCTTTTCGCCGCCCTGCTTCTCCTGATCCGGCGGCAGCGGGCCTACGGCCTCTCCGCCGCCTGTGCCCTAACCCTGGACCTGATTGCCTGCAACATCGTCTTAAAGCCCCTCATCGGCCGGCTCCGGCCCTTTGCGTTCCGCCCGGACCTTTCCCTGCTGGTTCCCCCGCCGGGGGACGCGTCCTTCCCCTCCGGCCACACGGCGGCGGCTTTTGCGGTGGTCTTTGCCTTGAAAACCGCCGGAAGTCCTCTGTGGCGGCCCGCTCTGGCCCTGGCCGCCGTCACGGCCTTTTCCCGGCTTTATCTCTATGTTCACTGGCCCACCGACGTCCTGGGCGGCATCCTGCTGGGCGCCGCCGTAGGCTGGGCCGGAGCAAGGCTGGCGAAGGCCCTTCTCAAAAAACCAACACAGGACTGAGAGAAGCCCCGGACCCTATTGGGTCCGGGGCTGATGGATGTCATCGGTAAAAAGTACCATGGAAACGGCCTTTTGGCCGCCGCTCCGGCTTGGTTTATCACCGAACCGCCGGAGCGCGCGCAAACGCTCTTCTCCGCGCCTTGCGTACAGGGTCCCTAAGCGGCAAAACCGCCGGTGGGCCCCTCCGCTTTCAAGGAACGCGGCTTAGCAGCAGGGAGCGGGGGTGCAGTTGTTGTTGCAGCCACAGTTGCACCCGCAGTTGCATCCGCCACAGTTGCAGCCTCCGCAGCCGCACCCACAGTTGCAGCCACAGCCACCGGCGCTTCCGCCCCAGCTGTTGTTTCCGCAGCAGCACCAGACGATGATCAGCAGAATGATGATCCAGCAGCAGTTTCCGCCGCCAAAACCGTTATTGCACATGATGAAACCTCCTGAGAGATGTAGACCGAATCGGAGCGGTCTCAGTTCATCATATGCCCCCCGCTCAGGGAGGTGACTAAAGAAAGCCGCCCGCAGGACTTCCTCCCGCGGGCGGCAAAAGGTTTTACAAGCGCCAGTTCAGCACTGGCGGCGCGGCGTCCCGCTCAAACTGGGTGAAAACCCCCTTGTCCATCAGACGCTGGGCCAACGTTTTACCCGTGCCGGAAACCCGGACCTCCAAGGCATAGTAAGAGATATAAACCAGCTCCGCACGGAGGAAGGGGTCCCGCTGAAGCATGGCCGCCTCTCCCTCTGTGAGAAGGCCCGCCCCCTGAGCCCGGGTCAGGGCATCGGACAGGTCCGTGTTGGCGGCGGAGCTATAGCCCAGGGCCCGGAGGACAAACTCCGTATACTGCCGGGCGTTCACCGGGCTGGAGGGCCGAAACTCGGTGGCGCTGTATCCGTTGGTATACCCTTTTTCAAAGGCGTAGCCCACATATTTCGCCCCGTTGGTGCCAGGCTGAACGTCGCTAAAGGGGCAGTTCCCGTTCCAGGCCAGCGCGTCGCTCTCCTCTCCCAAAACTCGAATGAACATGATGAGGGCTTGCAGCCGAGTGGGAGCAGCCTCCAGATCAAAGCCCTGTCCATAGCCGGTAAAACTGCCCTGGAAGAGGTGCATGGCTTTTAACGCGGCGGCCATGGCGTTGTAGTCCGTGGAGGTGGACTCAAAGAAGGTGCATCCCCCCTGCCAGTCCACCACGGCGGTCTTGCTGGTGACAACGAAATTAGCGGCCGTGTCCTCCGCTACTAGATAGCGGTGCCGGGCTATCAGGTTTCCTCCGCTGGGAAGCACGGTTCCCTCCGTCACGTCCACCACCGCGCCGGAGGAATAGTTCACCTGCCCGCTGCCCGCCAGCAGAAGCACACCGTCTCCGGTGACTGTCTGTAAAATATCGTCCTGCTTCAAGCGGCTCTCCGTCCAGGAGGCGGCGGTTCCGACGGGAGCGGAGCTCTCACCAGTTTCCGGGAGCGCTCCTCCGGCGCCGTCCAGACGGGCGCTGACGGCGGCATCCACCTTATTGGTAAATGTCCCGTTGAGGTAGGCCAGAGAGACCAGGGGGTTCGCCGCGTCTCCGGCGGCAGACGCCCAAACAGCAGCGGCCGCCAGCACACACAGCGGAAGCAGGATCAGGAGTTTCTTCCGCATGAGGAGTCCTTTCTCCGCTTCCCTGTCAGCGGTTGGCAATGCGATAGCTCAGGGTCAGCAAGCTGTCGGCGAAGTGGATGTTTTCAATCTTCACATCGGGCTGGCTACAGGTGATCTCCACATTGGTAAAGTTCCAAAAGCCCCGAATTCCCAGACCGATAAGACGGTCCGCCGTCTCTTGGGCAATGGACTGAGGGATGGTCAGCACCACTACATCCACACTGTGGGAATGGATGAAGTGGTCCACCTCGTCCATAGGATAAATTGGCACGCCGTTGACCTGCGTGCCGGTGACGGTGGGAGAGATGTCAAAGGCAGCGTCCACTGTAAAGCCGGTCTGGGTAAAGGGAAAGTTCTGCAGCAGGGCATGGCCCAAATTGCCCACGCCAATCATCACTAAATGGTGGTCGTTGTCCACTCCAAGGATACGGCCGATCTCGGTATGGAGTTCCTCCACATTGTAGCCGTAGCCCTGCTGGCCAAACTCGCCGAAGCAGCTCAAATCCTGGCGTATCTGCGAAGCGGTAATGTTCATCTCCTGACCCAGAGAGTGGGAGGAAATGCGCACCACTCCCTTGGCGCAGAGTTCAGTCAATTGCCGGTAGTAACGGGGCAGCCGCCGGATAACGGCATCGGAGACATTTTCCTTCTTCAAAACCCTCACTCCCAATCAGAACAATGTCATAATACCTATAGTTTAGCTCAAAATCTACAACTTGTCAATTTTTTTAACAATCTTTTTCGTGAAAAATTTTTCATAAAACGCTTTACATGCTGGAAAAATTCTGCTATACTACATCAGGACGTTAGAGGAAGGCTTCTTTTTTATCCCTAGGGTCCCTTCAGAACAAGTGCATATAGGAAATACAGGTATGCGCCCGTGGCGCAGTTGGATAGCGCGTCAGACTCCGACTCTGAAGGCCGCTGGTTCGAATCCAGTCGGGCGTACCAAAGGCTCTAAAAACGTTGTTTTTGGAGTCTTTTTTGTAACTTCTCGCCCCTATTCTTAAAATTTCGAAAGGAGGAATTTACTATGTCTAAATACGCCGGAACGCAGACAGAGAAGAACCTGGAGGCCGCTTTCGCCGGGGAATCCCAGGCTCGGAACAAGTACACCTATTTCG
>CATOKC010000187.1 GCA_951800675.1 uncultured Oscillibacter sp.
GCTCTGGACCAGAAGAACGCGGATATCGTAGAAAAGAGCCTCCTCGCCAACCCGGGCCTGACCCTCATCCTCGTCAGCCACCACCTCACCCCGGAACGAAAGGCCCAGTTTACCCAGGTCTTCGACCTCCAGCCCGCCGCATGATCCCCAGACCGGACACGAAAAACCGGGACGAATGTCAGCAAGACATCCGTCCCGGTTTCGCTTTTGAACCATTGGTTGAATTTCTGCAAAATACGCTCCATTGTACTCAACCAGTGTTTTTGATATGATACAACCATCACGAGAAACGAGGTGTTTCAATGTCTGGTATGTTGAATGAACGGATCGCCGCCCTGCGGAAGGAGCGGGGCCTCACACAGGAACAGCTGGGACAGATGGTGGGCGTATCAGCCCAAGCAGTCAGCAAATGGGAGAAAGGCGGCGCGCCGGACGTGGAGCTGCTGCCGGTGCTGGCAGGCCAGCTTGGCGTCACCATAGACGCCCTCTTTGGTCTGGAGGGCGGAGAAAAAATCGACATCAAGGACGCGGCAGGCCGCTGGCTGCAGGGACTTCCCAGCGAGAAGCGAATGGAGCAGCTCTGCCGCCTGATCTGGTCCAATATCAGATTTTTCCTGCCGGACGGGCTCAATATGCCGGAAATGGGGTATCTGGATACCTGCCAGCCCGTTTTTAACGGCGGCGACCGGCTGATGCTCAGCCAGTGCCAGGGCGGCGGAGGCATCCTGGTGGACATCCACGCGGAAGACCTGTCCTTTGTCACCCTCTGGCCGAAGCCGGAGGGCGGTTACGCCCAATGGCTCGCCCCCAGAAGCGAGTACCGCCGCCTCTTTGCGCTTTTGGCAAAGCCCGGCTGTCTGGAGCTGCTGGGGTATCTGCACAGCCGGGAGTTCCGCTATTTTTCCCCAGCGGCGGCGGCAAAGCGGCTGCACCTGCCGCTGGAGACGGTAAAGGAGCTGCTGGACCTGTTGACGGAGTGCGGGATCCTGCACTCTATGGACCTGGAGCTGGAGGATGGAGATGAAACCGCCTATCAGGTCGCCGAGCCGCTGACGTTCATCCCGTTCCTCTATCTGGCCCGGTGCTTTATGCAGTGTGATCTGAATCATTTGCGGATCGGAGACCAGGACCCGCCGCTGACCCAAAGCGAAACCTGGAAAGAAAAAGAGGAGGAAAAGTAATATGAAAACCATCAAAAAAGCCCCCAGCGGCATGAGCTATTATTTGAGGAAATTCTGGAAAGCCAATTTCCTGGCGATCCTTCCGGTTCTGGCGGTGTGCGCCCTGCAGACCGGGACCAGCCTGCTGATGATCCGGACATTCCAGAGCGTCATTGAGCGCAGTCTGAGCGGGTTCGGCTTCTGGATTCTGATGATGGTGGGAGCGTGGTTCCTGCTTCTGGGGATCAACAGCCTGCAGGAGTTCTTTCAGGGCCGTGCCGTCCGTGCTATGAACAATGCCGTCCGGCAGGACATGGCGGCGACCCTGCTGCAAAAAAACCACGTGGAGTTTCATGCTCTGGACACCGGAGAATACCTGTCCTGGTTCACCAATGACATCAATCAGATCGAAAATCTGGCCTGGAAGCCCTTCTATCAGTGTGTCGATTCCGCCGCTACCATCGTGTTCAGCGCCGCCGCGCTGCTGACGCTCCACTGGTCCCTGCTGGGCGCGGCGCTGGTGACCACCGTCGTCATGCTGTTCGTTCCACAGCTGTTCAACAAACGGATGGAAAAGCTGGGCGGCGTCTGCGCCGCGGAGCAGGCGGCAGCTACCGGCAAATTGAAGGACCTTCTGGCAGGCTATGACGTGCTGCGTTCCTTTGGCCGTGAGCAGCGGTTCAGCCAGGGAACGGAAGCGGCCAGCGACCAGATCGAGAAGCCTAAGTTCCGCCTGACCTATGTAAAAGGTTTTGCCGGCGCGGGAATCGGCTGTATCAACATCCTCTGTCAGATGCTGGTCAACATTCTGATCGGCGTCCTGTCCATTCAGGGCGTGATCCTGCAAGGCTCGCTGGCGGGCGGCGGCAACCTGTGCGGCAGTCTCTCCAACGGTCTGGGAAGTATGGCGCAGCTCCTGCTTTCCTTCTCTTCCTCCAAGCCCTATTTTGAAAAGATCACCGTCCGCGCCGACGATGCCCGGCCCGAAGCTGGTATGGATTCGGAACAATTCAGCTGCGCCATCACGGTGGAAAACCTGACCTTCCACTACGGCGAAAAGCCCGTCCTCCGGGACCTGACCCTCCAATTCAAGAAGGGCGGCAAATACGCCCTCACTGGCCCCTCCGGCTGCGGCAAGTCCACCCTCTTAAAGCTCCTCCTTGGCTGGCTCCCCGGCTATACCGGCTCCATCCGCTTCGATGCCCAAGACGCCAAAGCCTTCACCCCCGAACAGCTCCAGCAGCAAATGAGCTACATCGAGCAGAACGTCTTCCTCTTTAACTCCACCATCCGCGACAACATCACCCTGGGCGAGACCTTCACCGGCGAGCAGCTGCAAAAAGCCCTCCGCGACAGCGCCCTCTCCGGCGACCTCGCCTCCATGCCCGACGGTCTGGACACCATCGTAGGCGAAGAAGGCGGCAATCTCTCCGGAGGCCAGAAGCAGCGGGTCGCCATCGCCCGTGCCCTCATCCATAACCGCTCCATCCTCCTGGTAGACGAGGGCACCAGCGCTCTGGACCAGAAGAACGCGGATATCGTAGAAAAGAGCCTCCTCGCCAACCCGGACCTGACCCTCATCCTGGTCAGCCACCATCTCACGCCGGAGCGGAAGGAACAGTTTACCCAAGTCTTCGACCTCCAGCCGCCCTCCCTGTGCGCGTGACCTACAACGCCGCCTCAAAAATCTGCCTCCCCGCCCTTTACAAACCAGAAATTTTGTTCTATAATAAGGGTTAGAAACAATGAGGAGCGATCGCAATGCACGGAAGAGCCAATACCTGCTGTTTTACCGGCCACCGGCCGGAGAAGCTTCCCTGGGGGTCCGATGAAACGGACCCCCGCTGCGCTGCGCTGAAACAGAAGATCCGCGACGCGGTGGAGTCCGCCTATGACGGCGGGATGCGGCATTTTATCTGCGGCATGGCCCGAGGCTGCGACTTCTATTTTGCGGAAGCCGTATTGACCCTGCGCCGGGAAAAAGGGGACGTCACCCTGGAAGCCGCCATCCCCTGCGCCGCCCAGTCCGGCGGCTGGCCGGAGGCGGACCAGGCCCGCTGGCGTTCCCTCTTGGCCCAGTGCGACCTGGAGACCCTGGTCCAGGAGCAGTATACCAAGGGCTGTATGCTCCGGCGCAACCGCTACATGGTGGACCACAGCGCCCTGCTCATCGCCGTCTACGACGGCGTCAGCGGCGGCACCCGCCACACGCTGGAATATGCCATACGGCAAAAAGTCCCCTTCCTGGATATCCCCCCGGTCGTTACGGAATAATGAAACGCCCCCTCCCTCCCCTTCCGGGAAGAGAGAGGGCGTTTCCTTGCCATTGCAGGAACTTACGCCTTGTAGTACGTCCGCACCGCCTCCGCCAGGAACCCGGCGGCGCCGGGAGCCACTGCCTCATAGTAGTCCGTGAAGCGCCCGTCCTGGACGTACATCTCCGCCATGCCCACGTGGGCCTGCGCCGTCACCGCCCCTGCGGGCCAGTAGTGGGCCAGCCATGCGGCGTGGAGCCGCACGGCCTCCCGGGCCTCCTCCCCGGCGGGATCTCCCGTCTGGACCGCCTGCCGGAGGGCGGACTTGTATCCCTCCTCGTCGGCCTGGGTCTGCTCCCACTCCTGCTGGGACATGCCGCTCAGCCGGGCCGTATGCTCCTCCACGGCCTCGTCTCCGTACTTCTCCCGAAGCTCCTTCCCATAAGCGGCCTCGTTTTCCGCAATGATCTGCCGCTTCATGCCCTCGAATTTCTTTTCGTCCATCATAGTCGTTCCTCCTTCTAAATCGTTCAATGTGATCTGAACGGTGCGGATCAGCGCGTCCACCTCCCGCCGCCGTTCCCGGAGGCGCTGTAAATGTTCCCGCAGGGCGGCCTCCCGGTCAAATCCCGGCGCGTCCAGCAGGCTCCTGATCTCCTCCAGCGGCAGACCCATGTCCCGGTAGAGGAGTATCTGCTGGAGCCGGTCCACTTCCCCGTCCCCATAGAGGCGGTAGTCGTTCTCCCTGCCCCTCCGGGGACAGAGCAGACCGATGGCGTCATAGTAGCGCAGGGTCCGGGGCGTCAGCCCCGTGAGCCGGGCCAGTTCCTTTACGGTATACATCCTTTCACCTCCTGAAATCAAGGATAGACCATGACGCGGCGTCAAGGTCAAGAGGTTTTTTCATTTTTCCAAGACAAAATTTTTGCTTTTGAACAGCGCGGGGTCTGCGGCATACCGCAGGGCAAGCTCCTCATCGTTGGCGAGGAAGCCCTCGTACAGCTCTTTTGGTATTTTCTGCGGTGAGACCCGCTCATAGATCGGTATATTCAGCGTGTGCTTACACTTTTTGCACTGATAGATCAGCCAGACATCCAGCTTGTTCTTGTTTGCGTTCACCCGAAAGCGCCGGGTGGAAATAAAGGTCATTTTTTTACCGCAGTGCCCGCATTTATGGACCACTCTGCATTCTTTTTCTGTTGAATAGCGCATCGTATCTCCTGTTTTTCTTTCCGATACGGCGGCTATTACCTCTATTCAATTCATTTATTTGCAATAGCCGCGCTATGCAAACTGGTTGGGTCTAAGCAAAACTGTTTTCTCCTTTCTGTGCCCCTGGCGGGGCTGGTTTGGCCCCCCTGCGGGGGGGACGGGGGCATTCTTTTCGCGCGAACGAAAAGAACCAAAAGATCGCTCAAGGAACTACGTTCCTTGAGAATCCTCCTTCATTACGGGGGTGTTTGGTTACGCTACGACCTTTGGTTTTGTAGTCTATCGTCCGTGCCCTGGGCCGATGCCGGTGCTTACTTCTGCGCACGGTTCTACTGATGGTGCTGGTTGCCTCGCGGCACTCGGCACGAGGGTCTGGCGTTTTGGGTGCTAATTTGCAAAATGTACCGTTAGAACAAGTGCCCCTTGCAGGCAGCACCCCTTTGAAAGGCCGGCAGGCGGAGTCCTACAAGTGCCAGAGCGGCAGAAGAAGTACTGAAACTTCGGAGGCTTCGCCTATCCAAGACCCCCGCCGCACGGCCCTTTCCTCCCCCGCCGAGGTGGACGCCCAAAGGGCGGCCCCGAGAAAGGGATTCTTAAAC
>CATOKC010000188.1 GCA_951800675.1 uncultured Oscillibacter sp.
GCCCTGGGGGAAAAGGCCCCGACGGGCGGGACCGGGCCGTGGGCGCGGGCGGAGAGGAATTTTCTGAGAAGCGGGCTGAAACGCGGCCTGGGAATCGGCCCGGAGAGCGGGCCGGGAAGCCCGCCTGGGCGGCGGCCTCCGGCCTGGGCGGCGGCGGGACGGCTTTCTCCGCCCCGGGAGTCCGGGGCGGGAGGGAGGAAACCCGACTGTCCCGGTCCCTCCCCTGGGGGGAGGGCTGGGAGAGCCCCGCCCTCCGGGCGGAGGATGGGGCCAAGGCCCTGTCCCGGGCGGTGCAGCGGGACGCCCGGCGCTATGACGGCGGGTTTTTCTTATATTGAACGGCGGGACAGAGAAAGGGGGAGGGCGGCATGAAGCTGACGCCCATGCGGTTTAAGGAGTTTACCTGGCCCCACAACCCGGAGGTGTACACGGTGGAGCGCCGGAGGCGCATCGCCGTCCACCCGGCGCCCTTCGGGCCCTGCGTGATGCAGGAGCTGGGGGGCTCCTACCAGGTGCTGAAGGGAGAGGGCGTGTTCGTGGGGGAGGACGCCTACGGGCGCTTTCAGGAGCTGGCCGGGGTGTTTTGCCAGGAGGGGCCGGGACTGCTGGTACACCCGGTTTGGAAGGCGGAGCGGGCCTATTTCGCGGCGCTGGAGGCCGTGGAGGAGCCCAGGCCGGACTTTGTGCGCTACCGCTTTGAGTTCTGGGAGGACGGCGGCGGCTATGAGGGGGGCTTGCGGGCGGTGGAGGCCGGAGACGGCGGGGAAACCGCCCCGGCGGCGGCGCCTGCCGCCGGAAACCAGCGGGTCCACACCGTGGGGAAGGGGGACACCCTCTGGGCCATAGCGAAGCGGTACGGCGTGGAGCTGGCAGCTTTAATTCAGGTCAATCCCCAGATTAAAAACCCGAACCTCATCTACCCCGGAGAGGCGGTGAAGGTGCCGTGACGGGAACGCTTTACACGGCGGACCACCGGATGTTTCAGCTGCCGCCGCTTTTGAGCTGGCGGGTTACCCACACGGGGACGGTGCCCTGCGACAGCTTTTCCGCCACCTTCGTCTACCAAAGGGAGATGGCGGAGGTGCTGGCGCTGGCGGCGGGCTTCGCCGCGGCGGAGAAGGGGGAGACCATGCTCCGGGCCATTGTGGACGAGTACACGGTGGATTTGGACGAAAACGGGCTGACGGCCACCGTCTCCGGCCGGGGCTATGCCGCGAGGCTCCTGGACAACGAGTCCCGGCCCGTTACCTACCAGCAGGCCACACTGGCGGAGATTCTGGCCAACCACGCCCAGCCCTATGGCATCACCTGCCGGGAGGCGGCGGCGGTCCGGGCGGAGACTGTGTACACCGTGGCGGCGGGGTCCAGCCAGTGGAAGGCGGTGGAGAGCTTCTGCCGGGCCTACGGCGGCTTTTCCCCCCGGTTCAGCCGGGAGGGGGAGCTGCTGGCGTCGCCGGAACAGGCAGGCCGGACCCTCTCCATCGGGGAGGGGGACCCGGTGCTCTCCTGCACCCTGCGGGAGGACCATTACGGCGTGCTGACGGAGGCCCTGGTCATCGACAAGACCCAGAACCAGGAGTTCTCCGTGAAAAACCAGGCCATGCTGGACAAGGGCGGACAGTGCCGCCGGGTGCTCTACACCCCAGGGCAGAGCACCTGGGCCGCCATGCGGTATACGGGAGAGTATCAGATTCAGCGGTCCCGGGAGGACGCCTGGACGGCGGAGGTGACGCTGCCGGGAAGCTTTTTGGCCTTTCCGGGGGACCGGGCGGCGCTGTCCCTGGAGCGGATGGGCCTTAGCGGAACCTTCCGGGTGGCGGAGGCGGAAAACCGCTTCGACAGCCGAAACGGGGCCAGGGCCGTGCTGACGCTGAAACCATTGGAATAGGAGGAAGCGACATGTGGCTATCGAGACAGGTGAGGCCCGGGGCGGCTACGGCGGACGCGGAACTGGGCGTCACCACCATCAGCGGGCAAAAGGTGGGAGTGGTGACCCGGGGAGAGGTCCGGGATTTGCCGGTCTATGGCCCTGGGGGCTATCTCTGGACCCCCGCCAACGGGGCGGCGGTGCTGGTGGTGAAGGGGGGGCCCGGCGGCGAGGAGCAGTGCGTGGCCGGGACCCGGCCGTTGGAGGAGGTCCGGGAAATTGCGGCGGGAGAGGTGTATCTCTATGGGCCCGGAGAAAATTCCGTGTACCTGAAGGCGGACGGCAGCGTGGAAATCCGGGGGAGCCGGGTGACCGTGGCCGGGGAGCTGTCCGTCGAGGGGCGGCTTACGGTCAACGGGGAGCCCTATCGGCCCTGTAATGGCTAAGGGAGGCGGAGCGATGGAATTGGAGCTGAAAAACGGGGACTATCTGGCCGACGGCGTGGGGGGGCTGCGGCGGGTGGGGGGCCGGGAGGCCCTCCTCCAGCGGGTGCTGTTCCGGCTGACGGCCCGGCGGGGGAGCTTCCCCTTCTGGCAGACCCTGGGCAGCCGTTTGTGGGAGCTGGGGCGGGTCCCCGCCCCGGAGCGGCGGAGCGCCGCCCGGCAGTATGTGGCGGAGGCCCTGGCGGAGGAGCCGGTGACGGTGGAGGACGTGACGGTGGACCAGGGCCGGGACGGCGGCGCGGCGGTGACGGCCCGACTGCGCTATGAGGGAGACGACCTGCCGGTGACGGTGGAGGTGCGTGCGTGAGAAGGAGGAAACATGCGGAGCGTTGAGGCGATTTACGAGAAGCTGCTGGCGGACTTCGCCCAGCGGGCGGGCTTCACGCCGGAGGCGGGCTGCGATTTGGCGGTGCGGCTGTGGGCGGCGGCGGCGGAGCTCCAGGCCCTGGAAATCCAGGCGGACTGGGTGCTGGACCAGAGCTTTCCCCAAACGGCCCAGGGGGTCTATCTGGACCGCCACGGGGCCATGCGGGGGTTGAAGCGGCTGGGGGCCGCCCGGTCCGGGGGGACCCTGCGCTTTTCCGTGGGGGCGGTTTCGGCCATGGAGATCCCCATCCCGACGGGGACGGTGTGCATGACGGCGGAGGAGGTCCGGGTGCGGACCACGGCGGAGGCGGTGATTCCCGCCGGGTCCCTCTACGCCGACGCCCCCGCCGAGGCGGTGGAGCCTGGACCGGGGGGCAACGTGGTGCCGGGGGCGGTGCGGTTTTTGACGGCCTGCCCCACGGCGGTGACGGCGGTGACAAATCCGGGGGCCTTCACCGGCGGAGCCGGGGAGGAGGACGACGAGACCTTCCGGGCCCGGATTCTGGAGAGCTACCGCCGCCTTCCCAACGGAGCCAACACCGCCTGGTACGAGACCACGGCCATGAGCTATCCCGGCGTGACGGCGGCCAAGGCCGTGGGCCGGGCGGAGGGGCCGGGGACAGTGAACGTCTACGTCACCGGGGAGAAGGGCCTGCCGGACCAGGCGCTGCTGGAGGGGCTCCAGGCGGAGCTCCAGGAGAAGCGGGAAATCGCGGTGACGGTGAAGGTCCTGGCTCCCACCGCCAGGACGGTGAACGTGGCGGTGGCGGTGGCCCCCAAGGAAGGGGCGGACAAGGAGGCGGTATTGGAATCCGCCCGGCGGGCCGTGGCGGATTTCTTTGGCGGGCGGCTGCTGGGCCGGGCCGTTCTGCTGGCGGAGCTTGGAAACCGGCTTTATGATCTGGAGGGCGTGGAAAACTACCGCTTCACCGCCCCGGCGGCGGACCTCCCGGCGGACCGCACGGCGCTGCCGGTGCTGGGGACGCTGGAGGTGACGGAGCTGGAGGAGAAATGATATGTACGAGGAGTATCTGCGGGGGCTGCTGGCCCCCCTGGGAGTCTACCGGCTGGACCGGGACTCCCTCAGCGGGGCGGAGCTGTACGCCCTGGGCCGGGGGCTGGACGCCGTGTCGGCCCGTCTGGACGAGGTGGAGCGGGAGGGCGTCACCGCCACGGCGGTGGACGAGGGACTGCGCCGCCGGGAGGCTCTGTTCCTCCGGCGGCCCGCCGCCGTCACGCCGGAGGAGCGCCGGGCGGCCATCGCGGCGCTGCTGCAAATCGACGGGGACAGCCTGACGCCGGAGGCCATTGGACGGACCATCCGGGGCTGCGGGATTTGGGCCCGGGCGGAGGAGCTGGGGACAAACCGGGTCCGGGTGGTGTTTCCGGGGACGGTGGGGGTTCCGGCGGAGTTTGAGCAGATTGAGAAGATTGTGCTGGATATTCTGCCCTGCCACCTGGGGGTGGAGTTTTACTTCCGGTTTCTCACCTGGGAGGAGTGTGAGCGTGTGGGGTTTACCTGGGTGATTGTGGATATCCAGGGGTATGACTGGGAGGAGTTTCAGATGGCGGTGCCTCTTGAAGAGGAATGATGCTTGCCTCTGCGGGCGCGGCTGAATGAATGGCGGAGCCAGAATGACTTCCCACGCGTAATTGGGTTGAGCGGGGGTTTGTCCCTCGACGAATGGACAAGCTCCTCTTTTCGCTGCCGCTAATCTGGTGGTAGAGGGCAGGTGTCCGCCCTCTCTCGGGCCCATCCTTTTCCCGATAAAACACCCTGTGGAGGAGGGGCTCTGTCCCCTCCCACCCTGGTATTCTCCCCGGCGGGGGAAAAGCGAAAGAGCGTCCAGCCGGACGCTCTTTCTTTATTGACGCTTCCATTCCTCATCCACCAAGGCCGCCGCAATCTCAAACACCTTGATTCTCCGCTCCGCTAAGGTAATCTGAGACTTATACCGCTCCGGGTTTTCTTTTCCCCGAAGGGTTTTCACCGTCTCCCGCAGCTTGTGGAGCGTGGATTCAATCTGCCGCTTCGCCTCCGCCAATTCTTCTTTTGAAAATTCCATAACGCCTCCCATTCTCAAAGCCGCGTGAACCGTAATTCCACATCCCAGCGGGAAGGGCCTCCGTCCGGTGAAAGGAACTACGCGCGCCTCTATCCATCGCGAGGAAAAGGGTGTTCGCGGGAAAACCGCGGCGGGTTCTTCCCGCAATTTTAATAAGACCCCGCCAACGGCGGGGCGGTCCGCAAAGCGGACCCTCGCGCGCCAAAAAGAAACACGCCTGCGGCGTGCTTCTTTTTGGTGCGCGAGGCGGGACTTGAACCCGCACGTCCGTAAAGGACACTAGAACCT
>CATOKC010000189.1 GCA_951800675.1 uncultured Oscillibacter sp.
CCCGGAATGCTTGCCTTTCAATAGTTTTGAGGTTGCCGAGCAGGCCCTAAAAAGCGATGAACCACAGGTCAGAAACGTGACCAGTGGTTCATATTTTCCGCTTTTTTGACGCGCCGCCGAGGCAGAGGGGATGATCTCCCAGATGGAGTTCGTCCGCCGGGTCAACGTGCAGGCGGAGACCGTCGAGCGCTATGTCCGGGAAGGGAAGCTGGTCCCCGAAAAAACATCTCCATCTATTGAGCAAAAAACCAAGCCGTGAAACCTCTTCTGTCACAGTGCAATGCTCTGTGCACTACCCATAGTGCCGAAGCTTCTGTGAGAAACTATAATTAACCCCTGCCGGCCCTCTATCATTGCCTCCAGTGCCGCCTGCCCCTCCTTATCAAGATGGTTCAGCGGCTCGTCAAGGACGAGAAACGGCGCGTCCCGAAGTAACGCTCGTGCTATCAGAATTTTCTTACGTTCACCTGGAGAAAGATTTTTACCCTCTGGCTCAATATTGTATTGCAGTTCCTTCCCAAAACCCAGCGCGTCCAGAATGCACTTAGCACGGTCCATCTCCTCCGAAAACAGATTACTTGCGACAGTGCCGGAGAAAATAGCACCATCCTGCTCCAAAAGCGTAACACTGCGCCGCAGGCAAAGCTGGTTTAATACGTTCCCGCCGCTGTCTGCGATCTGTCCGTTGTCCGGCTCATACAGCCCTGACAGCAGATAAAGAAGCGTACTCTTGCCGCTGCCGTTAGGGCCGGTGAGCGTGTAGTTTTTGCAAGCACTGAAACGCAGGCTGATGTCGTGAACGGCATCCCGCTCGTTTGCCGGATATCTGAAATTCACATTCCTGACAAGGATACTTTCAGAGACATCGCCGCTGTCGCTGCCGCCCGCCTCCGACGCTCCATAGAAAATCGACATACGCTTCACTTTCTCCGGCTCTTCCTTCAGCGCAGAGAAGAACTCGGCAACATAATTCCACGCCGCAGTGAAGCTCGAAAGCATCAAATAGCCGCCTAAAATCCCTCCGACAGAAAGGCTTCCCCGCGCCACCAGGATCGCACCCAATAGTACGGATATAAACTGCACGCCGTAGCCGCATAGGAAATCGAGGACAGTGTCCACCGCCTCAAATCCGGCTTTTTTCTGTCCGTCTGTCCGGCGGTATGAGCGAAAAAGCTCAGAAAATCTGGCGATCTCGAAGTCGTTCAGCGAAAAACCTGCTACAAAGTCGCGGATACTGCCCAATTCCTGCTGCATAGCACGGCGCTTCTCTTCATATTCAAGGGTCTTGCGCTTCAACGTCTGTTTCTGTTTCTCGCGCAGGATCGTAAGCAGCAGCCGCAGCCCGGAGAGCGCCGCCAGAATCCCGCAGTAGACAAGATGATACCCTTCGGACAGCACCATATAGACAATAACCGCCACATAACCCGCTAAAATGACCGGCCGGGTAAAAAGCCATATCTGGTCAAAGGCAAAGGCTGCTGAATCGATTTCCAGCCGCTCCATAACAGCGCCGCTGTCTGAGTTCTCGATGTCGATCAGCCGCTTTTCAAAAAATCGGTTGACAAGGAAGACGTCATAACCAAAGCCGATTTTGGTAAGAAGAACGTTCTCTTCCATTTGCAAAAGAGGCGTCAGAAGGACATCCAGCAGCATCGCCGCGCCAAAACGCGGCAGCTGCGCCATGATCGCCCCACGATCCAGCGCCAGAAGACTGTCTGACATGGTGCCGATCAACATCGCTGCCACACTCGGCAACGCGATCGCCAGGAAGTCGGAAAACACGCGCACGATGATTGGCAGCAGATATTTTCTCCGCACATCCCTGCGAATGATTTTACTGTTTGACTCACTCACTGATCTCGCCGCCTTTCGCAGTCCACACCCGTGACCAACCAAGATCGAGCCGTTTATCGTGGGTGCAGACAAGGATCCCCTCTTTTCTTTGCCTCAAAACATCCAGCAGATGTTCCACACCCTCCGCGTCAAGATGATTCGTCGGCTCATCCAAAACCAGCAGCTCCGCCCGCTTTGACAGTGCAAAGGCGAGGCACAGCTTTTTGCGCTGTCCGTAAGACAATTCATCAAAATACTGTTCGCTGATGTCAGTAATATGGAATGCCTTCAAATGTTTTCGCAGTTCATCAGCTGATACATCCTTATTTTCGCTCACGGCTTTTATCATGTCCACGGCTTTTACATGCATCAAAGGCTCCGATTGAAGGCAAACGGATATGCTGCCGCAGCGGCTCACCACACCCTCTGTCGGTTCATCAAAGCCTGCGAGGATCCGCAGCAGTGTGGTTTTACCGCCTCCATTTTCGCCTGTCAGCAGGATCCGCTCTCCGCGACGGATCCGCTGTCTGCCGCAGCGCATACAAACAGCGCCGTCAAAGCATCGGGAGAGAGGCGTTGTTTCTATCAGTGCGCCGGACGCGGACGTTCTTTCCGGCGCGGTATGTATCCCCAGCTGCTCATAGGCGTTTTTGCATCCGAACCAGCTCATACGCAGGTCAAAGATATCCTGGATGGAGGAAAAAAGGTAGCTGGACAATACGACCAGTACAGGCAGGTCCAAGCTGTCCGTCTTCCCATAGAGGACAAACGCGCCGAAAATGATATACCGGCCGTATTGCAGCAAATTGTCAATGACTGAATAGATAATCACTTCCAAGGTCCCCACCCGATCCGCCGTGCATCCGGCCTTTATCATGTCAGATGTCTTTTGCCGGTAAACCGACATGAACCACTTCTCTGCACAGTAAGCTTTCAATGTCCTGACTCCGCGGTAACCTTCCAGTATCCAGTTTCTGTAGTCCTCTTCGGCGGCGTGTGTTCTGTCATATATGCGCTTGGTCCACTTTTCATAGATGAAAGTTGGAAGAAGCTGCAGCATATTGAGGCAGAGCATAATGACCCCGATACGCCAATCGATTGCCAGCATGATTGCTCCCGCCGCCAGGATGACCGCTCCGCTGCCGATGGCTTTCGGGAGAGAAACAAGATAATATTTTGTGACAGCAGCAGCGTCCTTATTGAGCCGGACATCGATGCCTCCAGCTGTTTCCACAGGAATCTCCGCTTTCAGAATGAGCGTGTATAGATGCTCCAAAAACGCTTCCTCTTCGCGCAATGCTCTTAAACCGTAAAATCTTTTCAGCAGAAATATCGGTAGCAGGCTGAGCGCCATAAGCAGGATGGCAGCTATGCTGTAATTGAGAACGCCGCCATAATCCTTCGCCGCCACCGATGTCATGACACGAGAAACGAGATAGCCGCACATCAGGGAGCAGAGAAAGACTGAAAGGCGGCTGAAAGTTCCCAATATAATAGATGATCGAAAATAATGTGACAATTGTTTCATTGTGCAGCTTCCTTTTGCATTTAGGATGGTACAGTGGGAGTTATTTTGAACAGCTCAGACGCTATTATGTCAAAATAGTATTCTGATGTCAAGCGAGTTTATAGTATACCGGCGGGGAACGTGCAGAAGCAGGCTGCTGAACGAAGAAAACCGCTGCAAACGGAATTATACCACGCCGGAGGTCCAGACCCCTCTTCAAGTGGAGCGGCTCGGACCTCCCGGAGAACGCCAGCCTCCAGCTCGTCAAGGCCGGCGCGGGCGGCGCACCCCTGGAGGGGGCCGGGTCCACCCTCACCGCTGGCTGCACCGAGGTGGTTGGATAGAGATTTTTTGACAAACAAAAGCCGCCTGCGGCGTCACGACCGCAGGCGGCTCTTGCTCAGCGGACCATCTCCAGGATCTCCTCCTTGGACCGGCCGCCCACCTCCCGGCGGGACAGCTCACCGTCCTTGAAGACCATCAGCGTAGGGATGCTCATCACGCGGAACTTCCGCGCCAGCTCCGGCTGGTCGTCCACGTTGACCTTGCCCACCTTGAAGCCCTCGGCCTCGTCGGCGATCTCGTCCACCGTAGGGGCCAGGGCCATGCAGGGGGAGCACCAGCCTGCCCAGAAGTCCACCAGCACGGGCTTGTCCGCGCGCAGGACCTCCTCCTCGAAGTTCTCCTTGGTCAGTGTCACATAAGCCATAGTTGCAATCTCCTTTTTGTTGATTAGGTTGTGTAGGGTATAGTATACCCCAGTTGCAGCAAAATCTCAACGGTTTTTTTCGGGGCCTCTACCGCCCCAGGGGCAGGGCCAGCACCAAAGTCCCCGCTGTCAGCAGAGCCAGGCCCGCTCCCGCCTTCCGGCTGAGCCGTTCGCCCAGCACGATCCGGGCGAAGAGCACCACCAGCAGAATGCTCAGCTTGTCAATGGGCACCACGATGCTTGCGGGGCCCTCCTGGAGGGCCTTGTAGTAGCACAGCCAGCTCCCGCCCGTGGCGAGACCCGAGAGGCAGATGAAACCCAGCTCCCGCCGGTCCACCCGGCCCGCCTCACCGGCCCTGCCGGTGACCAGGACCATCAGCCACGCCATTGCCAGAACCACGATCGTCCGCAGGGCGGTGCCCAGGTTGGACTCCACCCCCGTGATGCCGAACTTGGCCAAAATGGCCTGCAAGCTTGCGAACACTGCGGAGCCCAGGGCGTAGAGAAACCAGGGCCCCTCAGACTGCCGCGTCACGGCCTTTTTCTCCACCATGAGCAGGGTCCCCACGCCGATAAGCGCCATCCCGAACCCCTGGGCCGCCCCGAAGGGCTCCCCCAGGAGCAGGAACGCCAGCAGGATGGTCAGCACGGTACTCAGTTTGTCGATGGGGGCCACATGGTTGACGTTCCCCAGCTTCAGCGCCCGGAAGTAGCACAGCCAGCTTGCCCCCGTAGCCAGGCCCGAGAGGCCCAGGAAGATGAGCGACCGCCTGTCGATCTGCCCCAGGGTCCCCTGGGAGCCCACCACGAACACCATCGCCCAGCTCATGATCAGGACCACCACGGTCCGGATAGCCGTAGCCACCGTGGAATCGGTCTTGCGGATGCCGATCTTTGCCAGGATCGCCGTCAGCCCCGCGAACACCGCCGACCCCGCCGCGTATGCTAGCCACATGGGAAGTGCCCTCCTTTTTCGGCAGTCCTGCTTTTCTTCTTTGTGTACAAAGAAGAAAAGCAGCAAAAGAAGAAAAACTTTTTG
>CATOKC010000190.1 GCA_951800675.1 uncultured Oscillibacter sp.
GGGTGGTCCGCGGTATTGGCCTTTTACTACCGTCGCTTCTGGGGGCCTTCACGCTCCTTACGCGGGGGCTGCTGTTCCCGCTGGGGCGCAGGCTGTTCCGGGGACAAATAGCCCACCCGCTCAAAGATCATATTGGCCCTGTCCAGCTCCGTCACCGGAAGGATCACGTCGATGAGCTTCCCCTTGTCATCCTTGTCATGGATGGCAGAGAACAGGATTTTCTGTTTCTTCGCCAGCTTGGCAAACTGGCGATACTGCTCCGGGGACATAGGGAACTGACGGAGATCCCGCGTTTCCCGCAGCATCTTCCCCAGATTGATTTTCCCGGAAATGGTCTTGTTGTTCTTCGCCAGCGCCATGGACAGCGCCAGCACGTTTTTGAGGGCCGAGCCGCCCAGCCGGACGCTGACCTCTCCGAACGAGAGCATCATGCGCACCAGCTGGTCGGCGGCCTCACCGCCTCCGATGTTCATCGTGGCTTACCTCCTTCAATTCAAGATGTTCAATGGATTGCTTCATTTTCGGGGCCCGTTCCATCACCTCCTTGCATAAGGCCAGCTTCCTTCGCTCCGCCCGGATGGAGCGGTTGAGCTCCGCCAGCTGGCGGTACAGCTCCGCTTTTTCCGCCGTCAGCCGCTCACGAGGGACGCCGCAGCCATCCAGCAGGGCGGAAGCCTCGGCGTACCGGGCGGCCTCTGCCTCCATGCCGGAGAGGCCCTCGTCATAGAGCCGCCTGGCCTCCTCCAGGGCCTCCACATCGGCCAGGGCGTCGTACAGAGAACGGCGCTTTTTCTTCCGCACGTTGAGAATGGTCCGCTGCTTCATGAGGCCGATCAGCGTATCCTCCGTGCGGGTCTGGAACGCTGCCATGTCCTCCTGGGTGGCAATACCGTTTTCCCGAAGGAAGGCGAACTGCTCCCGGCAGCGCTCGAACCGAATGACCTCCTTCCGAAGCTGGGGCGTCATTCTGGGCGGATACTGCCGCTTTTCGATCTTGCCGAGAACGTATAAGTAATGGACGTACAGCGCCAGGAAGCCCGTATATTTCGGATGCTTCTTGTAGGGCCTGTAGGGGACACGATAGGCAGACGGCAACCGCTGTCCGGCCTCGATTGCGGAGAGATTGCCCTGGATAGCGGCGAGGATGCCATCCTCCGTGAACATAGGATTCTTCCGGCCTGGGATCATGAATCGGTCCTGCCCCCGGAGCCGGAAGCCCAGGCGGTTCCCGTGGTTGATCTCCCAGCCCATGTGCTCCATGAGCATAAAGAAGTGGCCCAGGTCGTTGGCGTCCTCGATGGCCGTCCGCAGGTCCGCCTCCAGCATGGAGCGGAAGGTGGGCTGGCCCTTGCTCTGCCGCAGCCATTCGATATAGCTGACGGCCTTGGAGGAAGCCCCCTCCATGATGACCGACAGGCCGTGCTCCCGGCAGAGGCGGTCCGAGGTGGCGCGAATTTGGCTGTAGTAGCTTCGGGCGTTGCTGTGATATTTTCTGCCGGTTTCCGCGTTTACGGAGTTAAAAATGGTATGGGCGTGGATGTGCTCCCTGTCCACATGGACGGCGATCACCGCCTCAAAGCCCGGCAGGTGTTCTTCCGCAAACTCCCTGGCGATCTCCAGGGCCAGCTCCGGCGTGACCTCGCCGGGCTTAAAGGATTGAATCACATGGTAATATTGGACGCCCTCCTTCTTTCCATAAGCCTGCTTGGTATCCAGCATCTCCCGAACCTCCCGGCCTGGGTCGCAGTTCAGGTGGATGGTGAGGAGAGCGTCCGTTTTTTCTTCGTTGAGGATGTATCCGACACCGTCCGCCAGCGGCCCCTTCCGGGCCAGAATTTTTGTGACGGCGATTTGTGCCGCCTCCCTTCGCAGAAAATAAGAGCCGCCTCTTTTTGAGGCGGCTCTCAGATGAACCGTTATTCCATGCCGAACTCTTTGCACAGGTTTTCAAATCTAGCCTTTTCCTTCTCCTTCACGGCTTTGGAGAGGTCATTCATGCAGTGGTGGACCACGTCGGCGTCTTTGAGCAGTTCCTCCATGGGGCCGTCTGTTGTCAGCTTATCGTCGTGGTGGTAAATGGCGGAGCAGATGACCTCCGTTTCCTCCGGCGAGGTCAGGCCCAGGCCCTCCAGAATCTCCCTGGCCAGCGCCGCGCCTTGGTGGGCGTGGTCCTCGTAGCTGCCGTTTTTGTAGGCCCAGAGGTCGTGGAGCATCGCCGCCATGGAGGCAAGCTCCGGGTCCAGCCTTCGCTTTTTCGCCAGCATCGTGGCCGCTAAGGACACGCCGTAGAGGTGGGCCACAGCGCTGGTCCGGGTTTTCGGATCAGGAATCATCTCCAATTCATAGTTTACGTGGGTCCGCAGATCGCTCAGCCGTCCCATAATTTAGTCCTCCTCTAAAAGCAGTTTCAAAGCCGCCTCCGCCTGCCTGCGCCGAAGCCCCCGGTTTTCCGGGACCGGGACCCAGCGGGCCCGGACCTCCGGGACAAAGCAGTCGTGGTCGTCCAGAATCACATAGCGTGTGCCCGGATGCCCCGCCAGCCAGGCCAGGATTTCCTCCCCCTTGTTTCCGCTGGGAAGCCGGGGAGCCGCGTCGACGATGGGCGTCCCGTTCCGGGCGAGGCAGTCGTATAGGTTCCCGATGAAAGCCCGGCAGAGCGGGTCGTCCACCTCCAGGGCGTCCCGCCAGGAGGAGCAGAGAACGATCTCCGCCCTGGTCCGCCGCACCAGCCGGCGCAGCCAAAAGAGGGCCAGCGGGTCAAAAACCTGCCGCTCCAGGGGGAGCCGCAGCAGGGCGCTGAGGTGAGTGCTCAGCGTCGTGCAGATCACGCCGTCGATGTCCAGGAACAGGGCTGTCATAGGTACATGGCTCGGAGGAGCGCTCGTCCGGTTTCTGTACGAAAAACCCGCTCCAGCGTGTTTTCCACGTTCTCCCTGGAGTACCCGCTCTCGTCGACGTTGACGAGATAGTCCGCCTCGATTAGAATTTGATGGTCCGGGCCGTCAATGCCCTGGAGGGTGTGGTGATGGCCCACCAGCCAAGCGATGCGGTCCACGGCGGATTGGGGGAGGCCGCTGTCCGAGAGGAAGTCCCGGACCAGGGCGGGACCCTCCAACTCCTGATACTTTCCGTTTGTATTGCCGTACTTCTCCCGGCAGAGGGGGCAGGCGATGTCGTGGACAATGGCGGCGATTTCCAGAATATCCTGGAATGCCTTGTCCAGGCCCTCGCACTCGCCGATGGTTTTGGCGAAGGCCCAGACCTTCATAAAATGGTTCACGTCGTGCCGGTTTCCGTTGGAGTACGCTACCATTTTCCGGGCAATTTCCGCAGTGGTCATTGGAGTCACTCTCCCTGTACGTTTTGACCATTATATCCCATCCGGCTGCCGGAGGCAAGCGATTCCTTCTGGGCTGCCCGGTACATCAATTCATAGACCTGATCCAGCAGGAACAACCCCCGCCTGGCATCCTCGGCCCTGGCGATCCCAGCATTGACGCTCCGGGCGATTTGATTGATATTCACGCCGATTTTATGGACCTCCCAACGGAGGTCCTTGAGTTCCTGGGAGGGCTTTACCGGGAGCGGCATTCTTTCCATGAGGCGGACGAGGTAGGCCCGCTTGCTGAGGCCGCAGGCGTCGGCCTGTTCCGTCAGCAGCTGATACTGCGCCGGGGTCAACTCTATGTGCAGGTGATGCCGACCCTTTTTATCTGCTTTGCTCACAGCACCTCCTTTTCTTTTTTGGAGGAACAGCAGAGCGTTCCTCCCGAACCTCTTGCTCGAATACTTTTTCCAAATCGAACACATTGCCATAGGGAATGCCCTTCCGGCTGAACGGCTTCATGGGCATGGGAATCTGGGCTTGCAGTTCCTTCAGCTTTTCCCAATATTCAGGGAGGAACTGATAAATCGCTTTCAGCTCTTTTCGGTTCTTATTCTTGCAGCACCAGCAGGAAACCCGATCTAAAATGTCATACAGCCGGACACCGTTTTCCTCCCAGAAAAAACCCCGTTCATAGCAGAAGGCCAAACAGTCCGTCTCCGTCATCCCCGCCTCAGCCAAAGGGGAGCACTTGGGCGGTTCCAGTTTCGCCAGCCGCTCCGGCTCGTCCGCTGCGATGCCCACATAGTGGACCTCCGCATCCAGGGCCACACCATCCAGGGAGCGTGTTTTGAGCTTAGTCCCCCAGCGGCAGGGCCCTCCGCACCAGCCGTAACCCAAATGAAAGCCATTCTTTTTGGAGTTCACTGGCCTCTCCAGCATATTGTATAAAAAAGAGGCGTCCGGCCTCACCTCTGTGAACCGGACGCCTCTCTGCTCCAGGACCGGCCTGATTCGGTCCCGGATATCGTGGATTGCCTGAAATTCCATTTCCGAGTTGTAAAAAATCACTTCATCCAATGGCATTTTCTTTTCCAGTAATAACAGCAGCATGGCTAGTGAGTCTTTTCCAAAACTCACGCTGGCGTAAAATGCCACCCTGCGTTTGCACCTCCCTTCTCCGGCTCGAAGCCGATAAATTTCCGCATTGACGGCCCAGCGCCCCGATGGTATAATTTCAGCCGTTGTCATCTCTCCGCTGAAAAGAGGCGCGTTTATGATGGAAGCGATTGCGGCAAATTTTACCCGTCCCCGTATGGGACGCAGACTGGCTGTCCTCACCGTCAGCCTGATTGTGATCGGGGTCTGCGTGGCGGTGTTCAAGACCGTCGGGTTCGGCACGGACCCCTGCTCGACATTTACTCTGGGCGTTTCCGCCCGGACGGGCATTTCCTTTGGAACCTGTCAACTGGCATTTAACCTGCTGATGTTCCTCCCCGTGATCCGCTTTGACCTCTCCCGCATCGGTATAGGCACCGTTGCCAACATGGTGGGCATCGGGTACATGGCGGACTTCACCATGTGGCTGATGGCCCCCCACATTCCGCCGGAGGGCCTGTCCATGGCGGCCAGAATTGCGCTGTTCACTGTCAGCATGGTGGCGTTTCTGATTGCCGCCGCGTTTTACATGGTGGTGGACCTGGGCGTCGCGCCTTACGACGCGATTCCGCAATTG
>CATOKC010000191.1 GCA_951800675.1 uncultured Oscillibacter sp.
CCGCCGGAGCGGGCCCCGTCCCGAGGGACAGGCCATGCAGCAGCCGCCCAAGAAGCAGGGAGGCCAGTCTCCCCGTCCCCCCAAACAGCAAGGCCGCCCCGAGGGCCAGAAGGACCAGCGGGAGGACCGGCCCGCCGGAGAGAACAAGCGCCGCCGTCCCCCCTATCGGGGTGGCCGCCGGTGGAACAAGGGCGGGGATTCGCCCAAGACCTGAGAAAAGAATACGGTCAAAAAACGCTCAACGGCAAAGCCGTTGAGCGTTTTGGCTTGGGGGAATGGTTTAAACGGAGAACAGCAACTCGGAGTACACCGGCATGGGCCAATATTCCGAGGCGGTGAGAACCTCCAGAGAATCGACGGCGGTGCGGGCGTCGTTCATGTCGGGAATCAGGGTGTCGTGGCAGTAGCGCATGGCCTCCTCCGGCCCGGCGGGCATGTCCTCCAGGTCCGAGGCCAGGACGCAGCACTCCTCCATCAGATTGTCGGTGATCTCGGCAATCCCCAGGGCCGTATTGGTCTCGTAGGCGCAGGGAATACCCAGGCTCTTCTTGCGCTCCGCCCGGGCGCAGAGGTCGGCGGCGTACTTAGAAACCGCAGGGAGAATCTCGTGGCGGATCATGTCGATCATGGTGCTGGCCTCGATGGAGAGAACCGTCCGGTAGTTCTCCACATGGATTTCGTACCGGGCCCGGACCTCCGCCTCCGTGTAGATGCCGTGCTTGACAAAGAGGTCGATGTTCTTCTGCTGGATATAGGCGGGCAGGGCGTCGGCGGTGGACTTGAGGTTGGACAGGCCCCGACGTTCCGCCTCGGCAATCCAGTTGCCGTCATAGCCGTTTCCGTTGAAGATGATGCGCTGGTGCTCCGTAAAGACCCGGCGAATCAGCTTCTGGAGGTCTCCCTGGAAGTCGGCGGAGGGCTCCAGCTCGTCGGCGAACTGCTTGAGCTCCTCGGCCATGATGGTGTTCAGGGCGATGTTGGGCCCGGAGATGGACTGGGAGGAGCCCAGCATGCGGAACTCGAACTTGTTGCCGGTGAAGGCCATGGGGGAGGTCCGGTTCCGGTCCGTGGTGTCCTGGCGGATGGCGGGGAGCACGTCCACGCCGATTTCCAGGGTTTTCTTGCTGGCGTCCGTGTACTCGGTGCCCTGGATGATGGAGTCCACCACGGCGTTGAGCTCGTCCCCCAGGAAGATGGAGAGGACGGCGGGGGGAGCCTCCTGGGCCCCCAGGCGGTGGTCGTTTCCGGCGGTGGCCACGGTGGTGCGGAGGAAGTCCTGGTACTCGTCCACGCCCTTGACGAAGGCCGCCAGGAAGAGGAGGAAGCGGGCGTTCTGGCTGGGGGTGGAGCCGGGCTTGAAGAGGTTCTTCCCCGTGTCGGTGGAGAGGGACCAGTTGTCGTGCTTGCCGGAGCCGTTTACCCCGGCGAAGGGCTTTTCATGGAGGAGGCATACCAGGCCGTGGCGGTCTGCCACCTTTTTCATCACCTCCATCACCAGCTGGTTCTGGTCGCAGGCGGTGTTGGCGTCGGTATAGATGGGGGCCATTTCGTGCTGGGAGGGGGCCACCTCGTTGTGCTTGGTCTTGGAGGGGATGCCCAGGGCCCACAGGGTCTCGTCCAGGTCCTTCATGTAGGCGGCCACCCGGGGCTTGATAGCGCCGAAGTAGTGGTCGTCCAGCTCCTGGCCCCGGGGGGGCTTGGCGCCGAATAAGGTCCGGCCCGTCATCCGCAGGTCCTTCCGCTTGCCGAAGAGCTGCTTGTCAATGAGGAAATACTCCTGCTCCGGGCCCACCTGGGCGATAACCTTCCGGCTTTCGGTGTCCCCGAAGAGGCGGAGGATGCGGATGGCCTGGCGGCTGACCTCCTCAATGGAGCGGAGGAGGGGCATTTTCTTGTCCAGGGCCTGGCCGGAGTATGAGCAGAAGATGGTGGGGATGCAGAGGGAGCCCTCCTTTAAAAAGGCGAAGGAGGTGGGGTCCCAGGCGGTGTAGCCCCGGGCCTCGAAGGTAGCCCGGAGACCGCCGGAGGGGAAGGAGGAGGCGTCCGGCTCGCCCCGGACCAGCTCCTTGCCGGAGAACTCCATCATGATCCTCCCGCCGCCGGTGGGGCTGATGAAGCTGTCGTGCTTTTCGGCGGTGACGCCGGTCATGGGCTGGAACCAGTGGGTGAAGTGGGTGGCGCCCCTCTCCACGGCCCATTGCTTCATGGCCTCGGCAATTTCGTTGGCGGTGGAGATGTCCAGAGCCGTGCCCTGGGTGACGCAGGTTTTCCAAGCGCCATAGGAGGCGGGAGAGAGGCGGTCTTTCATGGTCTCCTCGTTAAAGACCCGGCTTCCGAAGAGCTCAGGGAGCTGCAAGCTGGTACTCATAATCGTTACCTCCTCATTTTCTGACTATATCGTAACATAAAACCATGCAAACACAATTGGTAATACTTCTAAACTTCCGGTCCGAAAGGGGCCGCTCCTTGAAAGAGCCGTTCATTGCCCGCTTTCGCCGTAGTTGCTCAGGGCCCGGGCGGAGGGATCGTCCACGTCGCAGCCCGCCCAGGACCTGTTGGGCATCCAGAAATCCGGGATCATGGCCGCCTGACCGGGGTAGTGCTTCTCGAAAATCTCCCGGTACAGCAAGCTCTCCTTGGTGAAGGGAGGACAGTGGTAATCGTACCGCCGCCGTCTGGCCTCAAATTCCTTGTCCGTGTATTTCCGCTGGGCGTAGGCCTTTAAATCGTCCACCATGGAGTGGCCCACGGCGTCGGAGAAGGCGGCTTTCTGCCGCCAGAGGATACCCTCGGGCAGGAGGCGGTCCTTCTCAAAGGCGTGGCGGAGCAGGTATTTCCCCATGCCGTAGGTGTTCCGCTTCATCTCAGGGTCCAGGGACATGACGTATTTCACGAAATCCAGGTCGCCGAAGGGCACCCGGGCTTCCAGGGAGTTGACGGAGATGCAGCGGTCCGCCCGGAGCACATCGTACATGTAAAGCTCGTCTACCCGCTTCTTGGCCTCTTGCTGGAACGCCTGGCCGTTGGGGGCGAAGTCTGTGTACTTGTAGCCAAAGAGCTCGTCGGAGACCTCTCCGGTCAGCAGGACCCGGACGTCCGTCCGCTCGTGAATGGCTTTGCAGCAGAGGTACATGCCCATGCTGGCCCGGATGGTGGTGATGTCCCAGGTGCCCAGCAGGGCAATCAGCTCGTCCAGGGTGGCCAGAACCTCCTCCCGGGTCATAAAGACCTCGGTGTGGTCGGCCCCGATGTAGTCCGCCGCCTCCCGGGCGTATTTGAGGTCGATGGCGTCCTTGTCCATGCCGATGGCGAAGGTTCGGATCTTCTTCCCCAGCACGACGGAGGAAATGGCGCAGACCAGACTGGAGTCCAGCCCGCCGGAGAGAAGGAAGCCCAGAGGCGCGTCGGCGTCCAGCCGCTTGTCGACCCCGGCGATGAGCTTATCGCGAATATGCTTGCAGGCGGTCTCCAGATCGTCTTGGCAGTATTCGTCCACGGCGGTCAGGCTGGCGTAGCGGACGAAGCGTCCCCCGGCGTAGTAGTGCCCCGGCGGGAAAGGGCGGATCTCCCGGCAGAGGCCCACCAGGTTTTTGGCCTCGCTGGCAAAGACAATGCCTCCGGCCCGGTCATACCCGTAGAACAGGGGCCGGATGCCGATGGGGTCCCGGGCGGCGACAAGGGAGCCCGTCTTTCCGTCGTAGAGAACCAGGGCAAACTCCGCGTCCAGCCGGGCGAACAGCTCCAGGCCGTACTCCCGGTAGAGGGGCAGCAAAATTTCGCAGTCGCTGCCGCTGTGGAAAGCATAGCCCTTCTCCCGGAGCTGCCGCTTAAGGGGCCGGAAGCCGTAGATTTCCCCGTTGCAGACCAGCAGGTCATCCCCCAGCCGGAAGGGCTGCATACCCTCCGGCGTCAGGCCCATAATGGCAAGCCGGTGGAAGCAGAGCCAACCGGAGGGCGTTTCCACAATGCGGGACAAATCCGGCCCCCGGGACAGCGTGCGGTGGAAGAAGGGCAGGAGCTCTTCTTTTGTAACGTCTTTCTTCTCAAAACCCATGATGGAACACATAAACAGCACCTCCGAAATGTCACGTTTTTCCTTCTGGAAAAACAAAAGCGCAGCTATCTCCTAAAAACTTAGGACGAATAGCTGCTATCCGCGGTGCCACCTAATTTACCGCCCCTGCTGGCAGGGAGCGGTCCCTTTCAAGGCTCTAACAAGCCTGTGTGAGGTAACGGTCACAACTCGCCGCGCTTACTGCCGGGAGCGGGTCCCTGGGTTCAGCTTGGGGCTCCGGAGGGTTCTTCCTGCGGCTTTCTGGTACGGGGTTTCCACTGTCCCCCGCTCACTGAACCGAAACATCCGCCGTACTTTTCTCCATCAGCGCCGATTGCCATATCGTATTGTTGTATGAAAGTTTACACGCCGGGCCTGGGAAAGTCAATGACAAAGCGTCCAAGATTTCGTGGCTTTTGTAGTCATATTTCCGCCATGTTGTATGATGTCTTTTCTCGGCGAACGAATTGAGCGTTGTCTGATTGCAAAGGAGAAATGCTCCCCCCTGACCGCGGTCAGAGGGGAGCGCTTTCTCAGCTCTCCATATGCCGTCCCAGGAAGGCGGCAATGGTCTGGGCCAGCTTGTACTCCGCGTCCCCGGTGGCGATGCCGGGGGTGGAGCCCACAAACAGCACCATGCCCAGCAGGTCCCCCTCGGAGAGGATGGGGGCGGCTACGTTGGTGACCAGCTTGTCCGAACCGTCGCAGACGGGAATGGCGTCTCCCTCGCCGCTGTATTGGTAGATGCGGCGGCTCTCCATGACCTGCTCCAGCTCAGGAGTGATGCGCTTGCCCAGCAGCTCCCGCTTGCCGCCTCCGGCCACGGAAATCACCGTGTCCCGGTCCGTCACGGCGCAGATACAGCCGGTGGAGCGGCTCATGGTTTCGCAGAGCTGTCCGGCGAAGTCCTCCACGCCGCCCAGCAGGGAATACTTCTTGAAAATGACCTCGCCGTCCCGGCTGGTGTAAATC
>CATOKC010000192.1 GCA_951800675.1 uncultured Oscillibacter sp.
CTCCCCGCCGGAACGCTGCTGGAGGGCGCGGTCTTTGAAATCTACGACAAGGCCAGCAACCTCGTGGACACCATCCGCAGCGATGGCCGGGGCCTCGCCGTTTCCCGTCAGCTCCCTCTGGGCCGCTATACCATCCGGGAGGTCAAAGCGCCCGCCAATTACGGCGTAAACGAAACGCCCCTGACGGCATACCTGGAGCACGAAGGCCAGATCGTCCGCTTCGAAGTGACAAACAAGAGCATGACCACCGGCGTGTCCATCACCAAGACCGGCCCCGCCGAGGTCATGGCGGGCCAGCCGGTCAATTACATATTCTCCGGCATCGCCAACAGCTCCAACGTGCGCCTTGACAATTTCTATTGGCGGGACACGCTTCCCGCCGAGGTGCGGCTGGAGAAGATCGTCACCGGTACCTATAACTTCCCCGGAACCTATAAGATCACCTACCGGGTGAACGGAGGAGAGCCCCAGACCCTGGCGGACAACCTCTCCACCCAGAAAAACTACACCCTGGCCGCCTCCGCCACAGCCCTGGGTCTCGCCAGCAACGAGCGGGTCACAGAAATCATGTTCGTCTTTGGGCAGGTCCCCGGCGGCTTCGCCCAGGTGGAGAAGCCCATGATCCACTGCAAGGCAGTGTCCAGCATCGCCGCCGGGTCCTTTGTGAACAAGGCGGACGTGGGCGGCACCTACCAAGGCGTATGGGTCCAGGCGGTCAGCCGCTGGGTGACCACCGTCTACGGAAAGAAGCCCTCCGTGCCCAAACTGCCCCGTACCGGCTATTGATTCCCGTGCCCAGGCGGTCCGCTTTCCGGCGGGCCGCCTGTTGTTACTACATTTCTATATCATCTAAAAAGGAGACTGTCTATGCTGAAAATTGCCGCAACCGGAAACCTGACCAACGACGTGGAGCTGAAGACTCAGGAGGACGGCAGGCCCTACGCCATCCTGCGGATCGCCTCGGACCGGCGCTACCGGGCCAAGGACGGAACCCGCCTCACCGATTTTATCTCCATCAAGGTCCGCGGCCCCCTGGCGGAACGCTGCGCCGCCATGGCCTATAAGGGCTGCAAGCTGGCCGCCGCCGGGGACTTCGAAACCGTTGTGCCCTCCGAGGACCCCACCCGCCAGCCCGGCTTCCTCATCAAGGCCAGCGATGTGGAAGTGCTTTCCCCCAGAAAGGCGCGGGAGGCCGCCGGGGCCATTGACGCTGCCAGAGCAAACCGGGAGGCCGCCGCCTGCGGGATGCCTGAGAGTGAGGCCATCGCTTAATGCGGAACACTGGCGTCGAATATGGCAGCGCGGACCGGACCCCGGTAGTGCTGCCGGAGATGGCAGAGCTGCTCCCCCCCCTCACGGGGGAGCAGCTGGCCGCCCTGGAAGCGGACCTGCTGAAAAACGGATGCTACTCGCCTATCATCGTCAATGAGGATATGGTCATCATCGACGGACATAACCGCCAGCGGCTGTGCGAGGAGCACGGGATTCCGTATAAAATGGCGGTGTTCTCGTTTGAGGACCTGCTGGAGGCGAAACGCTGGGCCATTGAGAACCAGCGGGGCCGCCGAAACCTGGAGAAGTGGGAGCTGGGCAAGATCGCCTTGAAGCTGAGGCCGGATATTGAGGCGAAGGCAAGAGAGAACATGTCTGTGGGCGGACAATCCTATCGCCCCAGCGAAGTCTCTGGGGAAGGTTTGACAACATTGTCAAACCTTCCTTCTATCAATACCCGAAAGGAACTGGCGGATTCTGTTGGAATTGGCGAGGTCACCATGGGCAAGGTCATGCAGATTGATGAGCACGCCCCATCCGCCGTGAAGGAGGCCCTGGACAGCGGGGACCTGTCCGTGAACCAGGGCTACAACATCACCCGTCAGGTTCAGGAGCTGCCGGAGGAGGAACGGGAGGAGGCCGCCGCCCAGGCGGTGGAGCTTCTGAAAGCGAAAAAGGAGGTCCAGGCCATCGACGCTGAGGCGGACCGCCGGGGCAAGATCGCTTCTCTCTTCTGTAAAGCCTTTGAGCGAGCCGTCCTGCTGACCCCCACGGAGGAAAACGTCCGTATCTGGGTGGAGAACACCCGCATGCGGCCCGACGAAATTGAGGATTCTGTCAAAGAGGCCCGCGAACTGGCGGAAACCTTCTCCGCCATCGCAGACGTCCTGGAACGCCTTCTGCCGCAGGGAGAGGAGGCGTCTTCGTGAAAGAAGAAATCTCCGTCCGCCAGTGGCAGAAGCAGTTCAAGGCCGGATTTTACGACAGCCCAGACATTCACACACAATGCGGGGCGGGCTGGTACGACTGGTTCTGCCAAGACAGAGCCCTGGCAGGACGGCTGAAGAAGATCGCCAAAGTGGTCATGGGCGTCACCAACCCTTTTATTTTGGACCATTATTACATCTGGTTCAAGAACAACGCCCTGGTCTCCGGCCCTATGTACGACGACGTCCGCTTCGAGCCGCTGTCCGGGAAGCGGGACGGCAAGTATTTTCTGGTCCGTCTGGACTGCGCCGGAAGGAAAAAATGGTCGCTGTTCAGCGAACGATACGGCTTTTTTGCGCCGGAATTTGAGTGCGGCAATGTGCGCGGCATGGCCAAGTACATAGACGGCATAGGGCGGCAGTTTGCGCAGGAAATACAGCCTGTGTTTCTTTTGGAAAAGCGGGCAGTGGAGCATTTTATCACACAGCAGGACGGTTTGTGTGACAGCATAGTCTACCGTGCGGGAGAGCACTGCTACCACTACAAATCCTCCAAAAACCCGAAACTGCGTACTGCCATTGCCGCCTCCGCCTCGGGGCCGCCTCCAGACGGTTTCCCTGCGGATCAGGCGAAGGAATTCCGCGGCATTCTCGTCTGGTCCCCGGATGGAATGGAGCGGGATATGAAAAAGGAGGCCGACGCTCAGAAAAAACCGAATTTGAAAAAGAAAGAAGGAACCGAACGATGACGCAAAAAACCACAGGCCCTCCCGGCAGGCCCATTCTGCCTCCGGAGGCGGAGGATGAAATTCTGACTGCGCTGTTTGCCAATATGCGGATCAGCTCCGGCGAGATCGCCGCCATCCTCAAAAAACACCATGTGTCCGGAGACATGGACGTCCTCCAGGACCGTTACCGGAAGCAGCTGGGCCAGCGGCTCATGGCCAGCATCCGGGACGAGCAGGGCCGCCGGGAGGTTTTGGCCCGCGGCAGCGAGTACATCGTGCTGGAGTGCTGCAACGACCGGCAGGCCCTCCAGGCCATTCGCCGCCGCATCCAGAGCCAGATGAACGGCCTGGAGGTATCCTCCATGAAGGTGGGCGGGCGCATTCATGTGCTGGAGCGGTTCCTCGCCCGGTTCCGAAAGGCGGGCTGACTATGGGCCCGAGAGAAATGCTCCGGGCGATCCGGGAGTATCCCGCCGCCTGTGCCCGCCTGGAAACCACACAGAGAGAGCTGGATCGAGCGCAAAAGGCTCTGGAAAAGAGCGAACTGGAGTGCCAGCGCCTCAGCGGCGATTACAGCGAGGCCCGGCGCCGGGCAAATTTTTCCGAGAAAAAGTCGGCTGCCCTGCAAGCCGCTTTGGACGCCTACAGCCCAAAGCTGTCGTCCCTGACGGAGATGATCCGGTTTTATGAGACGGTCTCCCCCAGCCTGGACCCCCAGGGCTTCACGCTGTTCCGCGCGGCGAAAAAGATGACGGGCATCGGCCTGTACAGCTATTTCGCCTACGAGGACAGCTGTGGTATGTTCGAGCAGATGGATGGCTGCCAGCTTCTGCGCTGGCTGACCGCCGCCCGGTTCGGTGCGGTGGATTGGGAGATCGTGACCGGGACCTGCTATGAGGAGGCCATCCTGCGGGAGGTGGATACCTCCGCGCCGGAGTATCTGGCGTTTGAGCGGAAGTTGTACCGGAAGGTCTTGGAGCGCATGGGTTTCGGGGACCTGCTTGCCTCGGAGGAAACTCAAAAATCTCAAAAAACAGAGGTGATTACCGCGGAAGAAAAAATTACGGAATGGAAGCTCTACAGCCCCCTGTATGCCGAGCTGTTTGAGGCGGACCCGGAGGAGGAACCCGGCTGCGGGCCTCAAGTCTTGGGCGGCTATGAGCTGACCGGCTATCAGGACGCCATCCGCCAGGGCATTGAGGATGAGTGCCTGCCGGATGAGGAGGAGCGGGGCCTCATGACTTACTTTGACGGCTCGAAGGCTGTGGATGAAAAAGTTCTCTCCATCAGCGTAGACGTTGAGGAGGTAGATGGGGAGCTGTTCGGTGTGGCCGTCTGTAAAGTCAGGGGCGTCCTCAGCCCTGGTGAGCTGGAGGAACTGAAGGAGTTTTGCATGGGACAGTATTCCGACGGCTGGGGCGAGGGCTATGAGCAGCGGCCACGAAAGACAGACTATGGCGACCTCTATGTCTCCTTTTGGGAATACGACGGCTTTTTCATCCGCACAAAGGAGGAACTGGAGACTGCAAAGGCCCACGTCCGTCCCCGGCCTCAGAGAGGAGAGGACAGCAGATGAGCGAGACCGTAGAACTGAGGCTGTACAGCCCACTCCAGATTGACATCATCAACCGGGACGCTTCCGGCCGCGCCATTCCCTTTCAAGCGGTAAGCTATCATTGCCGGAGCGAATACACCAGAATCATGCTGATTGATCAGGCAAGGGCCTCCTGCGGCGGAAATCACAAAGAATCCGTATACTGGCTGACGGACCACCTGCTGGCGATGAAGCCGGAACAAATTCTGAATTTCCACAGCATCATGCACGGCTACATGGAATTGGCAAACAAATACGGTCTGTGGAACGCGGCGCTCATCATCCAGGAGAACGGCTGTTATACCGGGCGTCTGTGGAACCATGACGACCCGGCCATCCAAAAGGCAAGGGCGGCAGCTCCCCAAAGGAAAAGGGCGCGGCCTGACAAACAGAAGGGCGGTGAAAACAGGTGAATCAGCCTATAGCAGAGATCAGCAAGGAAACCTTCTGGGCGCTGATCGCCCAGGCGAAGGAACATCCAAGCGGCCCCGGCGA
>CATOKC010000193.1 GCA_951800675.1 uncultured Oscillibacter sp.
AGCAGACATAGACCATGTCGTGGCCCCGCTCCATAGCGCCGGACAGGCTCTGGAAGCCGATGTCATAGGTTCCGCCGTCGCCGCCGAAGGCGATGAACTTGTAGGTCGCGTCAATTTTGCCCCGCTTTTTCATCGCGTGGTAGGCGGTTTCCACGCCGGACAGGGTCGCCGCCGCGTTCTCAAAAGCGTTGTGGATGAAGCTGTCCTTGTAGGACGTGTAGGGGTACATGAAGGAGGAGACCTCCAGGCAGCAGGTGGCGGAGCAGACCACCGCGTGGTCCTCCGGCTCCAGCGCCCGCAGCACCGTCCGCACGGCGATGGGGCAGCCGCAGCCCGCGCACATTCTGTGACCGCCGGTGAAGCGGTCCTCTTTCATGACGTTTTCTTTCAGATTATAGGCCATTTTGACTGTTCCCTCCTTATTCCCGCACGTCCAGGTAACGGTAGGTCTCGCCCACATCGCCGGTCTGGGCGATCTTCTCCAGGTCCGCGAACACGTGCTGGATGCTCTCCACCCGCACGTCCCGGCCGCCCAGGCCGTAGATATAGCTGATGCCCTTGGGGCCGCTGATTCCATTGGCGTAGAGTCCCGCGCAGGTTTCCGCGAAGATGGGGCCGCAGTGGGCGTTGAAGCTGTCGTCCTTGTCCATGGCGGCGAAGGCCTTCACGTTTTTCAGAGCCTCGGCGATCTCCACGGCGGGGAAGGGGCGGAAGGAGCGGATCTTGATCATGCCCACCTTCCTGCCCTGGGCCCGGAGCTGCTTGATGGCCTCCCGGGCGGTGCCGGCGGAGGAGCCGATGATGATGATGGCCTCTTCCGCATCGTCCATCTCGTATTTTTCAATCAGCCCGTACTGCCGGCCCGTCCAGGCGGCGAACTCGTCCGCCACCTTCTTGATGACGTCCTTCGCGTCCATCATGGCCTGTGCTTGGGCCCGCTTGGTTTCCATGTAGTACACGGGGGTGGAATAGGGGCCCACAGCGATGGGCTCGTCCTTGTTCAGGAGGTAGTGCTGGGGTTTGTACTCGCCCACGAACTCCCGGACCTTCTCCGTCTCCTCCAGCTCAATGTTCTCAATGGCGTGGGAGGTGATGAAGCCGTCCTGACAGATCATGATGGGCAGGCTCACCGCCTCGCCGATCCGCATGGCCTGGAGATAGTTGTCATAGGCTTCCTGGTTGGTTTCGGCAAACAGCATCAGCCAGCCCGCGTCCCGGACCGCCATGGCGTCGGAGTGGTCGTTGTTGATGTTGATGGGGCCGGACAGGGCGCGGCAGGAAACCGCCAGGGTGATGGGCAGACGGTCGGAAGCGGCCACATACAGCATCTCGGCCATGTAAATGAGGCCGCAGGAGCTGGTGGCGGAAATCGCGCGGCATCCGGCGGCTTCCGCACCGATGCAGGTGGACATGGCGCTGTGCTCGGATTCCACGGCGATGAAATCGGTATCCACCTCGCCGTTGTCCACGTAGGCGGAGAAGTACTGGGGAATTTCGGTGCTGGGCGTGATGGGGTAGGCTCCCATGACGTCGGGGTTGATCTGCTTCATCGCGTAGGCAATGGCTTCGTTGCCGGAAAGTCTCTCTCGAATACTCATTTTATCCTGGCCCCTCCTTACTTTTCGTCCTTGACCATGGTGATGGCCCCGAAGGGGCAGACATTGGCGCAGATGCCGCAGCCCTTGCAGAAGAAGTAGTTGAAGTCCTCCCGCTTGCCTTCCTTGTTGACCGGGATGGACATATCCGGGCAGACAGGGGCGCACAGCAGGCACTGCCTGCACTTGTCCATATCCAGCACCGGCTTCATGGTCCGCCAGTCGCCGGTCTCCACCACTTGGGAGGTGCCGCCCTCGAAGATGGCGCCGCCGGGGGTGATGTCTTTCCATGTGACCTGAGGGGTCATATCCTTCGCTAAATGGCTCATCCTTCCTTGACCTCCTCCATAGAGCGTTTCAGGGCCCGCATGTTGCCCTCGATGACCTGGGGTTTCGTGGCGAACTTGTGCTTAAAGGAGGCTTCCATGTCCTTGACGAATTCCTCCGCGTCCACCACGCCGCTGACCTTGACAATCGCCGCCAGCATGGGGGTGTTGGGGAAGTTCTTGCCCAGCTCCTCCTCGGAAATCTTCCCGGCGTCGATGGCGCACACCCGGCCCTCGTAGCCCTTCAGCAGGGGGCGGAGCTCGGCGGGGGACTTGCCGGAGTTGATGACGATGGCTCCTTCTTTCTTGAGGCCCGCCGTCACGTCCACGGCGGAGATCAACGTCTCGTCCACCACGACTACATAGTCCGGCTCATAGATGTTGGAGTGGACCGTGCTCCGCTCCGAGCTGATGCGGTTGTACGCCGTAATGGGCGCGCCCATGCGCTCCGGGCCGTACTCTGGGAAGCCCTGGACGTATTTGCCCGTGTTGAACGCCGCGTCCGCCAGTAGAAGGGAAGCCGTCTTCGCCCCCTGGCCCCCACGGCCGTGCCAGCGGATTTCTACGATGTCTTTCATGCGCTGTTGACTCCTTTCGTTTCTTGCTTGGAGGCGGCGGAGACAGGGCTCCGGGTCCGTCCAAGCTCATTGTACCAGAAAGGCGGCGGGCAGTAAAGACCTGCCCGCCGCTGAAATGTAAGGAAATTACACCAGGGGGTCCAGCACGGCCTTGAAGTCGGCGATAATGTCCTCGGCGTCCTCCAGACCCACGCTGACACGAACCAGGCCCTCGGAGATGCCGGCGGCTTTCAGCTCCTCGGCGGAATAAGTAGAGTGGGTCATAGTGGCGGGATGTTCCACCAGGGTTTCGGCGTCGCCCAGGGAGACGGCCACGGTGCATAGCTCCAGCTTATTCAGAGCGGCAGCGGTGGCGGCCTTATCGGCTTTCAGCTCCAGGGCGATCATGCCGCCGGGGAGCTTCATCTGCTTCGCGGCGATCTCGTGACCCTCGAAGCTCTCCAGGCCAGGATAATAGACCTTGGAGACGGCGGGGTGGGATTCGAAGAAAGCGGCCACCTTCTTGGCGTTGGCGCAGTGGCGCTCCATGCGGATGTCCAGGGTTTTCATGCCCCGGGCCATCAGGAAGGCGTCGAAGGGACTCAGCACCGCGCCGGTTAGGTCTTTCAGGCCGAACATGCGGCACTTGCCCACAAATTCCTTGTCGCCGACGATGACGCCCGCGATGACATCTCCGTGGCCGTTGAGGTATTTCGTGGCACTGTGGACCACGGTATTAGCGCCCAGGGATAGAGGCAGCTGGAGATAGGGCGTGCAGAAGGTGTTGTCCACGATTACCCGGATGTCGGACTTGAAGTCGTGGGCGGTTTTGGCGATGAGGGCGATGTCCAGGATTTTCATGGTGGGGTTGCAGGGGGTCTCGAAATACACCACCTTGGTTTTATCGGTCAGCGCCTTTTTGAGGTTTTCAATGTCGCTCAGGTCGGTGAGGGTGACCTTGACGCCAAATTGACGCATACCATGCTCCAGCAAGGAGTAGGTGCAGCCGTACAGGGTTTCGTCCGCTACGATTTCGTCGCCGGAGGAGACGGAGCTCCACAGGGCGGTGGAGATAGCGCCCATGCCGGAGGCGGCTACCAGGGCGTCCTCGCCGCCCTCTAGGTCGGCCATTTTCGCCTCTACCAGCGCGGTGGTGGGGTTGCCCAGGCGGCTGTAAATATAACCCTCTTCTTTGCCGGCGAAACGGGCGCCGCCCTGCTCCACAGACGCAAACTCAAAGGTGGAGGTCTGGTAAATCGGGGCGCACAGAGAGCCGGCGGTGTTCTCTACCTTGCCGGCGTGAATTTGACGGGTGGCAAAGCCCTTGTTCTTACAGTTCATAATAGTTTACCTTCCTTTCTTTTTGAGCCGCCCGGTGTCAATTTTTGCGGGAAAAAGTTTGGGTTCAGTTTTTTTGCTATAAAAGCGTCTTTTTTTCTGGCAACAGGCGGACTTGTGAGAGTGTGTGGAGAGATCATTTAACAGCGGAATTAAGGTAAAGTTGACTATGGATTAAAGATAGGCGCTTTGATTTTTTGTCAACTTATAATAGTAATCATACCATTTTTTTCGCCGTGGTGTTAGTATGAGTTTTTGAGAATTTGTTAGCGTTTTAAGTGATAGCTATTTGACATTGCCCGGAAAGTGCTTTATAATACCGTTCAGATATTGTTCAGGCTTTACAGGAGGAACCGGCGCTATGACCTTTCAGCAGCTGACCTATGTGGTAGAAGTCTCCAAATGCGGCTCCATCAACAAAGCGGCCAACAAGCTGTTTCTCTCTCAGTCCGGCATTTCCACCGCCATCCGGGAGCTGGAGGAGGAGCTGGGTATCCAGTTCTTCGTCCGCAGCAATCGGGGGGTGGAGTTCACGCCGGACGGGCGGGAGTTTTTGGGCTATGCCGCGTCCCTTCTGGAGCAGAAGCAGTGGATTGAAACCCGCTACGGCGAGGCCCGGAACGCCGCTCCCGCCACCCATCTTTCCGTTTCCTCCCAACGGTATCCCTTTACGGAGGATGCCTTTATTGAACTGCTCCAGACCCCGGAGGCCAGCCGTTACCAATTTTCCGTCCGGGAGGTGGACATGGACGCCGTTATTGACGACGTGTATGACCACCGGGCGGAGCTGGGCGTCATCTGCCTGACGGAGCTGACGGAAAAGATGATCTTCCGCTTTTTGGATTCCCGAGCGCTGGTGTTCCATGAGGTGGCGGTGGTGGACCCCTGTGTTTACGTCCGCCGGGAGCACCCTCTGGCGGAAAGGCCCTCGGTGACGGAGGTGGACCTGGCGGGCTACCCTTATGTGTCCTTCGAGCGGGAACAGGGGGTGGCAGTGGATTTTTCGGAGGAATACCGGATGATATCTTTGAAGAAGCCCGCCATGCAGATTCGGGTGAACTGCCGCAGCGCCATGCTGCGGGTGGTGTCC
>CATOKC010000194.1 GCA_951800675.1 uncultured Oscillibacter sp.
TGCAGGAAAGCGCGGCGGAAAACCGCATGGCGCGGGAGGGCTTCGTGGTCACGGAAACCTCCTTCAACTACCTGTACGCCTGCGTCGTTGCGAGCATGGCAACCGGATTGCCGGAGGAGTTCTTTACAAGCCTGCCGGTCTGCGAGGCCGTGAAGCTGAAAAACGCGGTGAATGACGGGGATTTTTTCGAGTAGAGGGCGGATTTAAGGCCCTGCGCAAAGCGGCAATCCGCCTGTCCGCCGCAACCCATACCAGCGTTGACTTCTACCTGACCATGCCAAAGCGGGATTTTGTGGAGCTGAATAACGAGGTGGTGAAGGAGTGGCGGGCAACAAAACATTAGAGCTTAGTATCAAGATCGCAGGCAAGGTAGATAAGAGCCTTATCAACGCAATCAACGCAGCCCAAAGCAATGTGAGCAGCCTGTCCACCACACTTTCCAAGGTGGGCACCGTGGGGCTTGCGGCAATGGGTGCGCTGGCTACCGGGACCGTCGCCGCACTCGCAAAATGCACGGACGCCGCCAAGGATTTTGAAAGCCAGATGGGCGACGTGGTGAAGTACGTTGAAGGCCTGGCCGACGCGGACGGGCTTATTAGCGACAAGCTGGCGAGCAACGGCGCGACCTACGCAGAGAACTACGCGGCCATGTCCGACGCTATTCTGGATTTGAGCACACAAATCCCCATGACGGCGGAGGAGCTGACACAGCTTGCCGCCGCTGCCGGACAGTCCGGCAAGGGCATCAGTGATCTTATCCAGACAGACACCGCCGGGAATATCAGCGGATTTCTGAAAGACGTTGCCATGATGGGCACGGCAATGGACATCAGCGCAGAGCAGGCGGGCGACTGGGCGGCGAAGTGGGAACATTCCTTCAACATGACCCACGACCAAGTGATGGTGCTGTCCGACCAGATCAACTACCTGGGCGCGAACAACGCCACCACGGCGGCGGAAATTGCCCAAGTGGTAAACGATTCCGCCGCGCTGGGCCAGATTGCCGGTATGAGTGCAGACAGCACGGCGGCGCTGGCAACGTCTATGCTGGCTATGGGCGTAGAAGGAAGCAGGGCGGCAACCAGTATCAGCCGAATGTACACAAATCTAAGCCTGGGGTCCAGCGCCACAAAGGCCCAAAAGGAAATGTGGGAATCGCTGGGCTTCACGGCGGAGGGCGTGGCAAAGTCTATGCAGGTGGACGCTACCGGCACCATGATAGACGTGTTCGAGGCCATTGGGAACATTGACGCCGACAAGCAGGTGGCAGCCCTGAAAACACTGTTCGGACAGTGGGCAATCCAGGGCGCGGCTAAACTAACTGGAAACCTGGGACAGTTCACCGACGCACTGGCTATGGTGAACGACCCAAGCCTATATACCGGGAGCATGGAACGGGAGTTCATCATCAAGGCCAGCACATCGGGGGCCATAGACAGTATGATGGCAAATGCGTTCCAGGCAATGAAGATCGACGTGGGCACCGCGTTCCTCCCGGCAAAAAAGGAAATCAGCGTGGCGCTGATCGACTTTATGAACCAGCTACGGGGTATGCCGGAGCTGGGGGAGATCGCGCAGCAGTTGGCAACACTGTTCAGCCAGGGAGTAAGCGGAGCGGCGGAGGCTCTGGAAAACGCCATGCCAGCAATCCAGAAATTCCTTGACTATCTGGTGAATAACGGGCCGCAAGTGCTGTCCTTCCTGGGCAAGCTGGCGGCGGCGTTTGCCGCTATGAAATTCGCGCCGGGGATTGAAAGTCTCCTGCGCGGCGCTGGCGGTTTGGTGTTCGGCTCCAAAACAGGAGGAAGCACCCATACAGGCAGCGGCGGTATCGTCGGGCTGATGGGAAACCTCTTTAGGGGCGGGCAGAACGCGGCGGCATCGACGGCAGCGGCAATACCAAGCCTGCTGGGCACGGCTGGCGATATCCTGGGAACCGCCAGAATAGACGCGCGGTTGAGCGGAAGAAGTCTGCTGGGCACGCTGTTCGGCGGAGCAGGTACGCTCCTGGGACAAACCAAACTGGGCGGAGGAATATCAGGCTATTTTGGCGGGATCACGTCGTCGTTGGCAAGCCTGGGGAATACCAGGATCGGCGGCGGCGTAAAAGCGGCGGCGGGGACGCTGGGAGAGATACTGTCCGGCATTTCCGGCGCGACTGGCTTGACCGGATCGGTCAACAGCGCGATCGGCGCGATACGCGGCGGCGCGGGCTGGGTGACTGGTAAGGCCGGAGGGCTGGCGCAGGGCGTAATGGGACTTGCCGGTCGCGCGGCAGGTTCCGCACCAGTGCAGGCAATCGGCGGAGTGCTGGGGAATGCCGGCAGCTTTATGAGCGCTGGCGCTGGTGCGCTGGGCAGCATTTGGGGGCCAATGGCCTCCGGCTTCGGCGGCCTCCTCTCCGGCATAATACCTATTGTCGGCGTGATTTCCGGCATTATTGCGGTGGTCAGTATCTTGGGGGACCACCTGGAGGATATACGCAAAATTGTCGGAAACGTCTTTGGCGACGCGGGGCTGGCCGTCTTTGATTCGTTCGTTGGCGCTCTGCAAAACGTCGGGACCTTCATCACAGGACTGTTTCAGGACGGCGGCGTGGCGGCGGCCATGGCCCCGCTGCGGGACGCTATTACCGGGATGTTCGGAGACGATGCCGGGGCGGCGTTCGACGCTCTGGTGCAGGTCCTTCAATCGGTCATGGGCGTAGTCGGCCAGGTGGTCACATTTGCCAACACGACGGTCAAGCCGATCATCGAGCAAATATTCGGTTTCATCACGCAGACGGTGGTGCCTATTCTGCTGCAGACCTTCACGGCTGCGGCCCCCGTCATTTCCGGCATCATTTCAAACCTGGGGTCGGCAGTCATGGCCTGTATGCAGGTGATCGGCTCGGCAATTCAAATCGCACTCCCGATTATCGAGGGCGTCATTTCGGTGGTTTTGAGCATTGCAAGCGTGGTCATTCCCGCGCTGCTGGCCGGATACGAGGCGTTCAGCTCCGGGCTGGCAACTATCGCTTCGGCGGTCCAGACCGTTTTCCAGGGCATCATCGACTTTGTGACCGGCGTTTTCACATTAAATTGGCAACAGGCGTGGCAAGGGGTCCAGAATATTTTCGGCGGAATTTTTGAAGGGCTGGGCGCTCTGATCAAAACGCCTCTGAACGCGGTCATTTCCATCATCAACAAAGCGATCTCCGGTATCAATGGCCTGGGTCTGGATATACCGGACTGGGTGCCGCTGATCGGCGGCAAGAAATTCAGCATCAACATCCCGGAACTCCCCATGCTGGCGAAGGGCGGCTTTACTACGGGGCCGAGTATTGCGGGCGAGGCCGGGACGGAGGCGGTCATCAGCTTCCAGCGGAGCGCCCGTGCAAGCAATATAGCGACGTGGGCCAAGGCCGGACAGATGCTGGGCGTGTCCAACCGTCCGGCGCGTCTGGAGACGTTTGACAACTCCGATGGCGGACCGCACTGGCCGAATGGAAACGGCGGCGGGCCGGTGACGATCACCTACGCGCCCACCATCCTCATCCAGGGCAACGCCAGCCGCGAGGACGTGGACGCCGCCCTGCGGGAAGATAAGGCGCGGTTTGACGCATGGTACGAGGAGAAGAAGCGCAACGAGAGAAGGGCACGGTGGTAGCGCATGGCGACATACACCACAAAGGCGGGGGATATGTGGGACGCTGTCGCCTATGAGCAGCTGGGCAGCGTCAACTATACGGACCGCCTGATGAACCTGAACAGGCAGTACAGGGATATCTACATCTTTCCTTCCGGGATCGTGCTGACGCTGCCGGAGCGGGAGACGAAAATCAACAGCTCTCTGCCGCCATGGAAGCGGAAGGGGGCGGGGACGTGAGCGATCCAGCCGCCGCGCGCCGCACAGACCTGCGCGTTATCTTTGACGGCGCGGATATCACGGAGGATATCAAACCGTACCTCCTGTCACTATCATACAAGGACAGCGAGGAGGACGATTCCGACACATTGCAGATCAGTCTCCAGGACAGGGATTCTGTCTGGCTGCAAAACTGGCTGGAGAAAGCCATCAACGCGACCGCCGCCTCCAAGCTGAAGATCAGCGCCACCATTACACCGGAAAACTGGGGAAGCGGCGGCGGATCGCTGCCGACGGGCAGTTTCGAACTGGACAGCGTGGAGGCGGCGGGGCCGCCTGCGACCATCAACATCAGCGGGGTATCCCTGGGATACAGCTCTCCTATCCGCCAGACCAAGAAATCAAAGGCGTGGGAGAATTACAAGCTATCAGCCATTGCAGGAGAGATCGCCGGAAACGGCGGCCTCTCCTGCGTTTATGAATCGGACAATGACCCGTCCTACGAGCGGGTGGAGCAGACCAAGGAATCGGATATGAGCTTTTTATCCGGCCTATGCCACGATGCGGGAATCTCCCTGAAATGCTCCGACGGGCAGCTTGTCCTATTCGATCAAGCAGCCTATGAGGAAAAGCCGCCTGTGCTGACCATCCGGCGCAACAACGGGAGGATACTGCCAGCAGCACCGGGGGCGTATGGGGCCTACGGGAAGGACCTGAACTGCACGGAGTATATCAGCTACCGGCTTTCCACCGGCGCGGCGGAGACGCAGTACGGCTCCTGCCGCGTCAGCTATGCGGATGCCGCTACGGGAAAGCTCATAGAGGGTACGGCCACGGCGGAGGGCGAGGACAGCGAAAGCGGCCAATGTCTGGAGATCACGGCAAAGGTGAAAGACGCGGGAGAGGCGCAGGCACTGGCGGAAAAGCACCTGCGGCTGCACAACAAGTTTAACCGTACCGCGACCTTTACCCTTCCTGGAAATACCGGGCTGGTGGCAGGGGTGACGGTGAAGCTGGAGGACTTCGGCGGCTGGAGCGGGAAGTACATCATCAA
>CATOKC010000195.1 GCA_951800675.1 uncultured Oscillibacter sp.
AGAGACAAGGTGCGTGTTCCCCAACGTCTTTCGGACAATACCAAAGCGCCCGGACCGTGCCGCCACCCACGGGAATGACTTTCCGCTCCACGGTCACATCAGCCGTGGAGCGTTCTCTTGTAAAGAGGAGGCCCATGAGCTTTTGCATCACGGGAATTGTGGCTTTATGAAGCGGTGGATTCATGTTCGCCCACTTCTGAAAATCGGGATGGATCGGATATTTTGTTCGTTTCATCGTAACACTCCCAACCCCAAACATAGGACCATAGGGTCATGGATATTGCTGTCTTTACAGATGCGGCGGACAATTTCCGCCATCTCCGGACTGTGTTCATCCACGATGGTACCCATGTAGTCGATAAAAACCGATTTGACCATGTCTGCACCTCTGTCACTCAGATGTATCAATTTCAATTCCATATGCGTTCAAAAGCTCGAGTGCTTTTGCTTCACCTTCGGCGTTGAAAGACGCGGATTTGCTTCGGCCTCCGGCGTTGACCAACCCTTCGTCTGTCAGCTCATTCAGAATGTCAAAATCATATCCCTTCCAACACAGACGGGCTTTCGGATATATCCCGGCTCGGTCAGGCTTTTTCCGAATGCCCGGAACGAGGCTCTCCTCCCAGGATGTGAGGTACATCAGCATTAGCGTTAAGTCCTTGATCGTATGTCTATCCATCTGCTATTCCCCCACTGGTAGATTACCTTAATAGAATAACACGGCACAGGAAAGCTGTCTATCCAAAAAATTCAGAAAGGTGGCTCTCGCTTTGCCATAGCCTGCATACTTTCCCCATAGTCCGCAAACCATATGTTTGAGGTGATTTGTCAATGCAGCACTATTCGGATTTAAATGCCCTGCTGCGCAGCGAGCCGGAAGCCAGACACTATTTCGATACCCTCCCGGACTACGCCAGGGAACAGATCAGCACCCGGTCCGACAGTGTCAATTCCTTTGCCAGCTTGAAGGACTATGCGCAGAACCTTCTGCGCGGCGATGACTGATGAGCAAATAAAAACCACCTCATACGGGGTGGTTTTTATTTGCTCACAAAGTGGTTTCGTGGTTCAGCGGTTCTGCTCCGAAAAAATCTTTAACTCTGGTATGCTGTCCACCGGCTGAGCGCAGGCCCCGCCCTGGCACAAGTAATACTGTGCTCCCTGTGCCGGAATGGGATAATCCTTGGTAAACGGGGCCAGGGCGGCCAGCGTTCCGGCATTTTCCTGCGTTTTGACCAAAACCGTTAGCCCCAGGCGGGGAGCTTCCCGAAGGAAGCCCCGCAATTCTTCTGGCGGCTTCTGAGCGGTTATCACCAGCTCTGCGGTTGGCCACAGCTCCTCCAAACAGGCCAGCATAGCGAAGCTGTGCCCGGCGGGATATCCTTCTGCCGCCCCCGCCAGCCAGGACAGCTGGAGATCCGCCGCCTCCCGCCAGCGCATTTCCCCGGTGAGCCTGGACAGCCGGAAGAGTACCAGCGCCGCTATAGAGTTACCGGACGGCATGGCCCCATCGTATGCCTCTTTCGTCCGGGTCAGCAGCTGTTCTCCATTGGAGGCGTAGGGGTAAAAGCCGCCGCGCTCTCCGTCGAAAAAGAGTTTCAGCAGGCAGTCGGCCAGTCCCACAGCGCGGGTGAGATACGATGCATCGAAGGTGGCGCTGTACAGCTCCAGCAGTCCATAGGCAAGAAAGGCGTAGTCATCCAGCTTACCCGGATGGGCGGCATCCCCGTCCCGCCAGCGGGCCAGCAATCGGCCATCTGAGGTGGTAAGCTTTTCCGCAAGGAACTCCGCCGTCTGGCGGGCGGCGTCCAGATACCAGGGTTCGTCCAGCACCAACCCTGCCCGGGCCAACGCCGCCATTACCAGCCCGTTCCAGGCAGTGAGCACCTTGTCGTCCCGGTGGAGCGCTGTCCGGCTCAGGCGGTAAGCGTACATTTGTTCCCTCAGCGCCGCCATATCCTCCGGATCCTGATCAAACTGGGATTGGCCCAGCAGGTTTGGGATGCTTTTGCCCTCAAAGTTGCCCTCTGGGGTGATGCCGTACCATTGACAGAAGCGCAATCCGTCCACGCCGCCCAGCGCTTGAGCCAGCTCATCGGGGGTCAGCGCGTAATACTTTCCCTCCACACCGTCGCTGTCCGCGTCCTGCCCGCAGCAGAAGCCGCCCTGGGGGCCGGACAACTCCCGCAGCACGTAGTCCAGCGTGCGGCGGGTGATTTCCCCGTAGATGGGGCAGCGGGCATGCTGAAACGCCTCTGTATAAGCCAGGGCCAGCAGAGCGTTATCATAGAGCATCTTTTCAAAATGGGGGACCAGCCAGTGCTGATCGGTGGAGTATCGGGAAAATCCACCGCCCACATGGTCGAACAGCCCACCCCGATACATGTTGTTTAGAGTGTGCAGGGCCATTTCCCGTGCGTGTTCCTCCTTGGCGAGTTGGGCATAACGCAACAGGAAGATCAGATTATGGGGCGTGGGAAACTTGGGTGCGGCGCCAAAGCCGCCCCACCGCTCATCGTAACTCTGGGCAAACTGGCTAACCGCCTGCCGGACGAGTTCCCGGCTGGGTGTGCCGGGGCGGGCCTGCCCCTCCTGCTGCAAATGGGCGGTGAGGGTGTCCCCGGTGACCAGCACTCCCGCCCGATCTTCCCGCCATAGGCGGGCCGCCTTTCTAAGCAGGTGCAGGAGTTGGTCCTTTGGCAAATAGGTGCCTGCCCAGAAGGGCTTTTGGTCCGGAGTCAGTAGCACGGTCAAAGGCCAGCCGCCGGAGCCGTTCATGGCCAGACATGCCGCCATATACACCGCGTCCACATCGGGCCGCTCCTCCCGGTCCACCTTGACGGGGAGGAAGGCGGCGTTGACGGCCTGTGCCACCGTCTCGTCCTCGAAAGACTCATGGGCCATGACGTGGCACCAGTGGCAGGTGGAGTAGCCAATGCTCAGGAGAACCGGTTTGTCGGTGCGCTTTGCCTCCTCAAAGACCTCCGGTCCCCAGGGACGCCAGTCCACTGGGTTTTCTGCATGCTGGAGAAGGTATGGGGAACGTTCCGTGCTCAGACGGTTGCTCATTTGTGTTCCTTTCCGGGACCGCTAAGCCGCGGCCCTGATGGTTTGATTGTTTCAGTATTTGCGGTCCGGCGGACAAATATTTAAGAGCCCACAATGGTGCCGCCGTTGGGGTGGAGCACCTGCCCGGTCATGTAGCTGGAATCGTCCGAGGCCAGGAAGACATAGCAGGGGGCCACCTCGCAGGGCTGGCCCGCCCGGAGCATGGGCACCTTGGAGGTGCTGGAGCCGAAGGTGCGCACCTCCTCCGCCGAGAAGGACGCGGGAATCAGTGGCGTCCAGATGGGGCCTGGGGCTACGGCATTTACCCGGATGCCCTGATCCACCAGGGACAGTGCCAGGGAACGGGTGAGGGACACGATGGCGCCTTTGGTGGCGCTGTAGTCGATGAGATCCTTATGACCCTGGTAGGCGGTGACGGAGGTGGTGTTGATGATGGAGCTTCCAGGGTGGAGGTGGGGCAGAGCGGCTTGAATCAGATAGAAGAAGGAGTACACATTGTTCTGAAACACCAGGGAGAGCTGTTCCCGGGTAATATCCAGGATGCTCCGCCGGATGAACTGGACGGCGTGGTTGTTAATCAGAATGTCCAGTGTACCGAAGTGCTCCACCGTCTGCTCCACACAGCGCTTGGCGAATGCCGGATCTTTCAGATCGCCCCGCAGGAGCAGGCATTCGCCGCCCAACTGGCGAATGTGTTCGGCGGTCTCCTGGGCATCCCGATCTTCATCGTAGTAGGCGATGGACACTTTTGCCCCCTCTTTCGCGATAGCGTAGGCCACCGCCCGTCCAATGCCGCTGTCCCCGCCAGTAATGAGGGCCACGCGGTTGGCGAGCTTTGGGCCGGTCGGAGCGCACTCTGAGATGGGGCGTGGGTTCATCTGACATTCCAGACCGGGCTGCTGGTCTTGGTGCTGGGGCGGAAAGCTGTGGGGCGCGGTTTGGCCAATGGGACAGTTCTGACATTCCATAAAGAAATCCCTCCTTCCGCCTATTTTATGGCAGGAGAAGGGAGAAAGTGCGGTGCGTAAACCACAGTTCCCGGCATACTTTCCTCCAATGTTGGAAAACTACAAACAAACGAGGAGGTATTGCCATGTTCAAACACGAAAAAGCACTGTTCCATCCCGTGGGTGTGGAGCGTCCCAACCCCCAGTATGCCGCTTTGCTACAGGAGCAGCTGGGCGGCGGAAACGGCGAACTGAAAGCCGCCATGCAGTATATGTCCCAGTCTTTCCGTATCAAGGATCAGAAGATTAAGGATTTATTTCTGGATATCGCGGCGGAAGAGCTGGGCCATATGGAAATGGTGGCTCAGACCATCAACCTACTCAACGGCCACGATGTGGATGCAGACCAGGTCAAGGCGGGCGAGATCCAGACCCATGTCCTGCTTGGCCTGAACCCAGGGCTCATCAATGCCTCCGGCTATTCCTGGACGGGAGACTATGTGACCGTCACTGGCGACCTATGCGCCGATCTGCTCAGCAACATCGCCTCCGAACAGCGGGCCAAGGTGGTGTACGAGTACCTGTACCGCCAGATTGATGACAAGAAGGTACGGGCAACCATCGATTTTCTTCTCAACCGGGAGGAGGCCCACAACCAGATGTTCCGGGACGCGTTCAACGAAGTGCAGGACACCGGATCCAATCGGGACTTTGGCACGACTAAGGCGGCGAAGATGTACTTCTCCATGTCCAATCCCGGCCCCAACGCTTTCACTGGGAACGATGTGAACGCCCCCAAATTTTCGAAATGACAAGGTGGCCGGCTCCGGAATCATGTTTTTGTCATGATCCTGAAGTCGGCTGC